>NZ_AP023189.1:3927142-4228571 GCF_012767755.2 Pseudomonas tohonis
CAGGAACGCCGGCTCCAGCACGGCGAACAGCACCAGGATCAGCCCCAGCACCAGCAACAGGCCGTAGTGGATGGCCAGGCGCAGCAGCGTCGCCCCCAGGGGCGGGGTGAAGGTCGAGGGCGAAGAGGATTCAGGCACGCGCGGCTCCTTGGCGATGCGGGTAGTCGGAAAGGGGGTGCGCGGGGACGCCGGCCAGCTGCGCCACCAGGTCGGCGCGTTGCAGGCCGTCGTTGGCGTGGCCACCGACCACGGCGCCATCGCGTACCACCAGGATGCGGTCGGCGATCTCCAGCGCCTCGTCGGGGTCGGTGCAGATCACCAGGGTGGCGCGGCCGGCGGCGCTGGCGCGGATGCGCGCACCGATCTCGCGGCGGGCGCGGATGTCCACGCCCTGGAAAGGCTCGTCGAGGATCAGCACACGGCCCTCGCCGAGCAGCCAGCGGGCCAGCACCACCTTCTGCTGGTTGCCGCCGGAGAGGGTGTCCATGGGCACCTCGATGCCCGCGCACTTGATGCCCAGCGCCTGCACCTGGGCTTGCACCGCGTCGCGTTCGGCGCGGCGGTCGATGAACCCGGCGCGGCTGAAGCGCGCGAGAAACGGCAAGGTCAGGGTGCGCGCCAGGGAGAAGCCCGGCACCAGGGAACCGCGCGTGCGGTCCTCGGTGGCCATGAACACGCCCCCGGCGATGGCCTGGCGTGGCGAGGCCGGCGCCCAGGGCCGGCCGTCGAGGGTGATGCGCCCGGCAGCGGCGCGGCGCAGGCCGAACAGCAGCTCGGCGATCTCGCTCTTGCCGGCACCGAGCAGGCCGGTGAGCGCCACCACCTCGCCCTCGTGCAGGCTGAGGTCGAAGGGCGCGCCGCGCGCATCGAGCCGGCATCCGCGCACCGCCAGCACCTCGCGGCCGGGGGCGTGGCGCTCCAGCGTGACCGCCGCCAGGGCCGAGCCGAGCATCGCCACCACGGCGGCGGCAAGGTCCAGCGGCGCGGCGAACTCGCCGGCCAGACGCCCATCGCGCAGGACGATGGCGCGGTCGGCGATGCGCTGCAGGTCGGACAGGCGATGGGAGATGTAGAGGATCGCCACGCCGCGCTGGCGCAGGCTGTCGATCAATGCGAACAGGCGCTCGGCCTCGCTGGCCGACAGCGATGCGGTGGGCTCGTCGAGGATCAGCAGGCGCGGCTCCAGCGCCAGGGCGCGGGCCAGCACCACCAGTTGCCGCTCGGCGGTGCCCAGCGATTCGATGGACGCATCCAGCGGCAGGTGCAGATCGAGCCCGGCGGCGATGTGCGCGGCGCGCTCACGCAACCGCCCCCGCCCGGCCCAGACGCCGTTGCCGGGCTGGCAGAGTTCGTCCAGCACCAGGTTCTCCGCCACGCTGAGGCCCGGCACCACCGCATCGTCCACGTGCTGGTGTACGGCGACGATCCCGGCACGGCGCGCCGCCTGGGGGGAGGCGAAGCGCACCGCCCTGCCCTGCACCCGCAACTCGCCGGCGTCGTGGCCATGGCTGCCGGCGAGCACCTTGACCAGGGTCGACTTGCCGGCACCGTTGGCCCCCAGCAGCGCCACCACTTCCCCGGGAAACAGGTCGAGGTCGATGCCCTGGAGCACGGGGCTGGCGCCGAACGACTTGCCCAGTGCCCGGGCGCTGACCAGGGCACTGGCCAAGGCATCAGGGCGGGCGGCTATCGAAGCGGTCATGGAGATCTCGGCAGGCAACGGAAGGAATGCGTCAGGGACGGCGCTTTCAGCGGCACCGCCTGGTTGATCGCATATAGCCTAAATAACCATTAATCCGATAAATAAATAACCGATTCGCATATGGATATAAGAGGCGCACGGGTGGCCGAGGCATCGGCAGGAACCGGAGTGATCCGTAGGTTGGGTTGAGGTACGAAGCCCCCCGCGAGGCCGGGTTCTGTCGTTGGTCGCAGCCAAGCGAAGCCGCGGAAAAAGTCGACTAATCTGCATAATCGAAGACCGCGACATCACGGAGCTACTCACCGGGAAGGAGGTTGAGCAACAATTCTCGCCGTCATGCGCCAGTGAAGTTCAGCATGGAAAACCTACTGTCTCTTCTTTCTGAAACCGTTCCAGAAGCCAAGACGGTCGAGCAATTGACCCGTCCGTTGCTGACGCTGCTCAGCCGCGTCACCGGCATGGAATCGACCTACCTCACCACCATCGACCTCGACGCCGGCACCCAGCGTGTGGAGTTCGCCCGCAATACCGGGGAGATGGAGATACCCGAGGGGCTTTCAGTGCCCTGGGACGACACCCTCTGCAAGCGAGCGCTGACCGAGAACCGCCTCTTCTCGAACGACGTGTCCGAGTGCTGGGGGGATTCGGACGCGGCCAGGGCGCTGGGCATCCGCACCTATGCCAGCGCGCCGCTGCGAGCGCGCGACGGCCGTCTCCTGGGGACCATCTGCGCCGCCAGCTCCAACCAGATCGAGCATGCCCCGGAAGTACAGCCGACGCTGATGCTGCTGTCCGGGCTGCTGAGCATTTCCCTGGAGCGGGAAATGCTCGTCGAGCAGTTGCAGAACAGCAACGCGGAGCTCGCCAGGCTGGCCCTGACCGACGCGCTGACCGGGCTGTGGAACCGCCGGGCCATCCTCGCCGAGATCCCGCGCCTGCTGGCGCTGGCCCAGCGCGAGGAGCGCTACCTGCTGGTGGGCGTGGTCGACCTCGACGGCTTCAAGTCGATCAACGACACCCACGGCCACCAGGCGGGGGACCTGTTCCTCGCCCAGGTGGCCAGGAACCTCCAGGGCAGCCTGCGCACCAGCGACATGCTGGGCCGCACCGGGGGCGACGAGTTCGTCGTCGTCGCCCTGGGCCCGCGTTCCGAGCAACTGGACCTGGCGAGCGAGATGCTCCGCGCCGCCGAGCACCTGCAGCAGCGCCTGGCCAAGGCGACCCTCGGCCACTACGACATGGGCGGGGAGCAGGAGCGGCTCGACTACGCCGGTGCCAGCGCGGGCGTGGTGGCGTTGTTGCCGAACGGCATCGATGCCGAAGAGGCCATCCGCCGCGCGGACCGCGAGATGTACCGCATCAAGCAGCAACGCAAGCGCGACACCACCCCCACCCGCCACTGAAAGAAGGCTGCGCTCAGATCTTCGGGCCGATATGCCGGCGCAGCACCGCCAGTTCGATGAACTCCGGTGCCTGCACGGCATTGGCGCTCAACCCGGTGGCGGCCTCGCGCTTGGCCGCGCGGAGCAGCTGCTCGCGGTCCAGCCCCGCGTCCAGGGCGGCGGCCAGCACGGCCTCGAGGGCCACCCAGAGGGCATCGTTCACGGCGGTGTGGCGAATGTCTTCCATCGGTCTCGTCCTTTGGCTGGAGAGAAAAAAGAGTAGACCAGTCGAGGTATCCCGCCCCTCGCCTTGCCGCCGGCCGAAGCGGCTGCTTTCTTCATACCGGCGCGCGGTACCGTGCCACGCGAACGGAACGCCCTGGCCGCTTTGCCGCTCATAGTTGTTGACCGCACACGCGCAGAACATGACCCGAACCATGGAATCGCCCCACGACACCGACCGCAACGACACCCCACCCGCTGCCCTCGGCTTCCTGCACAACGGAGGCGACATCGGCGCCCGGCTGCAGGCCGGCGACTTCGACCCGGCCTTCCTCGGCCCGCCGCAGGAATGGTCGGCCGCCCTGAAGACGCTGATGGCCATGGTGCTGCCTGCCCAGGCGCAGATCGTGCTGTTCTGGGGGCCCGAGTTCGTGGCGCTGTACAACGACGCCTATGCACCGAGCATCGGCGCCAAGCACCCACGTGCACTGGGGCGACCGGCGCGGGAAAACTGGAGCGAGCTGTGGGACGACCTCGGCCCCCTGCTGCGCGGCGTGCTGGAGACCGGCGAGACCTTCGCGGCCAAGGACCGCCCCTTCTACATCGAGCGCCACGGCCTGGGCGAGACGGTGTATTTCGACGTGTCCTATTCGGCGGTGCGCGAGGCCGACGGCTCGGTGGGCGGCGTGCTGTGCATCGTCAGCGAGACCACCGAGCGCGTGCGCTTCGAGCGGCGCCAGGCCTTTCTTCTCGAACTCGGCCAGACGCTGCCTTCCATCAGCGACCCGGAGCAGATCGCCGCCACCACGGCGCGCCGGCTCGGCGAAGAACTGGGCGCGACCCGGGTGCTGTTCGGCGAGGACAACAGCGACGGCCAGACCTTCAGCGTGCGCCAGGAATACCTGAACGGCGCGCGCTCCGCGGCCGGCCACCACCGCTACCGCAATTTCGGCGCCTCGCTGCTGGCCGCCCTGCAGGCGGGCGACAGCGTCGCGCGTGAGGACATCCGCCAGGAAACCGGCCTCGCGTCCGGCGAAACGGCGCTGGCCCTGGAGCTGGGCCTGGCCGCCACGCTGCATGTGCCGGTGATGCGCCACGGCCAGTTGGAAGCCGTGCTGGCGATCCACCACGACCGCCCCCACGCCTTCTCGGAACCCGAGCAACGGCTGGTCGAGGAAGCCGCCAAGCTGGCCTGGGTGCTGATCAACCACCTGCGCGCCGAACGCGCCCTGCATGCCAGTTCGGCACAGCTGTCGGCGATGTTCGACCAGGCCAGCGCGGGCATCGCCGTGTACGACCGCAACTGGAACTTCACCCGCGTCAACGACCGCTACTGCCAGATCGTCGGCCGGCCACGCGAGGCCCTGCTCGGCTTGCGCCAGCAGGACATCACCCACCCCAACGGCCCCTCGTCGATCCTCCACCAGCGCGCCCTGGAGGCCGGCTCGCCGGTCGAGCTGACCGAGCGCTACCGGCGCCCCGACGGCCGGCCCGCCTGGGTGCACAGCCAGATCACCCCGCTGGTGGACGAGCACGGCCGCGTCAACGGCATGCTCTGCGTGTGCATGGACATCAGTTCGCGCGTGCATGCCGAAACCCAGTTGCGGGAACTGAACGAGGGCCTGGAGGCGCGTGTCGCCGCCATGGTCGCGCAGCGTGAAGCGGCGCTGGCGCAGCTGCACGAAGCCCGCAAGATGGAAACCATCGGCCAGCTCACCGGCGGCATCGCCCACGACTTCAACAACCTGCTGACGCCGATCATGGCCTCGCTGGAGCTGATCCGCCGGCGCCTAGACGACGACCGCAGCCGCAGCCTCATCGACGGCGCGCTGCAGGCGGCGGACCGCGCGCGCATCCTGGTCGGGCGGCTGCTGACCTTCGCCCGCCGGCAGACCCTCAAGCCCCAGGCGGTGGCCCTGCGCACGCTGGTCGAAGACATGCGCGACCTGCTGGAGCGCTCGCTGGGGCCGATGATCGACGTGGCGCTGGACATCCCCGAGCGGCTGCCGGCGGTGACGGTCGACCCGCACCAGCTCGAACTCGCCATCCTCAACCTCGCCGTCAACGCCCGCGACGCCATGAACGGCCGTGGCCGGCTGGTGATCAGCGCCACCCGGGACGACCTCGCCGAGGGCCAGGTGAGCGGCGTGCCCGCCGGGCAGTACGTGAGCCTGAGCGTGGAGGACAACGGCAGCGGCATGAGCGCGGACGTGCTCGGGCGCTGCCTGGAACCCTTCTTCTCCACCAAGGGCGTGGGCAAGGGCACGGGCCTCGGCCTGTCCATGGTCCAGGGCCTGGCGGCGCAGTCGGGTGGCGGCATCGGCATCGACTCGACGCCGGGCAACGGCACGCGGGTGACCATCTGGTTGCCGCTCAGCCACACCCGGGCGGAGGACGAGGAAGCCGCTCCCGTGGACGAACCCCAGGCGCCCCGGCCGACCCATGTGCTGCTGGTGGACGATGAGGAAATGGTCCGCCATACCACCGCCCTGCAGTTGCGCGACCTGGGCTACCGGGTCACCGAGGCCGACTCGGCCAGCACCGCGCTGCGCCTGCTCGACGACGGCCTGGAGCCGGACATCCTGGTCACCGACCACCTGATGCCGGGCCGTACCGGCGCACAGCTGGTGGAAGACCTGCGCCAGCGTGCCCCTGCGCTGCCGGTGCTGGTCATCACCGGCTACTCGAACCTCACCCCTGCGCAGATGGAGGGCATCGAGGTACTGGCCAAGCCCTTCCGCCGCGCGGAACTGGCCGAGCGCGTGGCGCAACTGGTCGGAAAGGAAAGGTGACGCCTCGACGAGGCGCGGGGTGATCAACCCTGGCGGGCGGGGGCGCTGCCCGGCGGGACGCGCGGGTCGGACGTGGACGCGATGGCGGTGCCCTGCCGATGGATACGCCCGATGGGGACGCCGGCCTTGAGCAGCACCATGTCTTCGAAAATCTGCTTGCCCAGCTTCGCCAGGCGCCGACGGCTGCCGTACTCGGCGAGGGGTAACCCGGGGACCGAGAAGGCTTCGCCGGTCGCACCGTTGAGGATGTGCAGGGCGAAGCGGTCGTCACCCTCGAACGCCACGCTGACCTCGCAGCCCGGCAAGCGGCCCTGCAGGGTCATCTGGATATCCAGTGCGCTCGGTTGTCCGTGCATGGAACCTGCTCCATCCCGATGAAGCGAGGACCCGCCGCAGCGGGCCCCCTCTGCTGCATCAGCTACGGCCACCATGGCTGTGCTGACCACCCTTGCGACCGGCCTCGGAAGCCTTCTCGCGGTCGTTGGCAAAATTGCCACCGCTGTTCTGGCCACCCTTGCGGCCCGCTTCGGATGCTTTCTCGCGGTCGTTGGCGAAGTTGCCGGGGTTCTTGTTGGAAGTCATGGAATGTCTCCTTCTGTGAACGGCCGGAATTGGCCTTCATGAGTTCTGATGGAGCCTGTCGCGAACAGTTCGCACTGATTTCCGCTTCGCTAAGCCATTGATGGATAAACGGTAATTCTGATGGGAAGGCGATATCAGGCCGGGTCCCCGACCTTGTCCTGCGGATAGGCCAGCTCCTGCTCGACGGTTCCATCCGGGCGATGGACCCATACGCGGGCCGCATGGCCATCCAGCAGCTTGCCGGCCAGGGCCAGGATCTGCTCCCGGGTTTCGGTGGTGACGATGGTGCTGCCACTTCGTTCTTCCCGCAGGACCCACCCGTTGATGACGGGCAGGATGTGATAGCGGTTCATGGTCTTCTCCTCAGCATTGCGCTGTGGGTGAAGCGCGCCAGCCAAAGCACGGACGCGCGATTCGGTAACAGGAAGGATCGGGAAGGACGCGAGCGAAGACTGCGGTACGCACCGGCGAAGGACTGATCGGCCCTGCCACCCCAGGCGGTTCCAACCGGCACCGGCGCCTTGACGAAGGTGAGCGCACTGCTCGGCGGGAAGAGGCAGGCCGGGATGGGGCTTGCATCAGATGGGAACCGGATGGGCCCAACTCGTTCAGGTCGATGACACCCGGGCCGGCAACGCAGCGACCGACGGTGGGCACCGGAGGGATCACGCTCGGGGCGCAGTGGCTTGCGCAGGGCGGCGTAGAGCGAAGCGAAACCCACGCGGTGGGCGTGACGGGGCGCGATCAATGCCCGAAAGGCACCGTGACCGAGGCTGCGCATCACGTTCCCAACAGCCAACGCAGACAGAGCCCATGCGTTTGACAGCGAATGGCGGCAGCTCCTTGATATGCCCAGGAGTAACCCTGCACGACCGCCACCGCGACCCGGATGCCACCCCGCTACGCGCCCGCATGACCTGGACCAGCCAGCAGGTGAACGTGCTCAAGTGGCAGGGCGACCTGTGGATCGCCCGGCGTGACCTGCCGGTGTTCCTCGCCGCCCACGATCACCCCGCGTTGAGCGACGAGCCGAGCTGGATGCGGATGCGCTGATTGCCAGCACGGACGCCACCAAAAAAAATCCACCGCGGGCCAAGTGGAGTGCCCGGGGTGGATAAGGAGGTGAAGGTGACACACCCGGCTCGGCTCATCGCCGAGCGGGTGGAATTCCGGCTACTTGCTGTGCTCCGGCGACGAGGGGCCGCTGACCACGCCGCGAGGCCCGGCGATGCCCCAGTAGACCAGGCCGAGTATGGGGAAGATCGAGATGCCCAGCGCCCACAGGGCCTTGGTGCCCACGGTCTTGTCGCTGCGGAAGACGCTGATGATGGCCCACAGGTCCAGCAGGATCAGGATCGCCGCCATGGCGATCCAGAAGTAGGAAAAGGGTTCTGACATGAGAGGGTCCTCCGTCGTGGATCGATGAGCTGTCGGAGGCAACGCCGTGCCATCCACATACCCGGTTGGAAGGCCCATCCGCCTGCAGGTTCAGGAAATCGACCCGTCCCGGACGCTCGCGACATCCTCCGCACATCACCGCGCCATCGCCCAGCCATCAGAAAAACCGCTTGTCGATCAGTGGGTTAGCGAAGCGCGAAGCGAGTCGAACAATTTCCGCCGGCCCCGCTCAGAACTCAGGTAAGGCCAACCCCGGCCTGCCACCTAAGGAGTAGAACCATGAGCAACAAGAACCCTGGCAACTTCAGCAACGACCGTGAAAAAGCCTCCGAAGCCGGCCGCAAAGGCGGGCAGAACAGCGGCGGCAATTTCGCCAACGACCGCGAGCGCGCTTCCGAGGCGGGCCGCAAGGGCGGCCAGAAGAGCCACGGCGGTGGTCGTAGCTCGTAATCCGTAGTACGGGCCCAGGCTCCGCTCAGGCGGAGCCCGGGCCGCATTCAGCCCGCCCTCGTCTGTTGCAGCAACTCATCCACCAGGTCCACCAGCGCCTCGCGCTCGCCCCGTCCCTCGGCGCATCGTCGCGCCTGGAAGCCGAGCTGGAACTCCGCCCCACTGCCCGCCTCTGCCAGCCAGCGTGCCCGCTCCAGCGCCGCGCCATCACCGGCCGCCTGCGCCTCGGGGCCGATGAGCCCGAGCACCTGTTCCAGCCATTCACGCAGGCCGGTCGAGGTACGGGTGAGTGGATCGAGGAAGCGGCCGTGACGGCCATGACGCATGGCCTGCCAATGGTTCTCGCGGGTGATCAGCCGGGTGAGCGGGTCGCGCACCCAGGCCGGTTCTTCGCCGCTGGAGGCGAAGGCCACCATGGCGCGGAACAGGCCGGCGATGCACAGCACGTCTTCGAGCCTCGGGCAGGCATCGGCGATGCGCAGCTCCAGGGTCGGGTAGCGGGCCGAGGGCCGCAGCGTCCACCAGACGTCGGCCTCGTCACGAACCAGCCCGGCCTCCAGCAGCAGCCGCCGGTAGGCGCCGTAGGCGGCCTCGTCCTCGAAATGCTCGGGAATGCCCATGCGCGGCCATTCCCCGCAGGCCGCCTGGCGGTAGCTGAGCAGCCCGGAAGGACGCCCCTCCCAGAACGGCGAGGAGGCACCGAGCACCAGCAGCAACGGCAGCCAGGGCGTCACGCGGTTCATCACGCGGATGCGGTCCAGCCCCTCGGCGATGCCCACGTGCACGTGCAGCCCCGACAGCAGGCTGCGCCTGGCCACCAGCTGGTAGTCCTCGAACAGTTCCTGGTAGCGGGGCGAGGCGCTGCCCTGCTGCTGGCGCCAGCCACCCAGCGGATGGGTGCCGACCGCGAGGATGCCCAGCCCATGGGGGCGGCCCAGCTCGTCGAGGGTGGCGCGTGCCCGGGCCAGGCAACCGCGCGCCTCCTCCAGGCCGTGCAGCACCGGCGTGGCGATCTCGATCTGGGTGGTGAACATTTCCGTGGCCAGTTGCGCGCCGAGCGCCTGCCGGCAGGCCTCGACGTAGTGCTGCAACGGGCCCCGGGCCAACTCGCGCGTCTCCAGGTCGACGACGAAATACTCCTCTTCTATCCCGAAACCACTGGGCGGACCGTTAGTCATCGAGCCTTCTCCGTCAGGTATGCACCCCATGAGGACGCCCGCAGCGCCCGCCCGGTTCCAGTCGTTTCGCCAGGCGAATTAAGTCGGAATCTTTTCCGCCGCACGCCCCTCACAACCAAGAGGTGCGCAAGCGCCCGCACGAGAGCAGCGATGCGCCCGCTTCGCGAAGTCATGCCCGTCCTGGAGATACTGCCGATGTCCGTCCTCAGCCCCGTCGATACCACGCAGGCCGATGTGCCCCTGCCGATGGCCCCGCTCGGCCCTGCCCAGCACCTTTACCAGGAGTTGCTGCAGCGGCCGGCGCAGAACCTGGACGAAGCCCGTGCCTTTTTACAGGAGCAACTGCGCCAGGCGGCCGCCCTGCCCTGCGACCTGCCGGCCTCGCCCGAGGACCTTTCGGCCTGGTCACGCCGCAACGCGGCCGAGGTCACCCACCAGTACGCCACCTACCTGGAGGAGCGCCGCCATGGCGCGGGCCGCCGCTACTTCGGCGACCGCTCCCACGCGCTGTATTTCCTTCGCGGCGTCGCCCCCACCAAGCTGGTGGACGGTGCCTGGCTCCACGGCACCCTGCGCCACTGGCGCGACACCCGCTTCACGCCGCTGGTGCGTACCTTCCTCGAAGAGCTGGGCGATGGCGTCGCCGCGCAGAACCACGTGCTGCTGTACCGCCGCCTGCTGGCCAGTCAGGGCTGCGACGACCTCGCCGGGCTGGACGACGAGCACTACCTGCAGGGCACCACCCAGCTGGCGCTCGGGGCGCTGGCGGAAGAGTTCCTGCCGGAGGTGATCGGCTACAACCTGGGCTACGAACAGCTGCCGCTGCACCTGCTGATCAGCGCCTTCGAACTCGACGAGCTGGACATCGATCCCTACTACTTCCAGCTCCACGTCACCATCGACAACAGCGCCACGGGCCATGCACACAAGGCCGTGCAGGCGGTGCTGGACAACCGTCCGCAGGTGGCCGACGCGGAGGACTTCTATCGCCGCGTCACCCTCGGTTATCGCCTCAACGACCTGGGCAAGGGCTCCCGCGCGGTGATCGCCGACTTCGACCTGGAGCGCGAGCTGCTGGAGATGTTCGAACGCAAGCGCGGGGTCGCCGGGCAGGTGCACTCCGACTACTGCCGCATCGAAGGGCGCACGGTGAACCAGTGGCTGGCCGCCGACGAGGGCATCGCCGGCTTTCTCGCCGCCCTGCAACGTCGCGGCTGGATACGCCGCCACCAGGACCCGGCCGAAAGCCGCTTCTGGCAACTGGTGCAGGGCGAGCGCGCCGCGATGTTCGGCGTGTTCTCCGCCTACGAGCAGCAATTGCTGCACGACTGGATCGCCGGCACCTGGGAGCGCCCCGGCACCGCGCCGCTGTCGCGCAACGGCGTGTTCCGCAGCCGCCACCGGCAGCCGCACATGCCCAGCCAGGAGCACCAGCGACCCTCGCTGCAACCCCTGGAGAACTCGGAACAGCGCCACTTGCTGGACGAGCTGCAGCAACTCGACGACGCCCGCCACGAGGCGCGGCTGATCGAGCTGCTGGGCCCGGCCAGCCACTGGACCCCGGCCGGGCTGCTGGCCACCCGCCTGTTCTCCGCCATGACCCGCTGAGGAGCACGCCGTGCCTGCCCCCCTGGATCACCTCGACATCGCGGCCGACCACCCGCTGCTGCGCCTGGGCCGCCTGCTGGCCGCTCGCGGCTACCGCTTCACCACCCTCACCCCGCTCTCCCACCAGCGGGTCAACGCGCGGCCGGGCAACGCCGAGGCACGCACCCTGGAGGACGTCTTCGGCTGGAGCCGCCCCTTCCGCCAGGAGGTGGTCGGCGAGGAGGTGTTCGCCCTGCTGCGCGAAGCCTGCGCAGTCGAGGCACAAGGCGAGCTGTGGTCGAGCCGCATCCGCTGGTCCAGCCTCGACGGCCAGCTCTTCGTGCACTCGCGCTACCCCACCGTGGACGCCGATGCGGTGTTCTTCGGCCCCGACACCTACCGCTTCGCCCAGGCGCTGCACCAGCACCTGGCCCGCGACGCACGCCCACTGCGGCGCATCGCCGACATCGGCTGTGGCGCCGGCCCGGGCGCCGTGCTCGCGGCCCTTGCCAGGCCGCGGGCCCAGGTGCTGGCCCTGGACATCAACGACCGCGCGCTGGCCTTCACCGCCGTCAACGCGCGGCTCGCCGGCGCGGCCAACCTGATCCCGCGCCACAGCGACCTGCTGCACCAGGTGGAGGGGCCGCTCGACCTGATCATCGCCAACCCGCCCTACATGCTCGACCCGGCCGGCCGCGCCTACCGCCACGGCGGTGGCGAACACGGCGCCGGCCTGTCCCTGGCGATCATCGAGGCCGCCTTGCAACGCCTCGCCCCCGGCGGCTCCCTGCTGCTCTACACCGGCGTGGCGATGTTCGACGGTGCCGACCCCTTCCGCGATGCCTTCCAGCCGCTGCTCGATGGCCACGCCTGGACCTGGCGCTACCGGGAAATGGACCCGGACGTGTTCGGCGAGGAACTGGACAACCCGGCCTACGCCCGCGCCGACCGCATCGCCGCCGTGGTGCTGGAGGCGACGCGCCCCGCCCACGACTGACCCCTGACGAGAGGACTCCACCATGCACGACGATGACGACGACCTGATCAACGACCCCGGCAACGAAGACCCGGGTTCCGCCGTGGAGCGGCTGCCCGAAGACGAGCCCGAGGTGCAGCCGGACGACCCGGACATCCAGGGCGACGACGGCTCGGGCGACCCCGAGTGAAGACGAAGGCCACCTGAAGCCGGCGCCCCCCAGGACGCCCCCTGCCCGACCATGGAGCCCAGACGATGCCGATGCCCTTGCCGACCCAACCCGCCCACGGATACGGGGAACCGACGCCGGAGCGACGGCCCTGTGCCGCCACCCACCGCCCGCTGCCCGCCTCCGGTGAGCACGCGGGCTCGCCCACCGCGCTCCCCGAACGGGCGGCGCCGGCCTTCGGCCCGGGTGCCCGGGGATGAACGAGCGCCCGCCCTTCAACGGTCCGCCGAGCCCCCGAGAGGACTGCCAGATGCGCATCATCACGTGCGAGCCGGACCAGAAATTCCACATCGGCAGCGATGTGGTGATCACCGTCACCGAGATCCGCGGCTTCTCGGTGAAGCTGGCGATCTCCGCCCCGCGCGAGGTGCCGGTGCATCGCGAGGAGATCTACCGGCGCATCCAGGCCGGCCAGCGGCCTGGCGAGCAGGCAGGCCCGCCACTGGAGCCGAAGACCTGAACGACCGCTCGGCAGTGGACTCCCAATGGGGTCGACCGAGGAGAACAGACCATGACGAACATGCAGGAACTCAAGGGCAAGGTGGTGGTATTGACCGGCGCATCCAGCGGCATAGGCCGAGTCGCTGCCTATGCGTTCGCCGCTCGCGGTGCCCGGCTGGTACTGGCGGCGCGCGACGGTGCAGCGCTGGAGGAAACGGCGGAACAATGCCGCCGCCTGGGGGGCGAGGCCCGGGCCGTGCCGACCGATGTCACGCAGGGTGAGGCGGTGCAGGCGCTGGCCGACACGACCGTCGAACATGAAGGGCGGATCGACGTCTGGATCAACAACGCGGGGGTGGGCAGCGTCGGCAGTTTCGAGGAGACACCCCTCCAGGCACACGAACAGGTGGTGCAGACCGACCTGCTGGGTTACCTGCGGGGGGCGCATGCCGTACTGCCCCAGTTCAAGCGGCAGGGCAGCGGCGTCCTGATCAACACCCTGTCGGTGGGCAGTTGGGTCGCCCAGCCCTACGCGGCGTCCTACTCGGCGGCCAAGTTCGGCCTGGTGGGGTTCACCGAGGCCCTGCGCGGGGAACTGGCGGACTGGCCGGACATCCATGTCTGCAACCTGTATCCGGCGGTAATCGACACCCCCGGCTTCCGGGACGGCGCCAACTACACCGGGCACCGTCTCTCGCCCCCCTCCCCGATCTACGACCCCGAGCAGGTCGCCGAGGCGATGCTCGAGCTGGCCTGTGCCCCGCGTCCGATCCGCACCGTGGGCGCTGCGGCCCACTGGTTGCGCCTCGCCCATTTCCTCACGCCCGGTTTCACCCGCCTGCTGGGCCGGGGCACCGCCAGGGCGATCGACCGCGCACCGCTTGCCGGCCTGTCGTCGGGCAACCTGTTCGGCCCTCCATCGGGTCGCCGTCAGGTCCATGGCGGATGGGCTTCGGGCGGCTCCCAGGCCGGGCTGGCTGCCGCGGCGGCGGTCGCAGCCCTCGGCGCCTACCTTCTCTACCGCGCCCGCCAGAAGCCCTGAGCGCGCATCGCCCAGCTACTCGGCCAGGCTGATCCACGCCGGCGCATGGTCGCTGGCGTGCTCCTCGCCGCGCACCCAGCGGTCCACGCCGCCGCCCTCCAGGCGCTCGACCAGGGCGGGGCTGAGCAGCAGGTGGTCGATGCGCAACCCCGAGTCCCGCTGCCAGTGCTGGCGGAAGTAGTCCCAGAAGGTGAAGGGGCTGGCTTCCGGGTAGAGGCGTTTCAGGGCGTCCGTCCAGCCCTGGTCGAGCAGGCGCTGGAAACAGGCGCGGCTCTCCGGCTGCAGCAGGGCGTCCTTGCGCCACGAGCGTGGGTTGTAGATGTCGGCGTCGGTGGGGACCACATTGAAATCGCCCGCGAGCACGACCGGGTGCTCGCTGTCGAGCAGGCCCCGGGCGTGGCGGATCAGGCGTTCGAACCAGGCCAGCTTGTAGTCGAACTTCGGCCCCGGCTGCGGGTTGCCGTTGGGCAGGTAGAGACAGGCGACCACCCCCCCCCGGACCGCCGCCTCCAGGTAACGGCTCTGGCTGTCGGCCGGGTCCCCGGGGAGTTCACGGCGGATCTCCAGGGGCGTCATGCCCCTGGCCAGGATGGCGACGCCGTTCCAGGAGGGCTGGCCTTTCCAGATCGCGCCGTAGCCGGCCTCGGCGAGCGCCTCGACGGGGAAGTTGCGGTCGACGGCCTTGAGCTCCTGCAGGCAGACGATGTCGGGCGCCTCCCGTTGCAACCAGGCCAGCAGCGCGGGCAGGCGGGAGCGGATGCCGTTGATGTTGAAAGTGGCGATGCGCAGCATGATCGGGCCTCCGGGATGAAGGCGGGGGTGCCGCCGTCATTCATATAGAGGCGCAAGCGCCCCGTGTCGTTCAGGTCCGATGCACGGCGCGAAGCCGAGCCCGAGGCCGAAATCGCTTCTTGTGCAACGAGCGTCCAGGGTCTTGATATCGGCGTCATGCCAAAAAATACCGTTTATCTTTCAACCGCTTAGCGAAGCGCCAATCAGGTCGAACGAATCCCGGACGCCCGCCTTCTCAATTCAGCGGGGCCATTCCGGCCCCGAACAGGAAGGAGAACGACCATGAGCAACGACAACCCCGGCAACTTCGCCAACGATCGCGAGAAAGCTTCCGAAGCCGGCCGCAAGGGTGGCCAGAACAGTGGGGGCAATTTCGCCAACGACCCGGAACGCGCAGCCGAAGCCGGGCACAAGGGTGGGCAGAACAGCGGCGGCAACTTCGCCAATGACCGCGAGAAAGCCTCCGAAGCCGGCCGCAAGGGCGGCCAGAACAGCGGCGGCAATTTTGCCAACGACCCCGAGAAGGCCTCCGAGGCCGGACGCAAGGGTGGGCAGAACAGCCACGGCGGTCGTAGCTGACCCAGGCCGCAACGGGGGCCCGCCAACCGGCGGGCCCCGCTCCGATGCGAACCCGCCCTGCCCTGGAGACACACCCATGCGCACATCCCCCGGACTCACCCTCATCGCCTCGCTGCTGCTCGCCGGCAGCGTTCACGCCCAGGCGCCCGCGGGCTCCCCCGACGCGGACGAAGGCTCGGCATCGAGCCCCTCCTCCGCACCGGGCTCGCAGCGCCCGCTGGAAACCCATCGCGACCAGGACGGCAAGGTCAGGACCGAAGACGGGCGGCCCGTGAACAACCGCGACGGCGACGCCACCCACGACGGCAGGCATGACGACTCTCCCGAGCACGACTCACCCGGCGGCCCGCAGGACCCTTCGACCGATCCGGGCACCCTCGAACACTGAGCGTCCTGTACCCCGCGACGGGGTGCCACGACAGGAGACACGCCATGAGCGACCCCCTTTTCCTCATCAGCTACCTGCTCCGGAACGAGCCGATGCACCACGAGGTGCGCTCCAGCGATACGCGCATGAGCGTGGAATTCGCCCGCGAGTACCTGCTGGCGCGGCACGAGGATTGCGACCCCGCCGATATCAGCGACGTGCAGGTCAGCAAGATCACCCGTGAGCACGAAGCGGGCACCACGCCCGGCCATTACCAGCAGCCGTGAACGCCCGCGTGTGTTGAGCGTGTGTTGAGTGGCCCCCCGCGTTCGCGGGGGTGACGGTGCTGGATGGGATTTCCGCGCACCGTCACCGTAGGTTGGCGCCGAGCGCAGCGAGGCCCAACACAGCGCTGCACGGCCCTCTCCCCGTGCCCCGTGGGAGCGGCTTCAGCCGCGAAAGACCCGCCGCAAGCACAAGGCCACGAGTGGCCTAATACCCCATCGCGAATGAATTCGCTCCCACGGGTACCCCATAGCCGCTGCGTTCACTGGGCCCCGCCGTCACCGTAGGTTGGCGCCGAGCGCAGCGAGGCCCAACACAGCGCTGCACGCCCTCTCCCCGCGCCCCGTGGGAGCGGCTTCAGCCGCGAAAGACCCGCCACCGGCACAAGGCTACGAGTGGCCGGACGCCTCATCGCGAATGAATTCGCTCCCACGGGTACCCCATAGCCGCTGCGTTCACTGGGCCCCCGCTGTCACCGTAGGTGGCGCCGAGCGCAGCGAGGCCCAACACAGCGCTGCACGCCCTCTCCCCGTGCCCCGTGGGAGCGGCTTCAGCCGCGAAAGACCCGCCGCAAGCACAAGGCCACGAGTGGCCTGATACCCCATCGCGAATGAATTCGCTCCCACGGGTACCCAATAGCCGCTGCGTTCAGTGGGCCCCCGCGTTCGCGGGGGTGACGGGTCGGGGTGGAGGTTGTGCATACACCGTTACCGTAGGTTGGCGCCGAGCGCAGCGAGGCCCAACACAGCGCTGCACGCCCTCTCCCCGTGCCCCGTGGGAGCGGCTTCAGCCGCGAAAGACCCGCCGCAAGCACAAGGCCACGGGTGGCCTGATACCCCATCGCGAATGAATTCGCTCCCACGGGTACCCAATAGCCGCTGCGTTCACTGGGCCCGCCGTCACCGTAGGTTGGCGCCGAGCAGCGAGGCCCAACACAACGCTGCACGCCCTCTCCCAGTGCCTCCCCGTGGGAGCGGCTTCAGCCGCGAAAGACCCGCCGCAAGCACAAGGCCACGAGTGGCCGGGCGCCCCATCGCGAATGAATTCGCTCCTACGGATTCCCTGTAGCCGCTGTGTTCCCGATGACGGTGCCGTCGGCCAGCACGGAGCGCCCGCTGAGGCGGGCGAATTCCTGGGCGTCATGGCTGCAGAAGATGCGCAGGTCGGGCTGTGTCAGCGCCGCCTGGCGCAGGCGCTGCTGGTTGGCGGCGCGCGCCTGGGCGTCCGCCTCCATCATCCACTGGTAGAAGCGCAGCCCGGGGGTGCAATGGCGCTGCGAGTAACCGATCTCGCCACGGTAGAAATAGGCGTCACCGGCGTGCAGCAACCAGCCACCGGGGACGGCGACCGCGACCCCGGCGTGGCCCAGCGTATGGCCGCGCAGCGGCACCAGGTAGATGTCCTCCGCTTCGCAACCGATCAGTGCCTTGACCGCCGCGAAGCCCTTCCAGCTTTCGCCCTGCGCCGCGTAGGGTTGCCAGTGGCGGACGCCCTGCCAGTGGCGGTCGATGTAGCGGCGGCGATTGATGAAGCCGCCACCGGGTGCCTCGGCATGGGCCTTTTCCTCGGCCAGCAGGTGCACCGTGGCGTCGGGGAAATCACCCAGGCCGCCGGCATGGTCGAAATCGAGGTGGGTGAGCACGATGTGGCGCACATCCTCGGCGCGGTAGCCGAGCTGCTCGATCTGCGTCAGGGCGCTGAGGCGTTCGTCGAACCGGATGTTGTTCAGCGTGCGGAAGAACGGGCTGATGGAGCTGGCGGAGCGCGACAGGTCGCGCCGGCCGAAGCCGGTGTCCACCAGCACGAGGCCCTCCCTGGCGGTCTCGATCAGCAGGCAGTGGCAGACCAGGCACGCCGTGGCGCCTTTGCTGAAGCCGTCGAACAGGGCGCCACCGACGGGGCACATGCAGCCGCAGCTGAGGTGATGGACGAGCATGGTGGGCTCCTTCGAGTGGGGTGGTTGGCCACCAGGATCAGGGCGCCCCTCAGCCCGACTCGATAGCGGTCGGGCAGATGGGCACCCGGGACCGCCCGGCGATCCTCCAGGCCTGGCAAAAGACCATCCGGCCCGTGGTCATTCCCGCCGCCTGGGGCTTTCGACGGCCCGCATCAGGCTGCCGTGGCCGTAGCCCCGGGCCGGCTGGGCGCCGCGTCGGCTCCACAGGCGCTCGTGGAAGTAGAAGGCCACGGTGTTGCAGGCCGGCTCGATGAGGGCGATGAGCCCGCCGGTCAGCAGGCTCCCGGTCAGCAGGTAAGCCACGGTGAAGGCGATGGAGAAGTGCAGCACCGCGAAGGTCAGTGTCTTCACCAGGGGCTGGTTGGCGGGTACTCCACAGCACCCGCCCAGCGCCGGCCTCACCGCTTGGCCTCGACACCCGGGGTTTCGGAGCGGTCGAGGAAGGCCTGGGTCAGTTCGGGCAGGTGCTCCTTCAGCCACTCGGCCATCGCCACTTCCTGCGGCAGGATCTTCTCGCAGGTCTTCTGCGTCTCGGTATCGCCGACCGCCTTGGCCGCCGCGATGAGCACGGTGTAGGTGGCGATCTCCAGGTTCTCGAACACGTAGCCGGCCATGGCGCCCTTGATCACCTCGTCGCTCACGGCCATGCCGCCCACCGCCTGCCCGAATGCCATCAGCTTGCCGCCGATGTCCTTGAGCGTGGAGGGTTCGGAGCCCAGGCGCTGCAGCGCCTCTTCCAGCAGGGCCTTCTGGCCCTGGGTTTCCTCGATGTGTTTCTCGATCCGGGTCCGCAGCTTGGGGTAGTTCTCCAGGCGGCCTTTCTGTGCGGTCAGCATCTGCTCCGCCTGTTGCTCCATCGCATGGGCGTCACGCAGCCAGCTCAGCAGGTTCTCGGTCTTCTCGGTCATGTCGTCTCTCCGGGTGGATCGATGGACGGGATATGCATTGGGAAGCCCGGCAAACGGCCACGGTTCAAGGTTTTTTACGAGAAAAACAAGCGAAGCGGTTATTCCATGCGAAGCGGTAAGCGCTTCGCTTGATAACCATTTGGAATTTTCAATGAACCCTCGATGCACCCGGCGGATCACCTCTGAAGGGGCGAGGAACGCCTTCCAGAACGCCGAGGGAACCGGCTCAACCGTGGAGGAATACGTGATGTTCGTGCACAACAAACGACTGCAATACACCGTGCGTGTGGGGGCGCCGAACCCGGGGCTCGCCAACCTGCTGCTCGAGCAGTTCGGCGGCCCGCAAGGCGAGCTCGCCGCGGCGATGCGCTACTTCACCCAGGGCCTCAATGAGGACGACCCAGGCCGCAAGGACCTGTTGCTGGACATCGCGACGGAGGAGCTGAGCCACCTGGAGATCATCGGCTCGATCGTCGCGATGCTGAACAAGGGCGCCAAGGGTGACCTCGCCGAGGCCATCGAGGAGGAAGCCGCGCTCTACCGCTCGCTGACAGAGGGCGGCAACGACTCCCACATCACCTCGCTGCTCTACGGTGGCGGGCCGGCGCTGACCAACTCCGCCGGCGTGCCCTGGACGGCCGCCTACGTCGACTCCATCGGCGAGCCGACCGCTGATTTCCGCTCCAACATCGCGGCGGAGGCACGGGCGAAGATCATCTACGAGCGGTTGATCAACGTCACCGACGATCCGGGCATCAAGGAGGCGCTGGGCTTCCTCATGACCCGCGAGCTGGCGCACCAGAAGTCGTTCGAGAAGGCCCTGCATGCCATCCAGCCGAACTTCCCGCAGGGCAAGCTGCCGGGGATGCCGGAGTTCACCAGCGTCTACTTCAACCTCTCCCAGGGCGAAGGCGACATGCGTGGCTCGTGGAACCAGGGCGACCAGTGGGCGTTCGTCGACGACCCGCAACCGGCGGTCGACGGGGGCAGCGGCCTGGCCGAGGTCGACCTGCCGGAGGCCAAGCTGGAGGTGGTCGAACAGATGAAGCTGCGCACCGCGTCCGACCCGGCCGCCGACCCGCTCACCGGGGCCGACCTCGGCTCGGGCGCCTACCAGAAACCCTGAGCCCGGCAGCCTGTGCGTCCAGCGATGGGCGCGCAGGCCGCCTGCCAGGGACCACTCGTCGATAAAACACCACGCGCCATTGGCGGCGCGCCTATCCGGACTCCTGTCGATATCAGCCTTATATCAACCGACATTCGATACAGGGGCTGTACAGGGCTGCCCCTTGTCCGGTTTTCCTTGTTCGCCGAGCCGACTTCTTGTACAGGCTCGCGGCAACGCTGCTTACGTACAGGCACGACGGGGCCGTTAGCCACCATTTACCTGTGTTTCACGGGGGCTACAGTGGCCGCATGGAAGCCTGAAACAAGGAATCGCCTGAATGGCGTTGAACCACTCCGAGATCGAACGATTGTTCGCCAAGCACATGCCGATCTGCAGCTGCCAGGCGAAATCGCACGACGACGGCACCACCACCCTGCGCTTCACCCACCGCGATACGCACGACACCCTGACCCTGGATGCCATGCCCGACGGCCAGCTTCAGACAGAACGCTCCATCCAGCGGCTGTGCCTGACCCTGGAGGGCGAGTTCACCAGCCTGCTGGCGCGCCGCGACGCACCGGCGAGCCGACACGGATGACCACCTGGGACCAACCTGCGAGACGCTGGCTCGTCACCTACCGCATGGAAGGCGAAGTACGGCAGATGCTGATGCGCGCGCGCAACGTGCCCAACCTCAAGGCCGTGGCCTTCTCCATCTACCACCTCGAGTTCCCCGGCCAGCCCTGCCCCTCCACCTCGCGGGACAACGTGGAGTCCTGGCTCGGTGCCCGTGGCATCACCCTGGAAGACGTGCAGCTGTACCAGCCGCCACGCCGTTGAGCCGTTGCGGCTCGTTTTTGCTGAACCCGCCACGGGGCGCCGGGCTCTGTTGAATGACGGGCCGCTCACGGCCCCGCGGAACAGGGAAAACGATCATGCACGACGGCATCACAGGCAGCGGTAACCGGCTGCTCGACGACCTCCTCATGGCGAGGGGGCCGGGTGGCCAGGAGGCCGAGGTACGCGCGGTGTGCCATGCCGAACTGACCAAGCACTGCGACCGGGTCTGGACCGACCCGGCCGGCAACCTGGTGGGGATCATCCAGGGCACGACGCCCGGCCAGGGCGCCACCAACGACGGGGTACTGGTCATGGCGCACCTCGACGAGATCGCCATGGTGGTCAAGCGCGTGGAGCCGGATGGCACGCTGCGCGTCGTGGCGCTGGGCGGGGCCAACCCGGTGAACTTCGGCGTCTGCCCGGTGGACATCCTCACGGGGGGCAACGTGCTGCGCGGCGTGCTGTCGTTCGGCTCGATGCATGCCACCCGCGAATCGCCCCAGGGCCAGGACGTGCAGTCGGGTGCGGTGCACTGGAAGGACGTGCACGTCATCACCCGCATGAGCGTCGATGCGCTGCGTGAGGCCGGGGTCAGGCCCGGTACGCGCGTGGTGCTCTCGCAGCACTGGCGCACGCCATGGCGGGTCGGCGATGCGGTCGCCGCGCACTTCCTCGATGACCGGGCTCCACTGCTGGCCTGCCTGGAAGCGGCAGCGCTGGTGGCCAGCAGGAAGCAGGAGCTGCATCGCGACGTCTACTTCGTCTTCACCACCCAGGAGGAGGAGTCCAACGCCGGCGCGATGTATGCCGCGCGAGCACTGCCCGGCGACACCACCATCGCCGTCGAAGTGGGGCCGGTGATGGCGGAGTACGGTACGCGTCTCTGCGCCGACCCGATCATCAGCACAGGTGACATGAAGGCCTATTACACGCGGGCCGTCGCCGAACAGCTGCAGCGCGCGGGCGAGCGCTGCGGCTACGACCCGCAGTACGCGCTGCTGCTGGATTTCGCCTCGGACGCGAGCGCCGTGCTCGCCAGCGGCCTCTGTGCCCAGGCCGGCTGCATCGCGATCCCCACGGAGAACACCCACGGCTTCGAGATGGTGTTGCTGGAGGGCATCAGCGCCTGTGCCAGGACGCTGTCCCATTACCTGGTGGAAACGCACTGACCGGCTGCCCGACCGCGGGCCCAGTGGCGTCTATGCTTGGATTTCCCCAGCCAGCGGAGAGCGACATGACCAAGGACGAGATGAAGGCCCGCCTCAACGACGCGATCCAGGCCACCCTCGAATCCCAGCGCGGCGGCCCCTTCCCCGCTCGCCAGATCTCCTACTCCGTGGCCATCGGCATGGCGGCGGCCATGCAGCTGTGCGAGCTGGTGGAGGGCGAGGAGTACGGCCACATCATCCAGCGCATCACCGCCAGCATCGAGCACGATTTCGCCAAGGCGGCCGAGCCCAGATCCTGATCATCGGGACAGCCGAATTTTTTCTGCAACATTCTCCTGATCGTCCGCTCTATAGCGCAGTCCGCCCCCTTCCATGGGTTTCTGCACGTTGGATATCTGCAATCAGGAGGAGATATGGATTGGCTCATCAGCTATCTCGATGCTGAAGGTCAGGAGAAGTCCGTCACCGTTCGTTCGAACCACCTGCCCAACCACAAGACGGCCGCACGCTGCGTGGTGGAGCATGCCTATGGCGACGCACCGCCGAGGCCGCTCGGCAACCTGTCCGCCGTGGCCTGGCTCGCTGCCTGCGGCCTGGAGATCCGCGACATCAGCCTGATCCGGGATGACCGCCCGGGCCCGCAACCCCTCACCTTCTCGCGCCCCAAACCCTACTTCCGCCAGAAGCCCCGCACCGAGCAGGAACAGCCGGAAGAACCCGCGTCATAGCGCCCCCGTGCCGGAGGTGCCGCCGCGCCTCCGGCCTGCCCGTCGATCGGCTCCAGCGAGGTGTCCCCTGGCCGCAAAATCCGTCACCGCCCGCCAGCTCGGCCTGGACCAGGGGCTCGCCCGGGGCGAGGAAGGCGCGCTGTTCAAATGGCTGATCGCCGCCTTCCTGTTCGGCAAGCCCATCCAGCAGTCCGTCGCCGAGCGCGCCTACCGGGTGATAGTCGAGGCGAACGGGCGCGATACGCCGCGCACGCTCGGGGGCAGCAGCCACGCCGACCTGGTGCGCATGCTCGGCCAGGCGCGCTACGTGCGTTACGACCGCTCCACGGCCGAGCGCCTGCGCGCGCTGTGCGGCAGGCTCGACGACGAATACGGCGGCCGGGTCCGCGCCCTGCTGGAGCGCAGTGCCGACCAGGGCGAGTTCGAGCAGCGGTTGCTGGCGTTCGAGGGAATCGGCCCGAAGACCGTCGAGATATTCATGCGCGAAGCCGGCCCTGCGCTGTTCGGCGGGGCCGGCGACGCGGGCTGACTCAGGGCGAGATCGGGTCGCTCGCGGGGAAGGTCTCTTCCACGGCGTTGTCCACCTTGGCCTCCAGCTCGCGCTGGCTGCGCAGCGGGTGATCCTCGATGCGCGGCAACGCCGCACGCAGGGCCGCCACGCGCTGGCGCAGGTATTCGAGCTCGGTCTCGGGGTCGATCACCAGGCCCTTGACGCTGCAATGGCCGCTGACGCCGCGCAACAGCAAGGCGGCGCCGCCGAGCGCCTTGATCACGCCCGGGGCGCCGCCCCGGTAGACGCCCGAGGCGATGGAAAGGACGCCGGCGGCGACCGAGAGGGCGCGTTCGACGCCGTGGACGTTATGGGTCTGAAGGTGCATGGGGTGGGTCTCCTGATGGTTGCGCGGCGTCAGCGCGAGGCGCGCCGCAGGTCTCTGGAAAGGTTGCCGTGGCCGTGGCCCTTCTGCGGCGTCGCGCGAACGCCGAAGCGTTGCCAGACCCGCTCGTGGAAATAGAAGGCCACGGTGTTGCAGGCCGGCTCGATGAGGGCGATGAGCCCGCCGGTCAGCACGCTCCCGGTCAGCAGGTAGGCCACGGTGAAGGCGATGGCGAAGTGCAGCACGGCGAAGCTCAGGGTCTTGGCCAGCGGCTGGTTGCCAGGGGGCGGCAGCGGCCGGCTGCGGGCCGAGTGCGTCGTGCGTTGGTTGCGTATCGCCATGGGGGTCTCCTGCTTGCGGGTGTCTCCATGGTTTGGAAGGGCGAAGGCCCGGGAGAGGTTCAGGAAATCGGTCGGGTGGCAGGCCGCGTGGCGCTCATCCAAAAAGTGCAACTTTCCGCCGGGTCGCCGCTTCTACAACCCTGTAACCCTCAACCCCTGGAGATCACCATGAGACTCAACCGCCTCGCTCTTCCCGCCCTGCTCTGCGCCACCCTCAGCACCCCGCTCCTCGCCGCCGACAAGGTCGATGCCGATGACTTCGTCGACGAAGCCAGCGCGGGCGGCATCGCCGAGATCGAAAGCGGCAAGCTGGCCCTGGAGAAGTCCACCACGCCCGGCGTCAAGACCTTCGCCCAGCAGATGATCGACGACCACAGCGCGGCGAACCGCGAACTGGCGGTGATCGCCCGCGAGAAGAAGCTGGAAGTGGCGACCGAGGCCGAGCTGATGAACAAGGCCAAGGCCCTGATCCTGAAGCTGCGTGACGGCGAGGACTTCGACGAGGCCTACGCCAACAACCAGGTGGTGGCCCACGAGAAGACCGTCGAGCTGTTCAAGGAAGCCGCCGCCTCCGATGACAAGGAGATCGCCGCCTTCGCCAGCAAGACCCTGCCCAAGCTGGAGCATCACCTGCAGATGGCGCGCGACCTCGCCGCCACGCACAAGAAGCCCTGAGGCGACGGCCTGCTCCACTCGCCTTTAGTGGGTCCCCGCGTTCGTCTTCAGTAGGTCCCCGCGTTCGCGGGGATGACGAGGCATGCGCACATACGCCTCGAAGCCGCCACCCTGCGTACGCCATCCACGCTCTCCTTTAGTGGGTCCCCACGAACGCGGGGGCCCACTGAACGCAGGCGGTGGAGGCACGCGCGCAACGGGACCGGGCACAGGGTGGACAACGCTTCACCTGTCCACCCTCGGAGCCCGATCCGGCACCTGATGCGCTCGGGTCTACGGGCGCAGGATCACCTTGCGGCAGTCGTCCTCGGCCTTGTCGAACAGGCGGTAGCCCTCGGCTGCATCCGACAGGTTGAGACGGTGGCTGATGATGATCTCGGGATTCAGGTCGCCCTTCTGGATGTGTTCGAGCAGGTCGGGGAGCAGCGGGTGGACGTGGGTCTGCCCCATCTTGAAGGTCAGCCCCTTGTCGAAGGCGTCGCCGAAGAGGAAGCCATGGATGAAGCCGGCATACACGCCCGGCACGCTGACGGTGCCACCGCGCCGCACGGCGGCGATGCACTGGCGCAGGGCGACGCCGCTGCTGGCTTCGAGCTTGAGGGCGGTGAGTATGGTTTCGGTGGTGCTGCCCTTGGCTTCGAAGCCCACGGCATCGATGGCGGCGTCCACGCCGCGGTGGCCGGGCGTCTGTTCGATGATGGCCTCGGCCGGGTCGTCGATCTCGTCGAAGTTGATCGGGATCACCCCGTAGGTGCGCTGCGCGTAGGCCAGCCGATAGGCGTGCTGGTCGACCATGAAGATCTGCTCGGCGCCGAGCATGCGCGCGCAGGCGGCGGCCATCAGCCCCACCGGCCCGGCGCCGTAGATGGCCACGCGGCTACCCCGGCCCACGCTCGCATTGATCACCGCCTGGTAGCCGGTGGGCAGGATGTCGGTGAGGAACAGCACCTGTTCGTCATTCAGGGCATCGGGGATGCGGAAGGGGCCGGTGTTGGCCTTGGGCACCCGCACCAGTTCCGCCTGGCCGCCCGGGAGGCCACCGTAGAGGTGGCTGTAGCCGAACAGCGCAGCCCCGGAAGGAATCTGCTTCTTGTTGAGGATGGCGCCGCGCCCCGGGTTGGTGGTCTCGCAGGCGGCGTGCAGGTTCATCTCGCAGAAGAAGCAGCTGCCGCAGGCGATGACGAAGGGCACGATCACCCGGTCGCCCCGGCTCACGGCCGTGACCGCCGGGCCCACCTCCTCCACCACGCCCATGAATTCGTGGCCGAACACATCGCCGTGTTTCACCTGCGGGATCTTGCCGCGATAGAGGTGCAGGTCCGAGCCGCAGATGGCGGTGGCGGTGACCCGCAGGATGATGTCGTCCGGCTCCTGGATGATGGGGTCGGGGACGTTGTCGACGCGAACGTCATGGCTGCCGTGATAGGTGAGAGCGCGCATGGTGGACCTCCGAAGCGTGTGGGCATTCATAGGTCCGAAAGGGGAATGGGCGAGGTGTTCAGGGTTTCGGGACGAACGGTCCGGGGGCGGGAAGGCGGGGCCGCTGCGCTGGCACGGCGCGCGCAGCCGGGCCCGGAGCAGGTCCGGGCCCGGCCCCGGGTCAGGCGGCCTTGCCTTGCAGGTCCTGCTTCATGGACTTCTTCAGGGCCTCCATCTCCGCGCCCAGCTCGGCGAGCTTCTGCTTGCCCAGCAGCTTGGCGGCCTGGGGAAACATCTCCTTCTCCTCTTCCTCGATGTGGTGTTCCAGCAGCTCCTTGAGCACCTTGGCGCGGCCGGCGAATTCCACGGAGGACGGCGAGGTCTGCTTGAGGTCCGGCAGCACCAGGGAGTCCACGGTGCGGTGCTCCTCCTTGGCCTCGGCCGACATCACGGCCTCGTCCTTGCCCCCGGCGGCCTTGTAGGCGGGGTAGAAGATCTGCTCTTCGATGGTGGTGTGGACCAGCAACTCGATCTCGATCTTCTGCAGCAGTTCGGTGCGGGTCTTGACCCCGCGCTCGGTGGTGCTGCCGAGGCGTTCGAGAAGGGCTTTAACGGTGACGTGGTCCTGCTTGAGCAGTTCGATTGCATTCATGGTCGTGTCCTCATCGGTTGCGGAGGCCGGTCCGTGCCGGCGCCTCTCCTAATGACTGACGCGCGTGCGGCGAAGCGGTTCAAGCTCTTTTCGGGGGCTGGGCGGGCTGCCTGGCGGCTGAAGCCGCCCTGCAGGTGCGGTGCAGCCGGCCGTGGGTCGGGTGCGACCCGACGGGCCCGGGCACGACGCGATTCAGGAATGGATCGACGAGCTCACCGCGTCCGCCGCCATGCCCAGGCAGTCGATCTCGTGGATCATCCCGGTGGCCAGCGCGGCTTCGGCATCGAGGATGCGCGGCGCGGCCTTGAGGTAGTCGAGGATGTCCAGCGGCTCGGCCGCCATGGGCGTGCGCTCGGCGACGATGCGCGCATAGAGGTGCAGGTCGTAGTCCAGGCTCATGGCGTATTCCGACATCCGCGCGTGGTCCACCGAGCCGTTGAGGTTCCAGTGGAAGGGGTGGAAGAGGAACTTGCTGTGCTGGCACGCGCTGCGTCGCTCGCCGGCGAGGAAGATGATGTTGCCCATGGACTCCACCGTGCCCAGGTTGTGGGTGCGCACGGGGATGGGCAGCGAGATGAGGAAGTTGTACAGGGAGAATCCGTAGCTGCACTCGCCGCCCATGGTGGCGATCTTGATCACCAGCTCGTCGGCGCCCTGCTGCACGGCCTGGGTGCAGCGCTCGATGAGCTGGCCGCTGGTGGTGGAGTTGATCGGCGCGGTGAAATGCACGATGTGGCTGGCCATGGCTGCCCTCCTTTCTTGGCGGTGGTCACGGGTCACTCACGCGTGAGCGCTCAGCGTGGCGGGCTGTCCGGGGCATCGGTGGTGGCCGGCCGGTCCTCGGTGGAGGGGGTGCGCGGTGCCTGCCAGTCCGGGTGCAGCTCGGCGGGTATGCCTTCGCGCTCCCGGGTGGGCGGTTCACGGTCGGCGGTCGGGCTCGATTCGACGCAGCGGTTGTCGGTGTTGCGGGGTAGGTCGCTCATGGTCGGCTCCTGTGGACGGGGGGCTTCGGTGGATGACGTCGGTGGATCGTCGTCTTCGGTGGAGCCGCGACCGCCGCTGGTTGTTCCACCAATCCGTTGACCGGCGACGGCGGGCCGGACCGATCATCCCGTCACCTGAACTCCCCCGGATCGGCCGCAGTCATTCCAGCATCCCCCCTCGGAGGACCCCACCATGCACACGCACTATGAAGGCCTGGCCACCCTCGTCTACGTCCCCGGCAACACGGGCTCGTCGAGCATGCCGACCGCCAGCAGCGCCGCCGTGGTGCTCGACGAAACCATCCCCGGCATCTTCAGCGTCACCTGCGACCTCGACCTGGGCGATGCCGACGAGCTGCGCATCACCCTGCCCAACGGACGCAGCGTCGAGGGCGTGATCACCTACAAGGATGGGCGCACGCTCAACATCGTGACCCGCAGCTGAGGATCGGCACATGAATCCAGCGCGCACAGCCGCCTTGCAGGAAGCCTTGTGGATCGCCCTGGAGGCCACCCTGGCGGCCGCCGAGGAAGCGGGGATGGAGCGCGAGCAGCTGCTCGCCGCCGCCCGGGGCATCGCCGCCTCGGCAGTGAAGGGCGGCTCCGGCCAGGCCGAGGCGCTGATCGCCCAGGCCGCCTTGCGCCGGCACATCGGCCAGCGGGCCTGAGCGGCAGCCCCCGGGGCGCCCTCAACAATTGACGCGGTGCCAATAAATTCCTTGAGCAGGGGGCGCGGATCGTGGTGTCTTGCGCCTGGAGCGGAGCGGTGGATGGCGCCCGGCTCGGGGATGGATGTGCACGGGCGGAGAACCGAAACGTGGTAGCTGGATATCTTGGGCAATTCCTGGCGATCGCCAACGACCCCTCGCGCAGCTGGGCGAACCGGCTGGCGGCGATGCGCATGGCGCTCAGGAAGGCCACGCAGCAGCACGAGCAGCAGCAACGCGAACTCTGGAGCCGGCGCCGCAGGATGCGCCAGCACCTGCCCTTCACCCGCACCCTCCTCAAGGAACTCGAAGCCGCGCAACACGAACAGCTGGCCACCTACCAGGCGCTGCTGCGCTCGGCCGGCAGCCTGCTGGTCGCCAGCGAGGCGCAGGTGCTGGACGCCCTGGGCAGGCAGCGCCTGCTGGACCTGCTCGGGGTCAACCCGGTGCACCGGCGGCGCATCCCCGGCAACGTCGAGCGCCTGCTCTGCGCCGTGGTGCTGCAGGGCCTGGAGGACAGCGCCCGGCAGTTCAGCGGGCGACGCTTCCCTGGGCCCCGGAGCGGCCCCCTGGCCCGCGCCTTCAACGAAGTGATGGCCTGCGCCACCCTGCAGAAGCTGCGCAACAGCCGCGGCCAGGCCTGCCGCGCGGCGAACGCCCCGTCGCAGCGGCACGCCGAATACGCCACGCCGGTGCTGACGGTGCACAACGCCGACGGCAGCCGCCAGGTCTACCCGCTGCGCTGAGACCCGTTCACGCCGCGCATACCTCCCTCACACAGGCCCGCAACCAGCGATGCGCCGGGTCGGCGTCCATCCTCGGGTGCCAGAGCATGGAGACCTGGATCGGCGCGACGTCCAGCGGCAACGGGAAGCTGAACAACCCGGCCCGCAGGCTGCCGCTGTGGCGCTCCGGCACGGTGGCGATCAGATCGGAGGCGCGGGCCAGCGCCAGGGCCGCCGAGAAGCCGCCCACCAGGGTGACGATGTCCCGCGCGAGGCCCGCAGCCTTCAGCGCCTCGTCCACCGGGCCACGGTCCTTGCCGCGTCGCGACACCAGCACATGGCGCCCGCCGGCATAGCGCTCGGCGGTGATGGCGCCACGGGTCAGCGGGTGGCCCTCGCGCACCACGCCGACGAAGCGGTCCTGGAACAGCGCTCGCGTGCGGATCTCGGGGCCGGCATCGGCGCCCACCACGCCGGTGTCGAGGTCGACGCTGCCGTCGCGCAGGGGCGCGCTGTCCTTGTCGGTCTTGGTCACGAAGCGCAGGCGCACGCCCGGTGCCTCCTCGCCGATGCGCCCAACCAGCGCCGGGCCGAAATTCTCCACGAAGCCGTCGCCGACCCGCAGGGTGAAGGTGCGCGCCAGGCGCTGCAGGTCGAGGTGCTCCACGGGGCGCAGCACGCTCTCGACGCCGAGCACCAGCTGGCTGACCTGCTCGCGCAGCTCCAGCGCCCGGGGCGTGGGCACCAGGCCACGGCCGGCGCGGACCAGCAGCGGGTCACCCAGGGTCTCCCGCAGCCGCGCCAGGGCCCGGCTCATGGCCGAGGGGCTGAGGTGCAGGCGCTTGGCGGCACGCGCGACGCTGCCCTCGGCGAGCAGCACGTCCAGGGTGATCAGCAGGTTGAAATCGGGATGGGTCATGGGTGGAAAAACTAGCATGCCGCCGCCGGGACATGGCGCCCGATGCATGAATAAAGTGCAAATGCTGCGCCTTCCGCCATACCAGCGAGGCGAACACACTGCGGGCGACCCACCACTGGAAGAGCGCCATGCACTCCACCACCGCAACATCCGCCCCCTCCGAACGAACCACCGGCTCGAAATGGGCACTGGCCAGCCTCGCCCTGGCCACCCTGCTCGCCTCGCTCGGCACCAGCATCGCCAATGTCGGCTTGCCGACCCTGGCCGATGCGTTCGGAGCCCCCTTCCAGGACGTGCAGTGGGTGGTGCTCGCCTACCTGCTGGCCATCACCACGCTGAGCGTGGGCGCGGGCCGCCTGGGCGACCTGCTGGGCCGCCGGCGCCTGCTGCTGGCGGGCCTGCTGCTGTTCACCGGCGCGTCCCTGCTGTGTGGCCTGGCACCTTCGCTCGGCTGGCTGATCGTCGCCCGCATCCTGCAGGGGCTGGGGGCGGCGACGATGATGACCCTGGCGATGGCGCTGATCGGCGAGACCGTGCCGCCCGGGAAGAGCGGCAGCGCCATGGGCCTGCTCGGCACCCTCTCGGCCATCGGCACCGCGCTGGGACCCTCGCTCGGTGGGTTGCTGCTCGCCGGGCCCGGTTGGCGGGCGCTGTTCCTGGTCGGCCTGCCGCTGGGCCTGCTGGCCCTGGTCCTCGCCTGGCGCCATCTGCCCGCTGAGCGCGCCGGCACCGCAGGCGTCGCCCGCTTCGACCTCCCCGGCACCCTGCTGCTGGCCCTGACGCTGGCCGCCTATGCGCTGGCCATGACCCTGGGGCGCGGCCGCTTCGGCACGCTCAATGGCGCCTTGCTGCTGGCGGCGTGCCTGGGCCTGGCGCTGTTCGTCCGCGTCGAGATGCGCAGCGCCTCGCCGCTGCTGCGCCTGGCGATGATCCGCGATCCCGTGCTGTGTGCCGGGTTGGCCATGGGGGCGCTGGTGAGCGCGGTGCTTATGGCGACGCTGGTGGTCGGGCCGTTCTACCTTGCCGGTGCCCTGCGCCTGGCGCCGGCCCAGGTGGGGCTGGCGATGGCCTGCGGGCCGCTGGTGGCCGCGCTGATGGGCGTGCCCGCCGGCCGCCTGGTGGACCGTCTTGGCGCCGGGCCCATGGTCCGCCTCGGCCTGCTGGGCATGGCGCTGGCCACCCTGGCCCTGCCGCTGCTGCCGACGGGCCTGGGCGCGCCGGGCTACATCCTGCCGCTGGCCGGGCTGACCGCGTGCTATGCGCTGTTCCAGGCGGCCAACAACACCCGGGTGATGGCCGAGGTGCCGGCGGAGCGGCGCGGCGTGGCCTCCGGCCTGCTCAACCTGTCGCGCAACCTGGGGCTGGTCACCGGTGCAGCGGCCCTGGGCGCGGTGTTCGCCTTCGCCACGGCGAGCGACGACATCAGCCACGCCACGCCGGAGGCCATCGCCGCCGGCATGCGCGGCACCTTCCTCGTCGCCCTGGGGTTGATCCTCCTCGCCCTGGCGATCGCCCTGGCCGGGCGCCGGCGCTGACCCCGGCCCCGGTCAGCGCGTGCTGCGCTGCACCAGGCCGATGAGGGTGGCGAAGAGTTCGTCCTCCGCCTGTGCCGGGGTGATCTCCTCGGCCGCGGCGGCATGGGACAGCGCCTCGGCCGCCCCGAGCATCGCGCGCAACCCCGCGGCGCCGATGGTGCCCTGGCCAATGAAGGGCGTGAGCACGGCGCGGCACTTGTCGAGGAAGATCACCTCGTACTCGCGCTTGATCCGCTCCAGCTCCGGCGAGCCGGCCAGGGCGGCGGCGACGCCGGGGATCTCGCGCCCCTGCTGCAGCACGCAGGCGACGTAGGACGAGGCGATGACCCGGGCGATGCCCTCGAGCGTCGGCTCGGCGACGTCCAGCGCGGCATCCATGACCGCGGTCTGGCGCGCGTCGTAATCCTGGTAGAGCACCGCCAGCAGCCCCTGCCGGGTGCCGAAGTGGTCATAGACCACGGGCTTGGTGACGCCCGCCAGTTCGGCCAGGCGGCCGAGGGTCAGCGCATCGCTGCCCTCCTCCCGCACCAGGCGCCAGGCCACGTCCAGCAGCTGTTTCTGACGCTCCTCGCGGGACAGCCGGCGGCGCGGCTGTGCGGTGGAATCCCGTTCCTGCTCATCGCTTGACATGAATAACCTACCAAAAGTAACTTACCAGCCGTAACTTACTGAAAGTATATAAGCGCTTTCAGCCACCCCGCAATCGAGCCCCGGGAGGTTCCGTCATGCAAGCCCTCATCGTCGTCGCCCACCACGATCCCGAATCCCTGACCCACGCCATCGCCGCCGAGGTCGCACGGGGCGTGGCCGAATCCGCGCCCGGTAACGGCAGCCAGATCGCCGACCTGTTCCGCGAGGGTTTCGACCCCCGCTTCAACCCCGCCGACCACGCCGTGCACCGCCACCAGGCGACGCCGCCGGCGGATGTGCTCGCCGAGCAGGCACGCATCGACGGCGCCGATGCCCTGGTGCTGGTCTACCCCGTCTACTGGTGGTCGATGCCCGGTTTGCTCAAGGGCTGGATCGACCGCGTGTTCAGCAACGGCTGGGCCTTCGACTTCGTCCTCGACCAGCGCTTCGATAAGAAGCTGCAGCACCTGAAGGTGCATCTGCTGGGCATCGGCGGTGCGGATGCCGGCACCTTCGAGCGCCACGGCTACCGGGCGGCGATGAAGGCACAGATCGACCACGGCATCTTCGATTATTGCGGCGCGCAGGTGGTCAGCTCCGAGCTGCTGCTGGAATCGGAAAGCCGCGACCCGACCGAGTACCTGCAGGCAGCACGCCGCCTCGGCCAGTCGTTGTTCGCCCAGGCGCCGGCGGCGCGCGCCGAGGAGGCCTGAGGCTCAAAGGCGGCCCCCACCTGCCGGGGCGATTTGTAGGGGCGACTTCAGTCGCCCAGCAGGCCGCAGGACTGCCCCAGCTCCGAGTATCCATGCGACCCCGCTGGTGGATGAGAAGAGCGCCATCCACCCTACCCACCGGTGGGCAGCGTGGCCGCGTTGGGCGGGGTGCCATAGGTTGGCGCCAAGCGCAGCGAGGCCCGACAGGCACCCCCTGTGGGAGCGGCTTCAGCCGCGAAGGACTCGCCGCCGGCACCTGGCTGCGAATCGTCGGATGTTCCATCGCGAATGGATTCGCCCCCCACGGCATGGGCGGCGGTTTGGAGACCCGGGCCGAGGCAACTGGCCCGGGCGCGGGAGTTTCCGTAGAATCCGCCGCCCTCCTCCTGTCCCGCACTGCCCCGGTAGCCCATGAAACCAGCCCGCATCCGCGCCGACGTCCTGGCCGGCCTGACGACGTCCTTCGCCCTGGTGCCCGAGTGCATCGCCTTCGCCCTGGTGGCGCACCTCAACCCGCTGATGGGCCTGTATGGCGCGATCATCATCTGCACGCTGACGGCGCTGTTCGGCGGCCGGCCGGGCATGGTGTCCGGGGCCGCCGGCTCCATGGCCGTGGTGATCGTCGCGCTGGTGGTGCAGCACGGCGTGCAGTACCTGCTGGCCACGGTGCTGCTGGGCGGGGTGATCATGATGGCCTTCGGGCTGCTGCGCCTGGGCAAGCTGGTGCGCATGGTGCCGCACCCGGTGATGCTCGGCTTCGTCAATGGCCTGGCGATCGTCATCGCGCTGGCCCAGCTGGAGCATTTCAAGACGGGCGAGGCCTGGCTGTCGGGCAAGCCGCTGGCGACCATGCTCGGCCTGGTGGCGCTGACCATGGCCATCGTCTACCTGCTGCCGCGCCTGACCCGCGCCATACCGCCGGCCCTGGCGGCGATCCTCGGCATCGGCCTGCTGGCCCACTTCACGGGCCTGTCGACGCGCACCCTCGGCGACATGGCGCACATCGCCGGCGGCCTGCCGACGTTCGCCCTGCCCGAGGTGCCGTGGAACCTGGAGACGCTGCGCATCGTCGCCCCCTATGCATTGCTGATGGCGATGGTCGGCCTGCTGGAGACGCTGCTGACCCTCAACCTCACCGACGAGATCACCGAGAGCCGCGGCTACCCGGACCGCGAGTGCGTTGCACTGGGCGCGGCCAACATGGCCTCGGGCCTGTTCGGCGGCATGGGTGGCTGCGCGATGATCGGCCAGACGGCGATCAACCTCGGCTCCGGCGGCCGTGGCCGGCTCTCCGGCGTGGTGGCCGGCGGCATGATCCTGCTCTTCGTCCTGTTCCTCTCGCCGCTGATCGAGCGCATCCCGCTGGCCGCGCTGGTGGGCGTGATGTTCGTGGTGTCGCAGCAGACCTTCGCCTGGGCCTCGCTGCGGGTGCTGCACAAGGTGCCGGTCAACGACATGCTGGTGATCATCGCGGTGACGGTGATCACCGTGCTCACCGACCTGGCCGCCGCCGTGATGCTTGGCATCGTCATCGCCGCCATCAACTTCGCCTGGCAGCACGCCCGCGAGCTGTACGCCGACAGCCACCTGGAGGCGGACGGCAGCAAGCGCTACCAGGTTCACGGCACGCTGTTCTTCGCCTCCACCACGCCCTTCCTCAATCAGTTCGACCCGGCGGGCGACCCGGCCCAGGTGACCCTGGACTGCCGCCACCTGAGCTTCGTCGATTACTCGGCCATCGCCGCGCTGATGACCCTGCGCGAGCGCTATGGCAAAGCCGGCAAGCACCTGCGCGTGGTGCACCTGTCCGAGCGCTGCAAGCAGCTGCTCAAGCGGGCGGGTGTGCAGCACGGGTGAACCCTTCGCGAGCAGAGCTCGCTCCTTCGGTGGAAAGGCGTCTGCCGGGAAGTCGGCGTACACCCTTGGCACGGATGTAGGAGCGAGCTCTGCTCGCGAAAGTGACCCAAAGCGACATGAAAATGCCCGGCCACCGCTGATGCGATGGCCGGGCATTTTTCTGTGCCTGGGCCTTGCGGCTCAGGCTGGTGCGTCGATCAACCCGCCTCGGACAGCGAGGCCATGTCGATCACGAAGCGGTAGCGCACATCGGATTTCTCCATGCGCTCGAAGGCTTCGTTGATCTGGTCCATGCGGATCATTTCGCAGTCCGGGAGGATGTTCTTGCGGGCGCAGAAGTCGAGCATCTCCTGGGTCTCGGCGATGCCGCCGATGGGCGAGCCGGCGAGGCGGCGGCGACCGAGGACGAAGGGGATGGTCAGCTGTTCGTCGATGGGGCCGATCTGCCCGACTATCACCAGGGTGCCGTCGATGTCCAGCAGCGCCATGTAGGGCGAGACGTCATGGCGCGAGGGCACGGTGTCGATGATCAGGTCGAAGCTGGACTGGGCGGCGCTCATGGCCTTCCTGTCGGTGGACACCAGCAGGCGGTCGGCGCCCAGGGCCCTGGCATCGTCGGCCTTGTCGGCGCTGCGGCTGAGCACGGTGACTTCGGCACCGAGGCCGACGGCGAGCTTGACCGCCATGTGGCCGAGGCCGCCGAGGCCGATCACGCCCACGCGGCTGCCGGGGCCGACGTTCCAGGTGCGCAGCGGCGAGTAGCTGGTGATGCCGGCGCACAGCAGCGGCGCCGCCTTGGCCAGGTCGAGGCCTTCCGGCACGCGCAGGACGAACTCCTCGCGCACCACCAGGTGCTTGGAATAGCCGCCGAAGGTGACTTCCTTGGTGATGCGGTCACGGCTGTTGTAGGTCTGGGTGTTGCGCTCGCGGCACAGCTGCTCCTCGCCCTTGCGGCACTGGTCGCACTGCATGCAGGAATCCACCATGCAGCCCACCGCCACGTTGTCGCCGACCTTGTAGCGCGTCACCGCCGGGCCGACCTCGATCACCCGGCCGATGATCTCGTGGCCGGGGACGATGGGGTACAGGCTGAAGCCCCAGTCGTTGCGTGCCTGGTGCAGGTCGGAGTGGCAGACGCCGCAGTAGAGGATTTCCATCGCCACGTCGTTGGGGCGCAGTTCGCGGCGCTCGAACTTGAAGGGTGCGAGCGGTGCAGCGGCGGTCTGCGCGGCATAACCGATTGTGAACATGAGCAGTACTCCAGGGGTTGAGGATCAGCCGACGCGTCGGCCTTCGATGGGATAGGCGGGATCGGAATAGCCGGGGGTCGAGGCGTGCCCGGTGGCCACCAGGCTTGAGACGTTGAGGGCGCTGCGCCCCAGGTTGCGGTAATCCATGGGAGTCTCCATCCGGACCAGGCTGGAAAGGGTAGATCAGCGGAGGGTGCGATCAATGCGATGGGGCCCTGAATCAGGCCAGGAGCGAAGATTAAGCGTCGTCGGGGCCTGTCCGGTAGTCGACTACTCCGGCGTGATTGCCCATTCCTGCTATTCGTCGAAAGCCCTGTAAGGTGCATTCCAGAGCGCTCCCCGCCTTGCCTGATACTGCAAGGGACACCCTGGGCATTCGCCGTGTCGATGATGGGGCATCAGCCCCGGCCGGGTATCCGCTGCAATCTGGCGCGGCGCTGCCCCAGGCACCTAGGGTGGAGCCGATCCGCCCTGCCCCGCCAGGCAGCGAAAAACCTGGTCATGCGGTTAGCTTGTGCGGCGCCCTGCCGCATGCCGGAACGCCGATCCACAATCGGAAATCCGCCGTTTATATGGGCCGTATACCGGACACTTATTGCACGCCAAGAGGCACTTGTGCAATTGCCCGATACTGCACTCTTTGAACTTCCAGACGCAGGCAATCACAATTTGGACTGTATAAATCGCGAACAAAAAAAAGCCGCTTCAAGAGAAGCGGCAAATAAACCAAAGGATGATGAACTGGAGCAAGGCGCCACTCCGACAACCTGCTGGAGCTGCGCCCTGGGGAATTCATCGGCGCCAGAATACTCGCCGCGTACAATCGCAAATTATTAATTTCATTGATAATAATCATCAGCTCCAACAGTTACGAATTGCTTGCGCGCGCGTGTTAACTGTCGCCCGGCTACCTGTTCCGCGAACATTCAAATTCATAATGAGTTCGCACGGTCGTCAGCGGGAAACTACAGTTCCCGCACGGACGTCAATGGACCAAGTGGTTTCTTCCTGCCGACTCCAAGCACTCCAAAAAAACCAATATCTGGGAGCATCCATGCATAACCGAAACTATATAGCCGCCGCCTGCACGCTGCTGTCCCTGGGTATCGCCCAGGCCCATGCCAGCGAGCAATCCGACGCCAAGGGCTTCGTCGAGGACGCCAGCCTGAAGGTCCTGCTGCGCAACGCCTATTTCAACCGTGACTACAAGGACAAGACCAACGACGCCAAGGTCTGGGGCCAGGGCTTCATCGGTACCTTCGAGTCCGGCTTCACCCAGGGCACCGTCGGCTTCGGCGTGGACGCCTACGGCCTGCTGGGCATCAAGCTCGACAGCGGCCGTGGTCGCAACTACAGCGCCTTCTTCGACACCGACAGCGACGGCCACCCGGTGGATGACCTCTCCGAGGCCGGTGGCGTGATCAAGCTGCGCGTCTCCAACACCGTGATCAAATACGGCAACCAGTTCCCATCCCTGCCCGTGCTCGCCTATGACGACAGCCGCCTGCTGCCGCAGGCCTTCACCGGCACCCTGGTGACCAGCAAGGAAATCGAAGGCCTGGAACTGAACGTCGGCCGCTTCACCGCCGACAGCCCCATGGGCGACCCGGCGCGCGACCCCAATCGCCTGAAGAGCATCGACGTGATCGGCGGCAGCTACGTGGTCAACGACGCGCTGTCGGTGGCCCTGTACCACTCCGATGTCGAAGACACCTTCAAGAAGTACTACGGCAACGTGAACTACACGATTCCGTTCAACGCGGAACAGGCCCTGAACGTCGACTTCAACATCTATCGCACCGACTACGACGACAACTCCGATGCCGCGCTGGACTTCGGCGGTGACGGCGACAACGACAAGAACACCCTGTGGAGCCTGGCCGCCAAGTACAGCGTCGGCGCCCACGCGTTCATCATCGCCCACCAGCGCAACACCGGTGATGCCGGCTACGCGTACGACTACGGCGACGGCGGCAGCACCATCTACGTGGCCAACTCCTACTACTCCGACTTCAACCTGAAGAACGAGCGCTCCTGGCAGGCGAGCTACGAGCTGGACTTCGCCACCTACGGCGTGCCCGGCCTGAGCTACAAGGTTGCCTACGTGCGCGGCAGCAACATCGAGGCCGGCGGCGAGAGCGACGGCACCGAGCGCGAGCTGTTCAACCAGTTCAAGTACGTGGTGCAGGACGGTCCGGCCAAGGACCTGTCGTTCAAGCTGCGCAACTCCATCTACCGTGCCGACAACAACGTGGGCCCGGACCTGAACGAAGTCCGCGCCTTCGTCGAGTACCCGATCAGCATCCTCTGATCGCCAGCACGCGCGCCGGGCAACCCGGCGCGCGCCCCCTCGCCCAGGCATTCCCTGCAGGAGCGGCTTCAGCCGCGAAAGACCTGCCGCCGGCACAAGGCTGCGAGTGGCCTGGTACCCCATCGCGAATGAATTCGCTCCCACAGATTCCAGCAAGCGCTTCGCGAGCAGAGTTCGCCCCTACGGGGCGTGCCTTGGCGCCGTGCCGCAGGTGGGCGCCGAGCGCAGCGAGGCCCAACGCAGCGATGTCCGGCCGTGGCAGGTGCTCCTTGTGGGAGCGGCTTCAGTCGCGAAAGACCCGTCGCCAGCATAAGGCTGCGAGTGGCCGGACATTCCCTCGCGAATGAATTCGCTCCCACAGATTCCAGCAAGCGCTTCGCGAGCAGAGCTCGCTCCTACGGGGCGTGCCTTGGCGCCGTGCCGCAGGTTGGCGCCGAGCGCAGCGAGGCCCAACGCAGCGATGTCCGGCCATGGCAGGTGCTCCTTGTGGGAGCGGCTTCAGCCGCGAAAGAACTGCAGCCGGCACAGGGCCTCCAGTGGCCGGATATTCCATCGCGAATGAATTCGCTCCCACGAGATGGGCAGGGACCTGTAGGGGCGACTGTAGGGGCGACTTCAGTCGCCAAGCAGGCCGCAGGACTGCCCCAGCTCCGAGTATCCATGCGACTCCGCTGGTGGATGAAAAGAGCGCCATCCACCCTACACACCGGTTGGTACCGTGGGTTCGAATTGGGCACGGCGCCGTAGGTTGGCGCCGAGCGCAGCGAGGCTTAACGCAGCGATGTAGCGACCGCCTGAGCCTCAGCAGAGCGTCATGGCCGCCAGGCAGGCACGGTTGCGGCCTTCCTGCTTGGCCCGGTAGAGCAGCTGGTCGCAACGCGCGAGCAGGTCCTGCGCCTTGCCCAGGCCCGCGCCGCTGGAGAGCGAGGCGCCCAAGCTGATGGTGTGGTGGCGCACGCCATCCGGGCGGTTGAGGTGCTCCATGTCCAGCCCCGCCACCTGCACCCGCAGGCGCTCGGTGATGGTTTCCAGCTCGGCCTGGCTGCTGACCTGCAGCAGGACGACGAACTCCTCCCCGCCGTAGCGGAAGACCTTCGCCTGGCCGTCGCGCAGGGTGTGCACCAGGCTGTCGACGACCTCGCGCAGGCAGCGGTCGCCGGCCAGGTGGCCGTAGTGGTCGTTGTACGGCTTGAAGTAGTCGATGTCCGCCAGCAGCAGCGCGAAGGGCCGGCCGTGCAGGCTCATCTGCTGCCAGTACTCCTCCAGCACCTGGTCGAAGGCGCGGCGGTTGCCGACCCCGGTGAGCGCATCGGTGCTCGCCAGCTCGTGCAGGCGGCCATTGAGCGTGGCCAGTTCGGCGCGTTGGCGGCGCGCTTCCTCGTCGGCGAGAAACGCCTGGCGCACGCCACGGATGGTGGTCCAGCTGATGAACAGGCTGAAGATCGCCACCGGCAGGTAGACCAGGGTGAAGATCAGCAGCGCCTTGGCATCGCCCGGGTGGATCAGCGCGACGTTGTAGAGGATCACCCCGGAGATCACCAGCGAGCAGGCCAGGATGCCCTTGAACGAATAGCGCACCCCCAGGTTGCCCAGCACGATGAACACCACCGAGGCATAGAGGAAGGTCGCGACGTCGGGCGAATCACTGCGCTTGAGCAGCTCGAACCAGGCGACGGTGGAAACGATGTCGTGCAGTGGCATGAGCATGTCCATCAGCAGCACGCTGCGGCTGTAGCGGAACACCAGGAAGATGTTCAGCAGCCCGAGCAGGCTGAGCAGGCCGCGGGTGACCAGCGACTCCATGGCCATGTCCGGGATCAGCAGCGCGTCGGCCAGCACGTAGGAGTCGTAGGCGATCATCGCGATGAAGTTGATCGCCAGCAGAAAGCCCCGGTAGTGCGTGAGCACAAAAGCCTTGTAGGCCGGCTCGAGCACGGCGGGGATGCGCCCGCGCAGGGGCCGGATCGGGACTGTCGGGGTCGCGGGAAGTGTCATGGGGCACTGAGCCTGGGCTGACGCCGGGACGGCGGTCATGGCAGTTGGCCAGTCTAGGGAGGCGCAGGACCGCCGTCTACTGGGGCGAGAATCGTTCCGCCCATGCCCGCACCCCGCCCCTTATTCCAGCAAGGACAGCACCACCCCCACCTGCGGCTCCAGCTGGCCCCGCAAGGCCGCCAGGTAACGCTCGCGCACCACCGGGGCGCCGTGGCCGTACTCGAAGATCAGCCACGAGCGGGCGAAGCCGTTGAAGGCCTGCCAGCGCTCGGCGAGCGTGCGGGCGAATGCCGCCGCCCCCCACAGCTGGTGCAGGCGCTTGCCCTCGTTGGGGGCGAAGAAGAACACCGGCTTCGGCCCCGGCAGCCCACCCGGCAGCGCCTGGCGCTGGTCCCAGTGGGAGGCACCGACCTGGCAGCTGTAGCGCAGCCCCGCCTGCAGGTGAGTGTGCAGGCGAGCGAGCAACGGGCTGTTGCCCGCCAGGTCGATCACCATCGACGGCACCTCGCCGGGCAGCGACTCCACCTCGCCGTACTCCAGCACCCGGTCATAGCAGCCCAGCCCGGCGGCGAAGGCGCGGTTGGCCGTCGAGGACAGGCCGATCACCTCGTAGTCCTGGCCCCGCTCGGCACGGTGCCGGCTGAGCAGGTAGGCCAGGCTGATGGCGGTCTTCGACGAGGCGCTGGTGATGATCACCTGCTTCGCCCCGAAGGCCTGGTTGCCGGCGACGAACTCGTCGAGCAGGAAGGCCGTGGTGAACAGTGGCCGCAGGAGCATCTGCGGGGCCTCGCTGTCGTCGCTGTAGAGCGGGTCGGTGGCGCAGTTCAGGTAGTGGTTGTAGATGGCCGGCAGGCCCTGGCGATGGGCGATGACATCGGTGAAACCCTGGGCATCGACCCGCCCCGGCTCCATCACCACATGGCTGGCCATGGGGTAGTAGCCGTAGAAGCGCTCGCCTTGGGCGACGCCTTCGCAGCGCGATCGCAGCACCACCGCGAAACCCCAGACCGGGATCAGCCCCTGGCCTTCCACCGTCGGGAAGAAGCGCCAGTAACCCATGGCATCGCCCAGCGCCGCATAGCTGACGTTGTTGGCGGTGAAGGCGAAGCGCTCGACGCCCAGCAGCACCTGCCCCGCGTCCAGCTCGACGGCCAGTTCGCGGCGGTGGGACTGGCAATCATCCAGCTGCGTGCGGTTGATCCGCAGTTCCTGATAGGTGCTCATGGGCGGTTCCTCGTGGGGGTGGGCGGCCAGCGGATGGCCAGTCTAGAAAGGCCCCCGGAGCGCGTCCAGCCGCTGCCGCTGATCAATCAGCCGCTGAATGACGAGCACGCGAGGCGGCCGCATGTCCATGGAAAAACCCTGGTGGCGGCCACGGCCAGCCTCTAGCATGGCGCCTTCATCCGCAGGAGCACTCCCATGAAGCTTTGCGCCGTTCAACTCTCGTCGATCACGGGCGACATCGAAGGGAACATCGGCAGGCATGCCGCCTTCATCCGCCAGGCGGTGGCACAGGGCGCGGCGTTGATCGTGTTTCCCGAACTCTCGCTGACCGGCTACGCCCCGTCCCTGGCGCGGGAGCTGGCGACCACGCCCGATGACCCGCGCCTGGCTGCTCTGCAACGGCTCAGCGACGAGCACGACCTGGTCATCTGCGCGGGGCTGCCGGTCACCGGGGCGCCACTGCCGCGCATCGGCATGGTGATTTTCCGGCCCCGGCAGTCGCGCAGCCTCTACTGCAAGCAGCGCCTGCACGCCGACGAGTTGCCCTGGTTCGGCCCCGGCGACGGCCAGGCGCTGATCCACCTGGGCGAGCACCGCCTGGCGCCGGCCATCTGCTACGAATCCATGCTCCCCGAGCACGCCGACGAGGCCGTCGCGGTGGGCGCCGACTGCTACCTGGTCAGCGTCGCCAAGTCCGCTGCCGGCATCGCCGCCGGGCAGCGGCACTACCCCGAAGTGGCTCGCCGCCACGCCATGCCGGTGCTGATGAGCAACTGCATCGGCCCGGTGGAGGACTTCCTCACCGCCGGCCAATCCGCCGCCTGGAACCGCCAGGGCGAGTGCCTGGGCACCCTCGTCGATGGGCAGGAAGGCCTGGTGCTGCTGGAGCTGGAAAGCGAACGCGTCGAGCTCGTTACCGGCCCCTGATGCTCCCGCTGCGGAGCGTGCAACAACCCTCTTTCAAACAAGGGAATTCCCATGTTCATCAGGAAGCTGATGCTGCTCGTCGCCGTTTCACTGTCGCTGCCGCAAACCGCCGTGGCCGGGGAGGACACGCCCATCATCGAGCGCATCGACGCCGAGGTCCGCGCCAATGCGCAATGGACCCAGGAGGCCGAGCAATGCCCGGCCGACCTGATGCCCGGGCACCGGGCACTGGAAATCGACGCCGATGGCTGCGATACCGCCGACCAGCTGGATGGCTGCCTCGCCCGCTGCACCGCCGGGGACGCCTACGCCTGCCTGCGCACGGCCGTAACCCTGCAGCGACTCGGCGGCGACCCCGCCGGCTTCGAACCCCTGTACCAGCGCGCCTGCAAGCTGGGCGCCGCCTCCGGCTGCACCAACCACGCCGCCGGGCTGTATCGCGCCGACATGCAGAACGAGCGCGTGCAAGCCTGTGCCGCCCGCAGCTTCACCAAAGCCTGCGACCAGGACGACCCCTGGGCCTGCACCATGCTCGGCATGTACCTGGCTCGCGGCATCGCCGTGAAGAAGGACCTGCCAAAGGCCCTGGAGGTGCTGAAGAAATCCTGCAAGCACGGCGAGGAAGACCCCGCCTGCAGCAACGCCCTGCAGCTCGGCGCGAGCATCAGGAAGACGCTGGATGAGGCCAGGCCGGCCGATTGACGACGCGTCCCGCCATGCCTGGGCCCACCGTTCTGCCCCCACAGCATGGGTTTCGCTTCGCTTTACGCCATCCTACGAGAGCTGCAGAGCGCGCAGCGATGTGAGGCGTGGAGCGACGCGGATAGACAGCTCGCCTACTCGCTGGGGAGGTGCCGGCCGTGCTTGGCGCCGAGCCTGTCGACGTACGCCACATCGCTGTCGCACAGCTGGTAGCCCGCCATGAAGCCGTCATGTCGATATCCGCGCCTTCGGCAGCGGCGTAGCGGGCCTCGTCATAGGCGGGCAGTTGGTAGTGGGCGAGGAACTCGGTGATCAGCGCCTCGCGCCGGGCATCGCCGACGTCATGACCACCGTCGTAGAACAGCCGGTCGATGCAGGACACCGCGCCCTGGTAGCGCGACTGGGCCGCATCGAGGGTGGCCGCCGACACGGCGGCGGGCAGCAGCAGGAAGCCGATCGACAGCAGCGGGGAACGAAGCGCCATGGGGGAGTCCTTTCGGTGAGGGTGATGAAGGCGCCACCCTAGCAGGCGCCGCAAGAACTCACCGTTAAACCGGTCCCCTTCCCTTCAGCGCCTCGGCGAACCTCCAGCAGGCGAACGCCGCCAGCAGCAGGCCGACCATGGCGAGCACTGCACCGGCATTGCCCACCTGGCGCAAGGCGATGTGCTGGCTGACCAGGCTGCCCAGCAGCGCGCCGCCGCCGATGCCGACGTTGTACAGGCCGGAGAACAGCGCCATGGCCACGTCCGTGGCATCCGAGGCCAGGCGCAGCACGCTGGATTGCTGGGCCAGGCCGAAGCACATGATCGCCATGCCCCAGAGCAGGCTCATGCCCAGCAGCCAGCCATGGTGCTGGGCCAGCGGCAGGAGCAGCAGGAGGCTCGCCGCCAGGATGCCCACCGCCACCAGCAGCAGGCCCCGGGGGAAGCGGTCGCTGTAGCGGCTGAAGAGGATCGAGCCGAAGACACCCGCCCCGCCGGAGAGCAACAGCAGCACGGTGGTCATCTGCCCGCTCATGCCCGCCACGTCGCGGGAGAAGGGCTCGATGTAGCTGTAGGCGGTGAACTGCGCGGTGATCACCAGCACGGTGAGCACGTAGAGCGCCACCAGCGGCGGGCGCTTGAGCAGGATGGGCAGGCTGCGCAGGGAGCCGGAGTTCTGGCTCGGCAGCAGCGGCAGGGTGCGCGCCAGGCACAACGCCGTCAGCACCGCCAGGCCGGCGATGGCCAGGAAGGTGGTGCGCCAGCCCAGGGCCTCGCCCACCACGCGGCCGAGGGGGATGCCCAGGACCATCGCCATGATGGTGCCGGTGGCCAGCAGCCCCAGCGCCTTGGCCTGCTTGCCCGGTGGCGCCACGCGCACCGCCAGCGAGGCGGTGATCGACCAGAACACCGCATGGGCGAAGGCGATGCCGATGCGGCTGAGCATCAGCACGCCGAAGCTCCAGGCCACGCTGGACAGCAGGTGGCTGGCGATGAACAGCACGAAGACGAACACCAGCAGCTTGCGCCGCTCGATGTTGCGGGTCAGCAGCATCAGCGGCAACGAGGCCAGGGTCACCACCCAGGCGTAGAGCGTCAGCATCAGGCCGACCTGGGCGGTGGGCATCTCGAAGCTGCGGCCGATGTCGCTGAGCAGCCCCACCGGGACGAATTCGGTGGTGTTGAAGATGAAGGCGGCCAGGGCCAGGGCGATCACGCTCAGCCAGCTGCCGGCACGGGGTTCGGGGGACGGTTCGAGGACGGGACGTTCAGGGCTCAAGGGCTGTTCCGGGGCTGTGGCTGGAGTCGGGACAGGGTCGATGCGCCTCCACCGCGCATGCCAGTGACCACCCGGGAAGCAAGGCACGGGGCGGACGGCTGCGGCAGGGTTTGTTGTTGGAATGGGAGGGGGTACGGCCTGGAAGCGGCGATTCTACGCCTCCAGCGGCCCTGGCACCACGGCGGATGACCGGCGGGTCGCAGGAGTGGACCGGCGAGTGGTGGGAGCGGTTTCAACCGCGATGCCTGGCACCGGCATCTTTCGCGAATGAATTCGCTCCCACGGTGAAGTCGCCTGCGGCGCCGAGTGGCGGCAGACCGCGCCATGCCACCGCACGGGCATGACCGTTGTGTAGGGTGGAGGTCGCTTTTTACCTCCACCAGGGGGAGTCGAACCCGGCACGCCGGCGTGCATGGGAGTGCGCTTCGATGGGTTTCGCTTCGCACGCGGAACACCGCCGATCGGCCCTGCGAAAGCCGACGACCACGGAGCAGATCGCACAAAACGCTTGTCAGAGCTCCTGGGTTCCCGCTATTACGCGAATCCACCTTTTTGCGGAGCGCCGGGTGGCCGTGCCGACGGCACACCCCCGACACGCCACACGACCGCCGGAGCCACGACGCATTCAGCGCCCGGCGCTCATCACCCCGATGCGGGGGCCGAGCGGCCCGCCCGACATCGCTTTTCATGGAACAGAGAATGCCCCCGAGACACGTAGTCAACGCCGAAGTCAGCCCCAAGGGCAGCCTGGAAACCCTCTCCCAGCGCGAAGTGCAGCAACTGAGCGAAGCCGGTTCCGGCAGCATCTACACGCTGTTCCGCCAGTGCGCCCTGGCCATCCTCAACACCGGCGCGCACATCGACAACGCCAAGACCATCCTCGATGCCTACAAGGACTTCGAGGTGCGCATCCACCAGCAGGACCGCGGCGTGCGCCTGGAACTGCTCAACGCCCCGGCCGACGCCTTCGTCGACGGCGAGATGATCGCCAGCACCCGCGAGATGCTCTTCAGCGCCCTGCGCGACATCGTCTACGCGGCCAGCGAGCTGGACAGCCTGCGCATCGACCTGGAGAGCTCCCAGGGCATCACCGACTACGTCTTCCACCTGCTGCGCAACGCGCGCACGCTGCGCCCGGGCGTGGAGCCGAAGATCGTCGTGTGCTGGGGCGGCCACTCCATCAGCACCGAGGAATACAAGTACACCAAGCGCGTCGGCCACGAGCTGGGCCTGCGCAGCCTCGACATCTGCACCGGCTGCGGCCCGGGCGTGATGAAGGGCCCGATGAAGGGCGCCACCATCAGCCACGCCAAGCAGCGCATCGTCGGCGGCCGCTACCTGGGCCTGACCGAGCCGGGGATCATCGCCGCCGAGGCGCCCAACCCCATCGTCAACGAACTTGTGATCCTGCCGGACATCGAGAAGCGCCTGGAGGCCTTCGTCCGCGTCGGCCACGGCATCATCATCTTCCCCGGCGGCGTGGGCACGGCGGAGGAGTTCCTCTACCTGCTGGGCATCCTCATGCACCCGGACAACCGCGAGCTGCCCTTCCCCGTCATCCTCACCGGCCCGCGCAGCGCCGAGCCCTACCTGCAGCAGCTGCACGCCTTCGTCGGCGCCACCCTGGGCGAGGATGCGCAGAAGCGCTACCAGATCATCATCAACGACCCGGCCGAAGTGGCGCGGCAGATGGCCCAGGGGCTGAAGGAAGTGAAGCGTTTCCGCCGCGAGCGCAACGACGCCTTCCACTTCAACTGGCTGCTGAAGATCGACGAAGGCTTCCAGCGCCCCTTCGACCCGACCCACGAGAACATGGCCGCCCTGCAGCTCAGCCGCTCGCTGCCGCCCCACGAACTGGCCGCCAACCTGCGCCGCGCGTTTTCCGGCATCGTCGCCGGCAACGTCAAGGACAAGGGCATCCGCCTGATCGAGGAACACGGCCCCTACGAGATCCACGGCGATGCGCAAGTGATGCAGCCGCTGGACCGCCTGCTCCAGGCCTTCGTCGAACAGCACCGCATGAAGCTTCCCGGCGGCGCGGCCTACGTGCCCTGCTACCGGGTGGTGGAAAGCAGCCGCTGAGGCACCGGCGCCAGACCATGTCGATATGACTGCGAAACGCTGTCGACCTGACGCAGTCATATCGATCTCGTAACGGCAACCTATTGATTAAAAAAGGCCTTTCGTCTGGTACGAGAACTGGAACTCCACCTTCGACCCACCCCAGCAGACGAAGGTCAACATGATGAGTTCCACGCTTCTTGCCTGTGCCTCGCACTTTCCTCCAGCGCCCTTGTTCGCCGCCCAGGTCCTGGCCGAAGAACCCGACGGCGCCGCTGGCAAGGCCGCGGGCGGCATCAGCGGCCTGATGGTCGGCGCCATGGGCTGCCCCATCCTGGCCATCGCCTGCGCCGCGCTGGGCTACTACTGCGGTAACGCCGTGCAGCACTCCAGCGGCCTCAGCGAAGCCGCCTGGAATGAGGCTCGAGCGACTTCGAGGTCGAAGCCCAACCGGCCCTGACCGAGGAACGCGAGCGACCGATGTTGCAGTTGGTGAGCGTCCCGCCCGGCCTGGGGCGGAACGACGAAGCGCGGAAGGAGATGATTGTCGAAGTTTTTGCAAAACATTATCATTCGCGACCTTTCCTCATCCCCGATTGCCGCCCCCGCAGATGTCGACGCGCAGACCTGGCTTCTTCGACCACTATGAAGAGCTCATCGGCACCTGGACCCGCCGGCTGAGGAACCGCCATCGCGCCGAGGATTTGGCCCACGATGCCTTCGTCCGGGTGCTGGAGGCCGACCAGGCCGCCATCGAGCAACCTCGCGCCTACCTGCACCAGACCACACGCAACATCGCCACCGACCAGTTCCGCCGCGACGAACGCCGTGCCCTGCTGGAGCAGGAACTGGGCAGCCAGGCCGAGGCGAGCGCAGACGACCCCGAATCTTTCATGCACGCGGTGCAGCTGGCCGACTCTATCGAGAAGGCACTGGCCGAGCTGCCGCCCAACTGCCGCCAGGTGTTCGTCTGGCAGAAGCTCGAAGGCCTGAGCCAGGCGGAAATCGCCGAGCGCATGGGGTTATCCAAGAACATGGTCGAGCGGTATATGATCCGAACCCTTCGCCATCTGCGTGACCGCCTGGACGCGAGCCTTTCATGAGCAACGAGCACCCCACCGGGCATCCGCCCCCCACGCCGGAGCCGCTGGCCGCCCCGCCGGGCGCTGGCGCGGCACCCGGCTGCGCGGCGCACGAGGAGGCACTGCGCGAGGCGGCCGCCTTCTGGTTCACCCGCCACCGCGACGGTGAGCTCGACACGGACGAAGCCGAGCGCTTCGCCGCCTGGCTCGCCGCGAGCCCGGAGCATGAACGCGAATACGCCCTGCTCGACTACCTGTGGAAGGCCGCCGACCTGATGCCCGAGCCGCGCCTGCGCGCCCTTGCTGAGGCCCACGCACCCCGCGCCGGTCGCCGCCGCAACGCCACCCGTGCCCTGGCCATCGCCGCCAGCCTGGTAGTGGCCGCCGGTGCCGCCTGGCTATGGGTGCCGCTGCCTTTTGGTGCCGAGCAGTACGCCACCGTCGCCGGCGAGCGGCGCCAGGTGATCCTGGCCGACGGCACGCTTGTGGAACTCAACAGCCGCACCCGTCTGGAAGTGCGCTACCGCGACCAGCAGCGCCAGGTCAGCCTGGAAAGCGGCGAAGCCATGTTCAGCGTCACCCACGATCCCGCCCGCCCCTTCGTGGTGGATGCCGGCAAGGGTCGGGTGACGGTTACCGGCACGCGCTTCGACGTGCGCCGCGACCCGGCCGAGGTAAGGGTCGCGGTGGAATCCGGCAGCGTCCGGGTCGAGGGCCAGCGCAACGCCGCCACCCGCCCCCTGCTGGCCGGCGATGCCGTGCGCATCGCCAGTGACGGCAGCGTTGGCGCCATCGCCCCCATCGATATCTCCGCCATCACCGCCTGGCGCCAGGGCAAGCTGGTATTCAACGACGCCCCGCTGGCCGACGTGGTCGCCGAGGTCTCGCGCTACCGCGCGGCACCGGTGCGCGTGGCGCCCGCCGTAGCCGGCCTGCGGCTATCCAGCGTGTTTCGCGCCGATGACACCGACGCCCTGCTCGGCGTGCTGCCGCGCATGCTGCCGGTGCAGGTGCGTGCCCTCCCCGATGGTAGTCGCGAAATAATTCCTCTTTAGATTCAGGTTTTCTTTTCGTCGTTCGTCTTCTCGTCCAACTCTCATGGCCGACGCGCCATGAAGGCTTCCAGAAACGATCAGGACCGGATCAACGTGAACGACGCACATGCCTTCGCTACACCCGCCCGCCCCCGCTTCCCCCGCACACTGCGCTGGCTGCCGCTGGGCATCGCCATGGCCGTCGCCGGCATGCACGCCCAGGCCGCCGAGGCCATCCACATACCGGCCCAGCCCCTGGCCAGCGCCCTGGCGCAACTGGGCCGGGAAACCTCGTTGCAGCTGTTCTTCAGTCCCGACCTGGTAGCCGGCAAGCAGGCCCCGGCGGTGGACGGCAACCTCACCCCCGAGGAGGCCCTGGGCGTGCTGCTGCATGGCAGCGGCCTGGTCTTCGAACTGGTGGACGGCTCCGCGGTATTGCTCCAGCGCTCGCAAGACGAAGCCTCGGCGCTTGAGCTGCCCGCCTCGAACATCTCCGTGGTCGGCAACTGGCTGGGCACCGCCGAGGAGGCCGTAGTGCAAAACCATCCCGGCGCGCGCACCGTGATCCGCCGCGGGACCATGCAGGAGAAAGGCGCGATGAACGTGCGCGACGCCCTGCGTGCCGTGCCCGGCGTGCAGGTGCAGGAATCCAACGGCACCGGTGGCAGCGACATATCCCTGAACTTCGGTGTGCGCGGTCTCACCTCGCGCCTGTCGCCGCGCTCCACCGTGCTGATCGACGGCGTGCCGGCGGCCTTCGCCCCCTACGGCCAGCCGCAGCTATCCATGGCGCCCATCTCCCTGGGCAACCTCGACAGCATCGACGTGGTACGCGGCGCGGGCTCCGTGCGCTATGGCCCGCAGAACGTCGGAGGAGTGATCAACTTCGTCACCCGCGCTATCCCCGAGACCTTCTCCGGTGAGGTCGGCACCACCCTGGAGAACACCCGCCATGGCGGCTGGAAGCACCTGGATAGCGCCTTCCTAGGTGGCACGGCAGATAACGGCATCGGCGTCGCTCTGCTCTATTCCGGCGTCAACGGCCACGGCTACCGCGACAGCAATAACGGCAACGACATCGACGACGTGCTGCTCAAGACCCACTGGGCACCCACCGAGCAGGACGACCTGTCGCTGAACTTCCACTACTACGACGCCAGCGCCGACATGCCCGGTGGCCTGACCCAGGCCCAGTACGACGCCGACGCCTTCCAGTCAGACCGCGACTGGGACTACTTCAGCGGGCGGCGAAAGGACGTTTCCCTGAAGTACCTGCGGCAGATCGACGACGCCACCCAGTTAGAGGTGCTGACCTATTACAGCGACAGCTTCCGCGGCAGCGCCATCGCCACCCGTGACCAGCGCTTCCTCGGCTCTTTCCCGCGCAGCTACTACACCTATGGCATCGAGCCGCGCGTCTCGCGCATCTTCTTCGCCGGCCTCACCACCCACGAGGTGGGCGTCGGCTACCGCTACCTGAAGGAAGCCATGCACGAGGAAGCCAGCCGCCTGGCGCTGGTGGGCAATGTGCCGGTGGCCACTCCCGGCGTCTCGGCGGACGGCCACGCCTACCAGGACCGCACCGGCGGCACCGAGGCCAACGCTTTCTACATCGACGACAAGGTGGACGTGGGCAACTGGACCGTCACCCCCGGCATCCGCTTCGAGCGCATCAGCACCGACTGGCACGACCGCCCGGTGGTGGGCACCAATGGCGTGCGGGTGCAGGAGAAGCACCGCAGCAAGGACTACAACGAGCCGCTGCCGGCGATCAGCGTGATGTACCACCTCTCCGACGCCTGGAAGCTGTTCGCCAATTACGAGACCTCCTTCGGCAGCCTGCAGTACTTCCAACTCGGCCAGGGTGGCAGCGGCGACTCGGCGGCGGCCGGCCTGGAGCCGGAGAAGGCCAAGACCTACGAGGTGGGTACCCGCTACGACACCGAGGGCTGGGGCGGCGAAGTCACGCTGTTCTACATCGACTTCGACCACGAGCTGCAATACATCAGCAACGACATCGGCTGGACCAACCTCGGTGCCACCAAGCACCAAGGCATCGAGTTCTCCGGCCACTACGATCTCGACGCGCTGCTGGCCGGCCTCAGCCTCACCGGTAGCCTGACCTACACCCGCGCCACCTACGAGGGCGACATCCCCGGCTTCCGCACCCGCGACCTGCCCTTCTACTCGCGCCAGGTGGCCAATATCGGCCTGCGCTACCAGGCCGGGCGCTGGACCTACAACTTGGACGGCTACGCCCAGTCCATGCAGCGCGCGCCGGGCACCGGCATCGACGCCAACGGCAACTTCACTGGTGACTACATCACCGAACCGACCGCCGACGGCCAGTACGGCGACATCCCCGGCTACGCCACCTGGAACGTACGCGGCGGCTACAACTTCGGCGAGCAGCTGTCCAACCTCAAGCTCGGCGTGGGCGTGAAAAACCTCTTCGACCAGCGTTACTTCACCCGTTCCAGCGACAACAACGCCGGCATCTATGTCGGCCAGCCGCGCACCCTGTTCGTCCAGGCCAGCGTCGGCTTCTAAGGCGTCGTCGGCTCAGCCCTGGACGAACACCAGGGCCTTGAGCCCGCCTTCCGGGTCCACGTCCGCGAATTCCGGCGGATTGGCCAGGCGCTCGCGGAAGCGCAGAGCAGGCGCCTCCTCGGCCATGGTGCGGACGATGAAGTCGGCCCCGGTAGCCGGGTCGTTGACGCAGGCAAGCACCTGGCCGCCCTCGGCCAGCAGCTCCGGCAGGCGGCGGAGGATCTTGCGGTAGTCACGGTCCAGTTCGAAGCTGCCCTTCTGGAAGGACGGCGGGTCGATGATCACCAGGTCGTACGGCCCGCACTTCTTCACCTTGCCCCAGGACTTGAAGAGCTCGTGGCCGAGGAACATGACCCGGGTCGTGTCGTGGCCGTTCAGGCGGTGGTTGTCGCGGCCACGGCTCAGGGCGGCGCGGGCCATGTCCAGGTTGACCACCGCCTCGGCACCGCCGGCGAGGGCCGCCACGGAGAAGCCACAGGTGTAGGCGAAGAGGTTCAGCACGCGCTTGCCGGCGGCCTGCTCGCGGACCCAGCGGCGCCCGTAGCGCATGTCGAGGAACAGGCCGATGTTCTGGTTGCGCATCAGGTCCAGGCGGTAGGCCAGCCCATCCTCGTGCATGGTCCACTGCTCCACCGCCTCGCCCCAGAGCAGCTCGGTGTCGCTGCCCGGCAGGTAGCGCAACTGCAACAGTAGGCTGCGCACCGGTGCGGCGCGCCAGGCTTCGCTGGCCACCAGTCCGGCGAGCATCGCCTTGAGGCTGTCCAGCGCCCCGGCCTCCGGCTCGCGGAACAGCGCCACCTGGACCACGCCCTCCAGCCAGTCCACCACCAGGTGCTCCAGCCCCGGCCAGCGGCGGCCTCGCCCATGGAACAGGCGGCGCGTCTCGGCGGGCAGATCGCCCAGGGCGGCGGTCAGCTGGAGGCGAAGGGTTTCGATGGCGTCGGGGGTCATGGCGGTGCGGGTCCTGGTTCCGGGGCGCGGCATTCTAACCGCAGCGCTGCTAGGCTGCCTGTGTCCCGACTCTGCGGAGGTTTTCTCGCGCCCATGGTCACAACCATGACGTTCCCGTGTCATCGTCGAGCCCGACAAGCATGAACAGGCCGCCTCCCGTGGACAGCAACCAGGGCCATATCCAGGCGCGGCGCCTGGCGTTCGGCTTCACCGCGCTGGTGATACTGGCTATCCTCGCCATGGAGACCTGGCAGGTCTGGAAGGCCCACGAACAGGAATACCGTCGCGCCGAAGTCAACGCCACCAACGTCACCAGCGCCGCCGCCCAGCATGCCCGCGATGCGGTGCGCCAGGCCGACGCGTTGCTGGTCGGGCTGATCGAACGGGTCGAGTGGGATGGCATCGACAAGCTGCAGGTGGATCGCATGCGCAGCCTGATGAAGCGCCAGCAGCGCTTCCTGCCCCAGTTGCACGGCCTGTTCATCTACGACAAGGACGGCAACTGGCTGGTGACCGACAAGGACAGCATCCCCGCCGGCGCCAACAACGCCGACCGCGAATACTTCATCCACCACCGCGAGCGAGCCGACAAAGACCTGTACATCGGCAAGGCCATCTACAGCCGCTCGACCGGCGACCTGGTGATCCCCGTCTCGCGACGCATCGACAACCCCGACGGCAGCTTCGGCGGTGTCGCCCTGGCGACCCTGCGGGTGAGCTACTTCGTGCGGTTCTACGAGAGCTTCGATGTGGGCGACGCCGGCATCATCATCCTCGCCCTGCAGGACGGCACGCTGCTGGTACGACGCCCGTTCCTGCCCGAAGCCATCGGCGCCAGCCTGGCCAAGGGCCTGGTGTTCAGCGAGCTGCTGCGCCAGGCACCGGCCGGAACGGCGATCTTCCATGGCCAGGTGGACGGCATGGAGCGCCTGTTCAGCTACCGCCAACTGGCCGACTACCCGCTGGTGGTGGAAACCGGCATCTCCACCCGCTCCATCACCGCGCCCTGGCTCGACCAGGTCGCGCGCTCGGCCATGGTGGTGGTGGCGATGATCGTCGGCCTGGTGCTGTTCGCCCAGGCCCTGATCCGTCGCATCGAATCCGGCGCCCTGGCCGAAGAGGAGCTGCGCCTGGCCCACGATGCCCTGGAGCAGCTGGCGATGGTCGATGGCCTCACCGGGCTGGCCAACCGCCGCCGCCTCGATGCCGTGCTGCCCATCGAGGCGAGCCGTGCCCGCCGCCAGGGCACGCCGCTGGGCATCGTCATGTTCGATATCGATCACTTCAAGCGCTACAACGACCGCTACGGCCACCCCGCCGGCGACCAGTGCATCAAGGCCGTGGCCCAGGTGGTGGCCGCCTTCGCCCGCCGCCCCGGCGACCTGGCGGCCCGCTACGGCGGCGAGGAAATGACCTTGTTGCTGCCCAACAGCAACGAGGCCAACACCCGCGCCATCGCCGAACAGGTGTGCCTCGCCGTGCGCGAACTCGGCATCCGCCACGAAGGCAGCGAGCTGGGCCTGGTGACCCTCAGTGCCGGCATCCATGCCTACGACCCTAGCCCCAACGACGGCACCCCGGACGGCCACCTGCTGCGCGCCGCCGACGAAGCCCTCTACAGTGCCAAGGCCGCCGGGCGCGACCGCGTGCACCCACCGGAAACCCGGCCCGCGGCCTGACCCCGACCGAGACCGTCGGCCCCGTACCATCGTCCAGGGAAGCCGGATGCGAACTCTCCAAGGCGCTCCCCTTCAGTTCCCCCCACTCCCCGCCGATAATCATTCAGCCGCTACGCTTGATCCCATGAAGGGCGCGGTTGCCCACCTGGCACCCCAGAACGAACCATAACGAACCGGGAGTCGTCCCCATGCTTCTACGCCGCATGAAGATCGCGCCGCGCGCCATCCTCAGCTTTTCCCTCGTCACCCTGCTGGTGATCCTGCTCGGGCTCTTCGCCCTGCATCAGATGAAAGGCATCCGCGCCTCCACCGTGATGCTCAGCGAAGACAGCATGCCCAGCTACGCGGCACTGGGCACGATCAACGAGAAGATGCTGCGCCTGCGCATCGTTTCCTTCCGCATCCTGGTGGACCGCGAGCCCGAGCTGCTGCGCGCCACCAGCCAGCGCGAGGCAGAACTCACCAGCCAGCTGCACCAGGCCCAGGAGGTGTACGAGAAGCTGGTGGACGATGGCGAGGAAGCGGCCCAGTACGCCCGATTCAAACAGGTGCTGGCGGACTACTACCGGGTCAACGCCAAGCTGATGCAGCTCTCCGATGCCGGCCAGCTCGAGGAGCTGCGCGCGCTGCTGGGTGGCGAGTACAAGAAGCTCTCCGACGAGCTGGGCGTGCAGCTGGAAACCCTGATGAAGATCAACCAGCGCAACGCCGCCGAGACGGAGCAGCACGCCATCGACCAGTACGACAACGCGGTGCTGGTGGTCAGCGCGGTGATGATCCTCGCCGCACTGCTCACCGGCATCCTCGCCCTGGTGCTCACCCGCAGCATCGTCACGCCGCTGGACGAGGCCATGAAGGCCGCCGAGACCGTCGCCACCGGCAACCTCACCGAGCGCATCGAGGTCCACGGCAGCGACGAGCCGGCACTGTTGCTCGGCTCCCTGCGCACCATGCAGCAGAGCCTGAAGAGCACCATCGTGCACATCGCCCGCTCGTCCGACCAACTGGCCTCCGCCGCCGAGGAACTCAACGCGGTGACCGAGGACTCCAGCCGCGGCCTGCACCAGCAGAACCAGGAGATCGAGCAGGCCGCCACCGCCGTCAACGAGATGACCACCGCCGTGGACGAGGTCGCCCGCAACGCCGTCGCCACCTCCGAGGCCTCGCGCGACTCCGATCGCACCGCGCGCGGCGGCCAGGACCAGGTCAACCGCACCGTCGACTCCATCAGCGACCTGGCCCGCGATGTCGGCGAGACCTCCGGCCAGGTCGAGGAACTGGCCGGCAAGGTGCAGGGCATCAGCAAGGTGCTCGACGTGATCCGCGCCATCGCCGAACAGACCAACCTGCTGGCGCTCAACGCCGCCATCGAGGCCGCCCGTGCCGGCGATGCCGGGCGCGGTTTCGCCGTGGTGGCCGACGAGGTGCGCGCCCTCGCCCACCGCACCCAGCAGTCGACCCAGGAAATCGAGCAGATGATCGGCGGCATCCAGCAGGGCACCAACCAGGCGGTCGACGCCATGCAGCACAGCAGCCAGCGCGCCCGCGCCACCCTGGAGATGGCCCGCGCCGCCGGCAAGGCGCTGGACACCATCACCGAAGCCATCAGCCACATCAGCGAGCGCAACCTGGTGATCGCCAGCGCGTCCGAGGAACAGGCGCAGGTGGCCCGGGAGGTGGACCGCAACCTGGTCAACATCCGCGACCTGGCCCAGCAGACCGCCGCCGGCGCCCACCAGACCAGCGCCGCGAGCCAGGAACTCTCGCGCCTGGCCGTGGACCTCAACGGCCTGGTCATGCGCTTTCGCGTGTGACCCCCGGCGCCTGCGCGAACCCATCGCGCAGGCGTTCAATTACCGCGCATGCGTACAAGCCGCCCGCCCGGCGATCTGCAAGGCTGGCGAACCATCCCGCCTGCCCCCACGCTTCGATGAAGGAACCCGAGCATGAACCGCAGCGAAATGCGCCGCGTGGACCTGAACATGCTGATCGTCTTCGAGACGCTGATGCACGAGCGCAACCTGACCCGCACCGCCGAGAAGCTGTTCCTCGGCCAGCCGGCGATCAGCGCCGCGCTGTCGCGCCTGCGCGACTACTTCAACGACCCCCTGTTCGTGCGCAGTGGCCGCGCCATGGAACCCACCACCCGCGCGGTGGAAATCCTCCAGCAACTGCGCCCGGCGCTGGACGCCATGTCCAACGCCCTGAGCCATGCCCATGAATTCGATCCGGCCACCAGCAACATGGTGTTCCGCATCGGCCTTTCCGACGACGTCGAGTGCGGCCTGCTGCCCCCGCTGCTCAACCACCTGCGCGAGGTGGCACCGAACATCGTGCTGGTGGTACGCCGCGCCAACTTCCTGCTGATGCCGAGCCTCCTCGCCTCGGGCGAGATCTCCGTCGGCGTCAGCTACACCACCGAACTGCCGGCCAACGCCAAGTGCCGCACCCTGCGGCGCATCCAGACCATGGTGCTGCGCGCCGACAAGCGCCCCGAGCCGCTGACCCTGGACGACTACTGCAGCCGCCCCCACGCACTGATCTCCTTCTCGGGCGACCTGTGCGGCAACATCGACCAGGACCTGGCGCGCATCGGCCGCTCCCGTCGCGTGGTGCTCGCCGTGCCGCAGTTCAACGGCCTGCGCGCGCTGCTGGCCAACTCCGACGTGATCGCCACCGTGCCCGACTACGCCGCCAGCGAACTGGTGGCCGGCGGCGGCCTGCGTGCCGAGCCGCCGCCCTTCGAGATCGTTCCCGCCAAGCTGACCATGGCCTGGCGCGGCGCCCAGGACAACGACTCCGCCGAACGCTGGCTGCGCACCCAGATCGTGCGTTTCATGAGCGAAGACGGGCTCTGAAGCGAATTAACAACGTTTAACTCGCCCACCGCCCTGGCCTCCCGAACAATCTGCTGACCTCCTGTGCCCATCCGGCCACGGGATCGAACGCGGATCGGGATGATCGCCATGGCCAGTACTCACCACGACAGCACCTGCGCATACCACCCGCCCGAGGCCGGCTCCGGCGCCTCGGGCGGCCTCGCCCCGTGGCGCGAGCGCCTGGCCAAGCAGATGATCCTCACCCACCTCGCCGAGGGCATCCCGGTCGCCCGCCTGGCCGAAGCCTGCGCCCTCTCCCGCAGCCACTTCGCCCGCGCCTTCAAATGCACCACCGGCATGACGCCCCAGGATTGGCTGCGCCGGCAACGCCTGGCCCGCGCCAAGGAACTGATCCGCAACTCCGACCTCAGCCTCACCCGTATCAGCCTCGAATGTGGCTTCTACGACCAGGCCCACTTCTCCCGCCTGTTCACCCGCCTCGAAGGCGTCAACCCGATGAGCTGGCGGCTGATCGGCGAGTGACGGGCCCGTGGGAGCGGCTTCAGCCGCGAAAGCCCCGCAGCAGGGAACCCGCTGCGAGTGGCCGGATGATCTGTCGAGAATGAATTGGCTCTGTCTGAGTTAAGTGTTGCTAGAAGAGTTGAGCCCAGCTGATTGCCGAGCTTTGCTGAAGTTTCTGGTTTCGCCCCCCCGGGCGAGTCCCTTTTTTCAGTCGCCAAAAAAGGAACCAAAAACGCTTGCCCCTCCATACGGGTCTGGCTTCGCCAGACTCCCCTCGCTCCATCATCGTTTCAGGGGCCCGGCGTAACGGGCCATCCATGGCCCGGTACGCCTTTCGCGACATCCATGTCGCTCAACCCCTGAAACGACGATTGCGCTCGGCCTCCTGAAAGGGGCGTTTGGTCGCTGCTCCAACATCGATGCTCGATACTTCACATTGATGTGCGCATCACCACCGGGTGGACGCCGTGGCTGGCGGCTTTCGTAGGATGGCGTAGAGCGAAGCGAAACCCATGCGGTGGGTCTGCCAGGAATCCAGAGTCGTCCTGTTGAATCCACACAGCTAACGCAGACAGAGCCAATGAATTCGCCCCCACGAGACCATGCAACGGTGCGAGGTTCAGCCCCGCTGCGTTGGGCTTCGTACCTCAGCCCAACCTGCGGGTCATGGGTTCAATGGGGCATGCCTTGCACCGGCGCGCCGCGCCAGAGGCTCGGGAGGGGCATCGCCAGGCGCCACTCCAGGGCACGCTGGGGGTGCTCGCCGCCACTGCGCAACTTGTCCAGCGCGTAGGCCCGGGTGGTTTCCAGCAAGCGGTAGCGCACCTGCCCGTACTCCGGCTCCGCCAGCAACAGGGACTTGGCCACCAGGTGGCTGATGGCCTCGTACAGCCGCGTTTCGCTGATGCGCTCGCAGCCGATGACCCGCACGGCGCCGTCGAAGGTGAAGGCCTGCTTGAACAGGGCCAGGCGTTGCAGCACGACGCGCTCCAGCGCAGTCAGCAGGTCATAGCTCCAATCCAGGCTGGCCCTCAGGCTCTGGTGCCGGGGTACCGCCGTGCGCCGCGCGTGGGCGAGCAGTTGGAACGGGCCATCGAGCAGCCGTTGCAGGCCGTCGAGGCCGAGGCTGTCCACCTGGGCCGCGGCCAGTTCGATGGCCAGCGGCAGGCCGTCGAGGCGGCGGCAGATCTCGCTCACCCGCGGCACGTCATCCGGGCGCAGGCGGAAGCCATCCTGGCGGGCGCGGGCCCGGCTGACGAACAGGCGGATGGCGGCGCAGCCCAGGGCTTCCTCCACGGAGCAGTCGGCCAGCGCGGGCGGCACCGGCAGGCCCGCCAGGCGCTGGACGAACTCGCCTTCGGCCAGCAACGGCTCGCGGCTGGTGGCCAGGATCGACAGGCGCGGCGCGCGGCGCAGCAGCCCCTCGGCCAGCAGCGCCGCGGCGTCCGGCAGGTGCTCGCAGTTGTCCAGCACCAGCAGCGCATGACGGCCGCGCAGTTGCCGGCCGATGTCGGCGATCGGGTCCGTCCCCGGGTCCTGGAGGCCGAGCACCGCAGCCACACGGCGGGCCACGCCGTCGGCCCCGCACTCGGCCAGGTCGATGAGGTGCGCCCCGTCCGCGTAGTGCTCCAGCAACAGTTCGGCGACGCGCAGCGCCACGGTGGTCTTGCCCACGCCGCCGGGGCCGGCCAGGGTGAAGAAGCGCCGCTGCGGCAACTCGCGCACCAGGGTCCCCACCAGCGCATCGCGCCCCTCGATGCGGGTCAGCCGCACCGGCAGGTTATGCGCCGGCCACGCACCCGGGGTTGCAGCCGGCGCCCCGCCTTCGCAGCTCACTTCGGCGACGAAGCTGTAGCCGCGCTGCGGCACGTTGGCGATGAAGCGGCGCCCGTCACGCCCGTCGCCCAGGGCGCGACGCAAGGCGGCGATATGCACCCGCAGGTTGGTTTCCTCCACCACGGTGGTGGGCCAGACGCGGGCGATGATGCAGTCCTTGCCAACCAGGTGGCCGGCGTTCTCCAGCAGCAGCTGGAGGATGTCCAGGGCGCGGCTGCCCAGGTGCAGCGGGCGCTCGCCCTCGAGCAGGAGGCGGCGCTGGACGTGGAACCGGAATGTGCCGAAGCACAGCACGGGGTCATCCTGGAAGATGGTGGGGTTGTTCATGTCGCTGTCGTGCCGACGCCGAATGGCCTCGCCCTGCGGACTGCCTGCAGGGCCCCGATCCGGGCCCGTGCACCCTCCTTACGAGAATGCTTCCCATCATCCCAGCCTGGTGTGACGGAACAATCACGGCGAGGGGAACGAGACGGCCAAGGCGGTGCCCAGGACGGACACGCGCCGGAACCCTCGACGGCCTGCTAGCTGAACTGCTGGCGGTACTGCGCGGGGCTGAGCCCGAGCTTCTCGGCGAACAGCACGCGCATGTGCCGCACGCTGCCGAAACCGCTGCGGTAGGCCACGGTCTTCAGGGGCAGGTCGCAGGTTTCCAGCAGGCTGCGGGCGCGGTCCAGGCGCGCGCCCTGGAGAAACTCCATGGGCGTCATCTTCACCTCGCGGGCGAACACGCGGGAGAAGTGCCGGGGACTCATCGCCGCCAGGGTGGCCATGCGCTCGACGCTGAAGGGCTCCTCCAGATGTTCCAGCACGTGGTTCTGCACCCGCGCGATCGGCGAGTCGTCGCCCACCACGCCGGCCGCCAGCGGGCTGAACTGCGCCTGCCCGCCCTGGCGCTGCATCACCACCAGCAGCACCTTGGCCACATCCAGCGCCAGCTTGCGGCCATGGTCCTCGGCGACCACGCCCAGGGCCAGGTCGATGCCGGCGGTGACGCCGCCGGAGGTGAGCAGCTTGCCGTCGCGGATATAGATGCGGTCCGTCTCGATCGCAACCCCCGGACAGCGTCGCGCCAGGCGCTCGATGTAGTGCCAGTGGGTGGTGACCCGACGGCCATCGAGCAAGCCGGCCTCGGCGAGGATGAAGGCGCCGGTGCAGATCGAGCCGTAGCGCCGCGAGGCCTGCGCCGCGCGATTGAGCCAGGGCACCAGTGCGCCGTGGCTGTCGTTGTAGGCGCCGGGGCCGCCGGGCACCAGCAGCAGGTCGAAGTCCGGCTCGACCTCTTCGATCAGATGCTCGGCCTGCATGACCAGGCCATTGGAGGCCCGCACGCTGCGTTCCCCGCTGGCGAGGGTGAGGATGCGATAGGCCTGCTCGGGCGGCAGGTAGCGGTTGGCGATGGAAAAGACGTCCATGGGGCCTGCGACATCGAGCGTCAGCAGGTCGGGGAACAGGAGGATGGCAACGGTCTTCATGCAGCGGCGGGAGGCGTCCGGCAGTTGGAAACGCGCAGTATGAACAGGCGCCGGGAGGCTGTCTGCGAACAATTGCCGGTGGCGCGAACGCGCGGGCCGAAGCCCCCGCGTACCGCCCGTCGGAAGCCGCCTCGGGGGCACGCGGTCGCAGCCAGGCTGAAAAGACTTGTTGCTATTCCCACATCGCCGCCGTTCGGTCGAATCTCCAGAATGGCGCCTCCCTGAATCTTCGGATGACCGACGTGGATTACCTCCTGCAACTCGTGTCGAGCCCCACCGCCTGGATCGCCCTGGCCACCCTGGTGGTGATGGAAGTGGTGCTCGGCATCGACAACCTGATCTTCATCTCGATCCTCACCAACAAGCTGCCCGAGCACCAGCGCGCCAGGGCCCGTCGCCTGGGCATCGGCATGGCGCTGATCTTGCGCCTGGGCCTGCTCGGCACCGTGGCCTGGATCGTCCAGCTGGTGCACCCGGTGTTCGAGGTGTTCGACCATGCGTTCTCATGGAAGGACATGATCCTCATCGCCGGCGGCCTGTTCCTGCTGTGGAAGGCCACCACGGAAATCCGCCATTCGGTGGACCCGGCCCCCGAAGGCGACATGTTCGTCGGCAAGCAGGTCGCCGCCATCGGCTTCAGCTCGGCGATCGTGCAGATCCTGCTGCTGGACCTGGTGTTCTCCATCGACAGCATCATCACCGCCGTGGGCATGACCGAGCACGTGCCGATCATGGTCATCGCCGTGATCGCCGCCGTCACCGTGATGCTGCTGGCCGCCGACCCGCTGGCGCGCTTCATCAACGACAACCCCACCGTGGTGATGCTGGCCCTGGGTTTCCTGATCATGATCGGCATGACGCTGATCGCCGAAGGCTTCGGCGCCCATGTGCCCAAGGGCTACATCTACGCCGCCATGGCCTTCTCCGCCGCCATCGAAGCGCTCAACATGCTGTCCCGCCGCGCCGCCCGCCGCAAGGCGCAGCGGCAGGCGTGACGCACCGCCCCTCTCTCGCGGGAGAGGGGCGCTGCCAGTTGCCTGCATCCCCCTTCGCGAGGTCGGTATTCATCCTGTAGGCAAGGATTCATTGGATCTGTCTGCGTTGGCTGTCGTGAACCTGATGCGAAGCCTCAAGCACGGTGCTTTGCGGGGCATTTAGGGCGTCCTGTCACGCCCCCCGCGTGGGTTTCGCTTCGCTCTACGCCACCCTACGGAAGCCGTTGCGCCCCGAACGAGATGCGCACACCAATGAACACGCTGGCGAAGACGTTGGAGCAGCGGCCAAACGCCCCTTCAGGAGGCCGAGCGTAATCGTCGTTTCAGGGGTTGAGCGACATGGATGTCGCGAGAGCCGCGATGGGCCAGGGATGGCCCTTCGCGGCGTGCCCCTGAAATGATGATGGAGCGAGGGGAGTCTGGCGAAGCCAGACCCGTATGCAGGGGCAAGCCTTTTTGGTTTCTTTTGGGTGGTGCGGCACCCCGACGACTGCCAAAAGAAACTCGCCCGGGGGGGCGAAACCAGAAACACCAGCAAAGCTCGGCAACCGGCTTGGCCAAAAACCTTCTCGCAACACTTGATGCCGGCACAGCCCATTCATCCGCGATTGCCCCTTTTCGCGGTTGAAACCGCTCCTACGGAACCAGCCCGGTTCAAGGCACCCCGGGAATTGGCCCAGGCCCGGACGAGGGCCGATGAAAAATCCGCGAACCTGACCTGAACCCTTCATATGAATATGAGATCAACATCGTATCGATGCGCCAGGTGGCGATCGAAGCGCCATATCGTTACGAAGGAGTCGAACTTCGATGAACATTTCCCCCGAACTGGCCCTCAGCCAAGCCCGTGAACGGCTGCAACACATGCGCAACGCCGCGGACGGGCGCACCCTCGCCTACCGTTTCGGCGTAGCCCAGGGCTACATCAACGCCCTGCGCGACTTCGCCGGGCTGGATGCGGAAACCTGGCGTCACCTGCTGGACGAAGCCGAGGCCGTGCGCCACGAGACCGATGCCGCGCTGCACCCGCTGGTTCCCCAGGCCTTCATCCTCGCCCAGGCCGGCCCGGCCAGCGAAGGCCAGCCCGCCCTGTCCTGAACGCCCCGCCCCAGCCTGCCCGGGCCCGTGCCGGCCCGGGTCAGCTGCGCGAGCGGTGCCACGCCTCCAACTGCTCCGGTGGCATAGGTCGGGCCACGTAGTAGCCCTGCACCTCGTCGCAGCCCCACCACTGCATCAGGCGGTACAGCTCCTCGGTCTCCACGCCCTCGGCCACCACCCGGTAGCCCAGCTGCCGCGCGAGCTGGATCACCGCGCCCACCACCCGCTGGTCGCGCAGCTCGGTCTGCACGTTGCGCATGAAGGACTGGTCCAGCTTCACCGCGCTGGCCGGCAGGTCGCGCAGGTAGGACCAGTTGCTGTAGCCGGTGCCGAAGTCGTCGATGGCAAGCTCGATGCCCTCCGCGCGCAGGCGCTGCAGGTTGCGCTGCACCTCCTCGGGGTTCTTCATCAGCACGCTCTCGGTGAACTCCAGCTCCAGGCCCGCCGGGTCGATCCGGTGGCTGCGCACCAGGGCGATGATGCGGTCGACGAAATCGGCATCGTCCATGTCGTTGGCCGAGACGTTGATCGACACCTTCCAGTCCCAGCCCTGCCGCTGCCATTGGGAAGCCTGCACGATGGCCCGCTCGGCCACCCACAGGCTCAGCGGGCGGATCAGCGCGGTGCGCTCGGCCAGGGGGATGAATTCCGCCGGGCTGATGCCGCCCAGTTGCGGGTGGCGCCAGCGCAGCAGCCCCTCGACCCCGACCATGCGCCCGCTGAGCAGGTCGACGCGGGGCTGGTACTCCAGGCGCAGCTGGTCCTCGGCGTGCACCGCCTTGGACAGCGACGACAGCAGCAGGAAGGCGCGCTGCTGGGCATGGTCCAGGGCCGCTTCGTAGTAGCGCCAGCGCACCCCGGTCTCGCGGGCGTTGTCGGCCGAGCTCACCAGCAGGCGCAGCCAGTCGCGGTTGTCCATCGCCGGATCGAGGTCGAGGATGCCGGCGCCGAAGCGGATCTGCAGGGGGATGCCCTCGCACTCGATGGGCGCCGAGAAGACATCGGCGAGGGCGTGGGAGAGCCTTTCCACGGCATCGCGCCGGGCGCCGTGGATGATGAAGCCGAAGCGCGTGGGGCTGATCTTGTAGAGCAGGTGCCCCTCCGGCAGGGCCTGCTGCAGCCGGGTCTTGATCAGCAGCATCAAGGCCGCCGAGAAGGGGTAGCCGAGCACCTTGACGATGTCGTTGAGGAAGGCCGGCGCGATCATGTCCGCCGCCACCACGGTGATGCGCTGGCCGGCGCGCAGCGCACCCTCCACGTCCTCTTCCAGGCGCAGGCGGTTGTACAGGCCGGTGGGCTGGTCGATGAAGGTGGCCTCACGGATGTTGCGCAGGCGCAGCATCGCCAGTTGCGCGAGGGACTCCAGCATGGCTGCGTCGCGCGCCGAAAGCGGCGGGCGCGGTTCGCTGTCGATGATGCAGAAGCTGCCCAGGGCCAGGCGCTCCTCGGTGAGCAGCGGCACGGCGGCATAGAAGCGGATGCCGGGCTCGCCGGTGACCAGCGGGTTGTCGCAAAAGCGCTCGTCCAGGCGCGCGTCGCCGACCTGGAACAGCTGCTCCGACATCACCGCGTGGGCGCAGAAGGCATCGCGCCGGGGCGTTTCGCTCACGGCGAGGCCCACCTTGGCGCAGAACCACTGGCGGTTGTCATCGATGATCGAGACCAGCGCGATGGGCACCTCGAAATAGGCGGTGGCCATCTGCACCAGCTTCTCGAAGACCTCGTCCTGCCGATCTTCCAGCGGCCGCAACGCACGGACCTTGCTCTGGCGTTCGGATTCATTGGTGGGGAGAGGGGTTACGTCCATATGTCCTCCCGGCAGCTGGACCTTCTGCTCTGACAGCCCTCGACGAGCTTTGATTCAAGCAGCCCGATCGCCTTCGTGCCGCCCCGGACGTCGAATTCGACGCCGCCTGGTCGCGCCCCTCCCCCGCGCATTCACAAAGCCATTCTCGGACTCGTCCGATGGGACAGGAACCTCCCCGGAGGCATCCTGAATCCGCTCCAGATATCGCTGCCAACCTGTCGCGGCGGGCCTGCCTGCAACAGGCAGCGATATCGGAGCGCCCATTTCGACTCCCTCTCAGAAAGGTACTTCGATGAGCATTTCCAAGCGCACCCTGCGCAAGCTGCCCCTCGCCCTCGCGGTCGGCCTCGCCACCCTGGCATCCCAGCAAGCCTTCTCCCATGGCTACATCGAGAGCCCGAAATCCCGAGCGCAGATGTGCAGCCCGGGCGGTGGCAACCTCAACGCCAACTGCGGCTCCATCCAGTGGGAACCGCAAAGCGTGGAATACCGCCCCGAGGCGCAGAACCACTTCGGCGGCAAATGGTGCGGCGGCACCTTCCGCGAATGCGGCCCGGCCGACGGCACCATCGCCGCCGGCGGCCACAACGCCTACAGCCCGCTGAACGAGCAGACCGCCACCCGCTGGCACAAGACCACCATCAAGCCCGGCATGCAGGACTTCCGCTGGCACTACACCGCCGGCCACGCCACCGCCTACTGGCAGTTCTACATCACCAAGAAGGACTGGAACCCCAACCAGCCGCTGACCCGCGCCTCCTTCGAAGCCGCCCCGCTGCTGCACGAGGACTTCGCCACCAGCGGTCATGCCAAACCCGAACATGGCAAGAAATCAACCCACCGTCTGAACATCCCCGCTGACCGCAGTGGCTACCACGTAGTCCTCGCCACCTGGCGCATCGCCGACACCGACGCCACCTTCTACCAGGTCGTCGACGTCAACATCGACAACGAGGGCGCCGGCAACGGCGGCACCACCCCGCCGGCACCGGAATGGAACCTGATCGGCGCCGTACAGCCCGAGCCGCTCAGCGTCGGCGACACCGTGACCCTGCGCGCCTTCGCCAAGACCGGCCAGCTCAACAGCATTTCGCTGAAGATCGAGAACGCCAACCAGGCCCAGGCCGACAACTGGCCCTTCCTGCTGGCGCAGAAGGTCAATGCCGCCGACCTCGGCTACAAGCTGGGCGAGCTGAACACCACCGGCGACATCGTGCCCAACTACGGCCGCAACGGCATCCATGTGAAGGCCGACAGCAAGGTGGTACGCGTCGAGGTGCAGAAGGACAAGCCGAGCGTGCCGGGTTCCCTGGGCCTGACCGGCCTGCAGGGCAGCTACCAGATCAAGGACGGCAAGGCCGACCTGCACTTCAACGCCATCGCCCAGGGTGGCGAGTACCAGGTCAAGGCCACGGTGCTCAACGCCAAGGGCGAGACCATCGCCCACCAGGAAGCCGCGCCGGGCAACACCCCGCACTTCCACATCCCGCTGCTGAAGGCCGAAGCGGGCAAGCACGACCTGGTGGTCGTGGCCACGCCGAAGAAGGGCGAGTTGCTGCAGCAGACCCACAGCTTCAGCCTGATCGCCGAACCGGGTAACGGTGGCGAGAACCCGGGCGGCGGCGAAAACCCGGGCAATGCCAAGTACGACTTCGTCTTCCCGGACGGCCTGGCCGGCTACAAGGCCGGCACCACCGTGCTGGCCAAGGACGGCAACGTCTACCAGTGCAAGCCCTTCCCCGCCAGCGGCTACTGCAAGCAGTGGACCCCGAGCTCGAACCAGTTCGAACCGGGCAAGGGTTCCCACTGGACCATGGCCTGGGACCGCAAGTAACCCGACCGGGGGCCGGGCCACGGCCCGAGCCCCCACCCCGATGAACCGGAACGCCCGACGGCCAGGAGCCGCCGGGCCGTTCCCGTCCCCGACGGAACCGCCGCCATGACGCTCATCCCCACCCTGCCGCGCGCGCTGCCGCCCCGGGCCCTGCACGCCCTGGCCGCGCTGCTGCTGTGCGCCTGGCTGGCCTGGCTGGGCCTGGGCAGCGGCGACTACCGCCAGGCCCTGCGTGCCCAGGCCGATGCCCGGCCGACCCGGCCGCCACTGCCGGAGGCCATGCAGGTGCCGACCCTGGACGCCACCGCCATCGCCCTGATGTTCGGCGCGATGCCGCCGCAGCCGGACGCCCACGAGCAAGACCCCGGCATGCTCCTGACCCTGCTCGCCAGCCTGCGTGCCGATCACCCCGACGACTCCCGCGCGCTGATCGCCTCCCCCGGCGGCAGCGCCTTCCACCGCCCCGGCGAATGCCTGCCCGGCGGCGCCCTGCTGCGCAGCGTGGAGGCCGACCACGTGCTCATCCTACGCAATGGCCGCGAACAGCGCCTGGGCTTCGCCCGCCCCGCCGAAACCCTGCTGGTGCCCCTGGCCGCGCCAGCGCCCTCGCCCGAGACGACGCCATGAACCTTACCCGCACCACCCGCGCCCTGCTGATGCTCGGCACCCTGCTCTGCCCCCTCGCCGTACTCGCCGCCAAGGACGAGCAGCGCCAGTGGACCCTCAACATGAAGGACGCCGACCTGCGCGACCTGGTCAGCGAAGTCGGCGCGATCACCGGCAAGACCATGGTCCTGGACCCGCGCATGAGCGGGAAGGTCACCGTGCAATCGGCCGCCGCCCTGGACCAGGCCGGCATCTACGCCCTGTTCCTCAGCGTCCTGCGCAGCCAGGGCTTCGCCGCCCTGGAGCAGGGCAACCGCGTGCTCATCGTCCCGGTCGCCGACGCCAAGACCCGCGCCAGCGAACACGACGGCAGCGCCGGCGAGGCGGTGGTGACCCAGGTGCTGCCGCTGCGCAACGCCAGCGCCGCCGAAGTGGCTGCCGTGGTCCGCCCGCTGGTGGCCGCCGACGCCTATGTCGCGCCCTCCACCACCGCCAACGCCCTGGTGCTGACCGACAGCGCCAGCAACGTCGAGCGCATCCGCCAGGTGGTCGCCGAGCTGGACGCCTCCGGCCAGCGCGCCTTCAGCACCCTCTCCCTGCGCCACGCCTGGGCCGCCGACCTGGCCGCCACCCTCAGCGAAAGCGTCGCCCAGGCCGGCTCCGGCGCGCCCTCGGCCAAGGCCGTGGCGGATGCCCGCAGCAACCGCCTGATCCTCATCGGCCCCGAGCCCGCCCGCGCGCAGATGGCGCGCCTGGCGCGGACCCTGGACGTACCGGGCGACGCCAGCGACGGCACCCGCGTGCTGCGCCTGCACCACAGCGACGCCAAGCTCATGGCCGAGCTGCTCAGCGGCATCGGCAAGCGCCTCGAAGTCGGGCGCGGCGGCAAGGAAGGCCAGGCCGGCTCCATCCTCATCAGCGCCGACGAAAGCCAGAACGCCCTGGTACTGATGGCCGAGCCCGCCCAGCTGGCCATGCTCGACGGCATCATCGCCCAGCTCGACCGCCCACGCGCCCAGGTGCTGGTGGAAGCGGCGATCGTCGAAGTCAGCGGCGACATCAACCAGGCCCTGGGCGTGCAATGGGCCGGGCGCGGCGGTGATATCGCCGGCGCCGTGCAGTTCGGCGGCAGCGGGCTGGCCATCGGCTCGGTGATCGCCGGGGCCGAGGGCGGCAAGCGCCCGGCCCTGCCCGACGGCACCCTGATCGGCATCGGCAGCCGCGACTTCGGCGCACTGATCAACGCGCTCTCCAGCGACTCCAACAACAACCTGCTCTCCACCCCCAGCCTGCTGACCCTGGACAACGAGGCGGCGGAGATCCTCGTCGGCCAGAACGTGCCCTTCCAGACCGGCTCCTACACCACCGACAGCGCCGGCGCCTCCAACCCCTTCACCACGGTGGAGCGCCGCGACATCGGCATCACCCTCAAGGTCACCCCGCACATCAACGAGGGCGACACCCTGCGCCTGAAGGTGGAACAGGAGAGCTCCGAGCTGGCCGCCGCGCCGGCGGGCATCGCCACCAGCGACGTGATCACCAACAAGCGCTCGGTGAAGAGCACCAGCCTCGCCGACGACGGGCAGATCATCGTCATCGGCGGCCTGATCAAGGACAACGCCAGGGTCCAGGTCAGCAAGGTGCCGCTGCTGGGCGACATCCCGCTGCTGGGCGCGCTGTTCCGCTCCTCCAAGGAAGTGGTGGAGAAGACCAACCTGATGGTCTTCCTGCGCCCCACCCTGCTGCGCAACAGCACCTCCGCCGAAGACCTGGGCCAGCGCCGCTACGACGGCCTGCGCCGGCTGCGCGCCAGCGACCCGGCCGCCAACCGGCTGCTGCTGCCCAGCGATCCGCGCCAGCTGTTCGAGATCGACGCCGAGCCGGCGCTCGACCTGCGCCGGGGCAGCGACCGATGAGCAGCGCGCGCCTGCCCTTCGCCTACGCCCGTCGCCACGGCGTGCTGCTGGACGCGGGGCAGCTGCTGTGCCGCGCCGATACGGCGCTGGCGATCGTCACCGAGGTGCGGCGCCGGCACGGCGAGCCCAGCCATTGCCAGGTGCTGGACGCCGAGGCCTTCGCCGAGCGCCTGGCGCTCTGCTACCAGGACGGCCAGGGCGATGCCCAGCAGGTGGCCGAGGGCCTGGACGAGCAGATGGCCGGGCACGACGACCTGGCCAGCCTCGCCGACCAGCTGCCGCAGACCACCGACCTGATGGAGCAGGAGGACGACGCGCCGATCATCCGCCTGATCAACGCCATCCTCGGCGAGGCGGTGAAGGCCCGCGCCTCGGACGTCCACCTGGAAACCTTCGAGCGGCACCTCTCCGTGCGCATGCGGGTGGACGGCCTCCTGCGCGAGATCCTCCGGCCGCGCCGCGAACTGGCGGGCCTGCTGGTGTCGCGGATCAAGGTCATGGCGCGCCTGGACATCGCCGAGAAGCGCATCCCCCAGGACGGCCGCATCGCCCTGCGCATCGCCGGCCACGAGGTCGACGTGCGCGTCTCCACCCTGCCCTCCGCCCACGGCGAGCGCGTGGTGATGCGCCTGCTGGACAAGCAGGCCGGGCGCCTCGACCTCGCCCGCCTGGGCATGGACGACGGCACCCGCACGCGCCTGGAAGGCGCCCTGGCCCGGCCCCACGGCATCCTCCTGGTCACCGGCCCCACCGGCTCGGGCAAGACCACCACGCTCTACGCCGGGCTCTCCAGCCTCGACAGCGCCAGCCGCAACGTCCTGACCATCGAGGACCCGGTGGAATACCACCTGCCCGGCATCGGCCAGACCCAGGTCAACACCAAGGTCGACATGACCTTTGCCCGGGGCCTGCGCGCCATCCTGCGCCAGGACCCGGACGTGGTGATGGTCGGCGAGATCCGCGACCGCGAGACCGCCGAGATCGCCGTGCAGGCCTCCCTCACCGGCCACCTGGTGCTCTCCACCCTGCACACCAACAGCGCGGTGGGCGCGGTCACGCGCCTGGTGGACATGGGCGTCGAGCCCTTCCTGCTCTGCACCTCGCTGGTCGGCGTGCTGGCCCAGCGCCTGGTGCGCGTGCTCTGCCCGCACTGCAAGGCGCAGCACCCGGCCGATGCCGCCGCCTGCACCCACCTGGGGCTGGACGCGGCCGCGCCGCCCCCGCTGTGGCACGCGGTGGGGTGCCCCGCCTGCCAGCACAGCGGCTATCGCGGCCGCCAGGGGCTCTACGAACTGGTGCTGCTGGACGAGGCGCTGCGCCAGCTGATCCACCAGGGCGCCGGCGAAGCCGAGCTGACCCGCCACGCCCGCCGCCACGGCCCGAGCCTGTTCATGGACGGCCGCGACAAGGTGCTGGCCGGCGTGACCAGCCTCGACGAGCTGCTGCGCGTGACCCGGGAGGACTGAGCATGGCCGCCTTCGAATACCTCGCCATGGACGCCAGCGGCGCCCGCCAGCGCGGCGTGCAGGAAGCCGACAGCGAACGCCAGGCCCGCCAGCTGCTGCGCGACCGCCAGCTGGTGCCCCTGCGCCTGCGCGCCGCCAAGGGCGGGCACGAGCCCGGGACGCGGACCTCGGGCCGGGGGCTCAACGCCGCCGCCCTGGCCCTGCTCACCCGCCAGCTGGCGACCCTGGTGCAGGCCGCGCTGCCCCTGGAGGAGGTGCTGGCCGCCGTCGCCGCGCAATCGGAGAAACGCAGCCAGCAGGCCATGGTCCTGGCCATCCGCGCGCGGGTGCTGGAGGGCCACGGGCTGGCCCGCGCCATGGCCGACTTCCCCCGCGCCTTCCCGGCGCTGTACCGCGCCACCGTCGCCGCCGGCGAGCGTGCCGGGCACCTGGGCCAGGTGCTGCTGCAACTGGCCGACTACACCGAGTCGCGCCAGGCCGCGCGCCAGCAGGTGCAACTGGCGCTGCTCTACCCGGGCATCCTGCTGCTGGCGGCCTTCGGCATCGTCGGTTTCCTGCTCGGTTTCGTGGTGCCGGACGTGGTCAAGGTGTTCATCGACAGCGGCCAGGAACTGCCCGTCCTCACCCGAGGCCTGATCGCCACCAGCGAGGCGCTGCAGCGCCATGGCCTGGCGGGCCTGATCGTCATCGCCGCCCTCGCCTTCGGCTTGCGCCTGGCCCTGCGCCTGCCGGGCGCGCGGCTCACCTGGCACCGCCTGCAACTGCGCCTGCCGCTGTTGGGCCGCCTGCTGCGGGCCAGCGACTGCACGCGCTTCACCAGCACCCTGGCGATCCTCGGGCGCAGCGGGGTGCCGCTGGTGGACGCGCTGGAGATCGCCGCGGAAGTCGTGGCCAACGGGCAGATTCGGACCGGTCTGAAAGACGTCGCCCGCGCCGTGCGCGAAGGTGGCGCCCTGACCCGGGCCCTGGAACGCAGCGCGCTGTTCCCGCCGATGATGCTCTACATGATCGCCAGCGGTGAACGCTCCGGCGAGCTGGACGCCATGCTCGACCGCGCCGCGCGCCAGCAGGAAACCCAGCTCGCCAACCGCATCGCCATGCTGGTCGGCCTGTTCGAGCCGGCGATGCTGGTGTTCATGGGCGCCAGCGTCCTGGTGATCGTGCTGGCGATCCTCATGCCCATCCTCAGCCTCAACCAACTCATCGCCTGAACGGCAGGAACCCCCATGCACAACCGACGCAGAGAACAGGGCTTCACCCTCATCGAGATCATGGTCGTGGTCGTCATCCTCGGCGTGCTCGCCGCCCTCGTGGTGCCGCAGATCATGAGCCGCCCGGACCAGGCCAAGGTCACCGCCGCCCGCGCCGACATCAACGCCATCGCCATGGCGCTGGACATCTACAAGCTCGACAACCACGGCTACCCCAGCACCCAGCAAGGGCTCGACGCCCTGGTCACCCGGCCCGCCGGCAGCCCGCCCGCGCGCAACTGGAACCCCGATGGCTACCTCAAGCGCCTGCCCGTCGACCCCTGGGGCAACCCCTATCAGTTCATCGTCCCCGGCAGCCGCGGCGCCTATGACCTGTTCTCCTTCGGTGCCGACGGCCGCGCCGGCGGCGAGGGCCTCAACGCCGACATCGGCAACTGGGATCGCTGAGATGCCCCCGCGCAAGCACGCATTCCGCGGGATGGGTGGAGCCCTGCGAAACCCATCACCTGGGCCGCATGGGTTTCGCTCCGCTCCACCCCTCCTACGAAGCACGCCGCCCCTCTGTGGGAGCGAACTCATCGGCGCTGGAGCCCATCCATGAACCGCGCGCGGGGCTTCACCCTGCTGGAGATCCTCGTGGTCATCCTCCTGGTGGGGCTGGTGGCGGGGCTCGCCGGGCTGGCCCAGGGTGACAACGGTGGCCAGGAGGCGCGGCGCGAAGCCGAGCGACTGGGTGCGCTGATCGCGCTGCTGCGCGAGGACGCGGTGCTCGGCCACAGCCAGTTCGGCCTGCGCATCGAGGCCGACGGCTACAGCGTGCAACGCCTGGAGGCCGACGGCCGCTGGCGGCCCGCGCCCGGCTACCGCCCGCAGCAACTGGCGCCGTCGCTGCGCCTGCAGTTGCAGCGTGACGAGCATGCCCCGGCGGCCACGGCCGGCGGCCCGCAGTTGCTGGTGCTCTCCAGCGACGAGATCTCCCCCTTCACCCTGCACCTGGAGCTGCGCGGCAAGCCGCAGCTGACCCTCGCCAGCGACGGCCTGGAGGAGGTGCGCATTGAGGCGCCCTGACGGCTTCACCCTGCTGGAGGTGATGGTGGCCCTGGCCATCTTCGCCACCCTGTCCGTCGCCCTGTACAGCGCCGCCGGGCATATCGCCGGCAACAGCGCCGGGCTCACCGAGCGCAGCCTCGCCCAGTGGCTGGCGGACAACCGCCTCAACGAGCTGCGCGCCGGCATGCGCGCGCCCGAGCCCGGCCTGCGCCAGGAGCGCATCGCCTTCGCCGGGCGCCAGTGGCTGCTGTTCAGCGAGGTCGGCCAGGCCACCAGCGCCGGGTTGCGCCGGGTCACCCTGGAAGTGGCCGAGCCGGGCACGCCGCCCCGGGTCCGCGCCCGCCTCAGCGGCCTGATCGAGGCGGCGCCATGACGCAGCGCGGCTTCACCCTGCTCGAAGTGCTCATCGCCATGGCCCTGTTCAGCCTGCTCGGCCTGGCCAGCTACCAGTTGCTGGAGCGCGTGCTGCACAGCGAGCGGCGCATCCAGCAGCACGAGCGCGAACTGCGCCAGCTGCAACGGGCGCTGGACGTGCTGCAGCGCGACCTGTGGCAGGCCATGCCCCACCCGCTCGCCGACGACCCCAGCCGGCGCCAGGCGCTGATCGGCCACGGCCATGAGCTGCGCCTGGTGCGCGGCGGCTGGGCCAACCCGCTGCAGGAGCGCCGCAGCGAGGTGCTGCAGGCCGCCCACCGCTGGGACCAGGGTCGCTGGCTGCGCGACTACCAGGACCTGGACGGCGGCACCCTGCGCAGCCAGCGCCTGCTGGACGGCGTCACCCTGACCCGCCTGCGCTACATCGACGCCAGCGGCCAGGCGCGGGACGCCTGGCCCGCCGCCGATGGGGCGCTGGCCCTGCCGCGTGCGCTGGAGATCGAGCTGGACGCCCCCGGTTTCCCGGACATCCGCAGGGTCATCCCGCTGCCCGGCAGCCCGGGGCAACGGCATGAGTGAGCACGCCCGGCAACGGGGCGTTGCGCTGATCAGCGTGCTGCTGATCACCGCCCTGGTGACCCTGATCATCAGCGACATGCTCGCCCGCCAACGCCTGAGCCTGGCCAGCAGCGCCAACCAGCTGCACCAGCAGCAGCTCTGGCAACTGGCCCTGAGCGGCGAGGCCCTGGCACGCCAGCGCCTGCACGAGGAGCTCGGCAAGCGCGAGGAGCCGCTGCGCGTGCACCTGGGCCAGGGCTGGGCACGCGACCAGGCGCTCGAACTCGACGGCGGGCTCGTGCGCATCCGCGTGGAAGACCTCGCCGGGCGCTTCGACCTCGACACCCTGCGCAGCAGCAACGGCCCGGCCCGCGCCCGCTACCAGCGCCTGCTGAAGCTGCTCGACCTGCCCCCCCACGACCCGGCGCGGCTGCCCTCGCGCCCGGGCCACGACGGCAAGCCCCAGCCCCTGGCCGACAGCAGCCAACTGCTGCGCCTGGAGCCCCTGGGCGGCGCCGACCTGCAACGCTTGCGCGCCTTCGTCGCCACCCTGGGCGGCAGCGCCCTCAACCTCAACACCGCCAGCGCCGAGCAACTGGCCGCCCTCGAAGGCCTCGACCCGGGCATCGCCCGCACCCTGGTGCAGGGCCGCCCCGCCCAGGGCTACGCGAGCGTGCAGGCCTTCGTCGAGCTGCCGCTGCTGCAGGGCCGCGAATTGAACAGCCGTGGCCTGGCCGTGGACAGCCGCCATTTCCGCGTGCACCTCGCCGCCGAACTGGGCGAACGACGCCTGTACCTGGCCAGCGACCTGCGCCTGGAAGTGGACGGCACCCTCGCCGTGCTGCGCCGGCAGCTGCTGGCCCCCACCCAACCCTGAAGGATCGAACCCGTGCACGCCTGGCTCCACCTCGCTTCCCCCACTGACCCCGACACGGCCACCTGGTGGCTGGAGAACGGCGAGCCCGAACAGGGCGACCTGCACCAGGCCGCCACACGCCTCGCCGGCCTGCGCCTGACCCTGCTGCTGCCGGCCGAGGCGGCCAGCCTGCATCGGGTGCAGGTGCCCTCGCGCAGTGGCCGCTGGCTGCGCCAGGCGCTGGACTCCGCGCTGGAAGAGGTCCTGCTGGAGGATCTCGACGCCCTGCACCTGGCACGCGGCGCCCTGGTCGACCGCCAGTGCCGGGTGATCGCCGTCGACCGGCAATGGCTGCGCGAGCTGCTGGCCCGCCTGGCCGGGGCCGGGCTGGTGCCGGCGCGCATCCATGTCGACGCCGACTGCCTGCCGCCGGAAGAGCCCTGCGCCCTGCCCTGCGCCGGCCGCTGGCTGCTCGGCGGCGACCCCGCCCTGTTCGGCGCGCTGCAGGAGGCCCGGCTGGGCGAACTCGCCGCGCTGCTGCCCGACGGCCTGCGGCGCCTGGAGCAGGCGCCCTGGCCGCTGCTGGCGGACGGTTCGCGCCGGGCCATCGACCTGCGCCAGGGCGAGTTCGCCAAGCGGGGCGGCCAGCGTCCCGGCTGGGCGCTGGCGGCGGGGCTGCTGGTGATCGCCTGCGCCGCGCAAGGGGTCCAGGACCGCCTGCACCGCCACTGGCTGGAACGCGACACCGAACAGCTCCAGCAGGCCAACCAGGCCGAATGGCAGCAACGCTTTCCCGGCGAGCCGCTGGTCGATCTCGGCCGCCAATTGCAGGCCCGCCAGGCCGGCTCGGGCCGCCCCACGACCGGCGTGGGGCAGGAACTGCACGAACTGGCCGCCACCTGGAGCGCCAGCGGCGGCAGCCTGGCCCAGGTGCGCCAGCTCGACTACCGGGCCGACGAGGGCTGGACGCTGCGGGTGGAGGCCGGCTCCTTCGCCGACATCGAACGCCTGCGCGAAGGGCTGCTCGCCCAGGGGCTGAACGTCCAGGCCGACTCCAGCACGCGCAGCGGCGAAGGCGTCAGCACCCGCCTGCGGATCACCCGATGAAACCGGCCAGCCACGACAGGAGCGCCGCCATGAACCCCTTCCCCGTCCTGCAATCACGCTGGCGCCAGCTGCCCGCACGCGAGCGCCGCGCACTGCTCCTGCTCGCCCTGTTCCTCGGCCCGGTGCTGCTCTGGAGCGCACTGCTGCAACCCCAGCGCGAAGCGCTGCGCCTGGCCGAGGAGGACTACCAGCGGGCGCTGAGCCAGCAGGTGGGGCTGGCCGCGCTGCCACAGGCCACGCCCCGGCCGACGCTGGCCAGCGACGCCCTGCCCGGCCTGCTGGCACGCACCAGCGCCGAGTCGCGGCTGGCCATCGAGCGCATGGATCACGAGGGCGGCGGACGCATCGACCTGGGCCTGGAAGGCGCCCTCGACGACCTGCTCGCCTGGCTGCAGGCGCTGGAGCGGGCGGGTGCCGAGGTGAACAGCCTGGGGCTGGAAGTCAGCCCCGAGGGCCGCGCACGCGTGCGCCTGCTGGTGGGGCCTTCCGCCTGAAGCCGGCGCTCAGTCCAGCGTGCCGGTCCAGAGTTCCGGCGTGCGGGCGCTCCAGGGCAGGGCCCGCTCCAGTTGCCCGGCCAGGCGCAGCAGCATCCCCTCCTGCCCCCAATCGGCGCTGAGCTGGATGCCGATGGGCAGGCCGCTGGCGGCGTCATGCGCCAGGGGCATGGACATCGACGGGCCGCCGCTGACATTGGCCAGGGCGGTGAAGGGCGACTGCTGGAAGACCCGGTGCATCCAGCCACGGCCGTCGAGGTTCTCCTGCCCACGGTTGTACTCGCCGATGAGCGGTGGCTGATCGGCCAGGGTCGGGCTCAGCAGCAGGTCGTAGCGGGTGAAGAAGGCCCCCATGTGGCGCGCCACCGTGTTGCGCCAGTGCATGGCGCCCAGCAGGTCGATGGCACTGAGGCCGCGCCCCAGCTCGTACAGGGCGAGGCTCGCCGGCTCCAGGGTGCTGCCGTCGATGGGCCGGCCGGTCTGGGCCGCCAGGGCGTCGATCCAGTCAGCGGTGTTGGCGGCCCAGAAACGCGCGTTGAGCTCGACGAAGGTGTCCCAGTCCAGGCCGATATCCGGCTGCACCGCTTCCACCGCATGGCCCATCTCCTGTAGCTGGCGGGCGACGCCTTCCACCGCCGAGACCATGGACGCCGCGCTGCGCGCGCCGTTCAGCGGGTGCACCAGCAGGCCGATGCGCAGTCGTCCCGGTTCGCGCGCGAGCTCCGCGAGGAAGCTGCGCTCGGGCGCGGCGATGCGGTACGGGTCGCCCGGTGCGTGGCCCTGGATGGCGTCCAGCAGCGCCGCGCTGTCACGCACGGTACGGCTGAGCACGCCCTGCATGGCCAGCCCGCTCCACACCTCGTCGAGGCCCGGCCCCATGGAGACCCGGCCACGGCTGGGCTTGAGGCCGAACAGGCCGGTCACCGCCGCCGGCACCCGGATCGAGCCGCCGCCATCGGTGGCGTGGGCCACCGGCACCAGGCCGGCGGCCACCGCTGCGGCCGCTCCGCCGCTGGAGCCGCCGGCGCCGTATCGCGGGTTCCAGGGGTTGCGCGTGGGGCCGGTGGCGAGGGATTCGGTGGCGGTGCTGGCGGCCAGCTCCGGCACGGTGGTACGGCCCAGGGTCAGCAGCCCGGCCTCACGGAAGCGCCGCATCAGCTCCGAATCGAACGGGGCGACCAGGCCCTGGGCCAGGCGGCTGCCCAGCTCGTTGCGGCGCCCCGCCATGGCCACGCCCACGTCCTTGATCAGGAAGGGCACGCCACGCAGCGGCCCGGAAGGTGGCAGCGGCTCGTCGTCCCAGTGCTCGACCAGGGCGTTGAGCGAGGGGTTCAACGCCTCGAAGGCCTTCAGCGCGACGGCGCGCACCTCCTCCGGCGTCACGTCGCGCGAGGCGATCAGGGCGGCCAGGTCGAGGGCATCCAGGGCGGCGTATTCAGCGGCTTTCATGCAGTTCTCCAGGTTCACCTGCCCGATAAAGCAGGTATGATCGATACCATTCAGTATCGAACGATACTGATGGGTATACCATGATACTCATCGGTATCGTCGTCAAGCGGAGAACGCCATGCGACCCGAACGCGTCATGCGCCTGCCCCCTCGCGAACGCATCATCGATGCCGCGCAGGAGCTGTTTTTCAACGAAGGGATCACCCGCGTCACGGTGGACGCCATCGCGGCCAAGGCCGAGTCCACCAAGATGACCGTCTACCGGCATTTCGAGTCCAAGGACGCCCTGGTGCTGGAGTGGATCCGCCTGCACATCGAGCAGTACCAGGACATCTTCGAGCGCCTGGCGCAGGCGCACCCTGACGACGCCCGGGCGCAGCTGCTAGGCTTCGCCCGGTTCATCGCCGACGACCTGTCGACCTCCTCCTACCGGGGCTGCTCGTTCACCAACGTGATCGCCGAGATCCCCGACGACCAGCACCCTGCGCGTGTGCTGATCGAGGCCCACAAGCAGGCGCAGTTCCGCCGTCTCGCCACGCTCTGCGAAGAGGCCGGCCTGGCCGATGCGCAGGAGGTCGCCGAGGAGCTGACCTACCTGATGGAGGGCGCGCAGATCGTCTCGCAGAACAAGGGCATCGAGCGCGTCGGCGAGAAGCTCCTGCGCATGGTGAGGAAGAAGATCGGCGCGTGACGCGGTCCAACAGACAACCCAAGGCCCAGGAGCCACCCGATGACCGAAGCGGCCCCCACCACCATCAGCGTCACGCGGCGCTTCCGCCAGAGCGCCGAGCAGGTGTTCGACGCCTGGCTCGACCCGGCGATCGCCTCGCGCTTCCTGTTCGCCACGGCCGATGGCGAGATGCGCGTGGTGGACATCGACGCCCGGGTGGCGGGCAGCTACTGCATCATCGAACGGCGTGGCGGGGAGGACGCCGAGCACCTGGGCGAGTACCTGGAGATCGAGCGGCCGACACGCCTGGTGTTCACCTTCGGCATCGACCGCAACGACCCTTCCCGCGACCGCATCAGCCTTGCCTTCACCCCGCTGGCCGAAGGCTGCGAACTGCTGCTGGAGCACGCGATGCGGCCCGCCTGGGCGCACTACGCCTCCGCCACCCGCGACGGCTGGAACATGATCCTCGGCCACCTGGCCCGCGCCCTCGACACCCCCTGACGCAGCGCCACCTCAGCCGGGGTAGATCACCTCCTCGGCCTCGGTGGGCAGCGGCACCTCCCACTTGAACAGCATCCGCGCGATGTCCTGGTTGCGCAGGCTGCTGTCGCGCCGGGTGTTGCGCCGGCGTATCTCCGCTTCGCTGGCCTCCAGGTACACCAGCTGCACGCGGGCGTCGTAGGCGTAGAGCAGGTCGAGGGTCTTCTTGCGCATCTGCGCCGACAGGTGCGTGGCGTTCCACACGAACGGCCGGCGCTCGCGCAGCAGGGCCTTGGCCTGGTCGATGGCGAAGTGCGCGGCGGCGCCCTCGTTCTGCCCATGACGCAGGCCCAGGGCCTCGCGCGCGTCGTCGTAGGAGATCACCGGCAGGTCCGGCTTGTGTTTCGCCTGCCAGGAGTTCTTGCCGCTGGCCGGCAGCCCGGACAGGACGATCACCTCGGAGCCCTCGACCTCGCGGTGCAGGGGATAGTCCGGCAGCACCCGCGCCCCCCGGAAATAGCGCACCCGCGTGTGCGCGTCGACGAAGGCCCTGGGCCCGCGCAGGCAGCCCTCTTCCTCGGCCAGTTGCTCGACCAGTTCGATATCGTCCAGCAGCGCCTGCTTGCCGACATAGTCGCGGCCCTGCATGTCGGCCCGCGCCACGGCGCAGAGCATCCACACCGGCAGCTCCCAGGACAGCTTGTGCAGGATGAACTCCGCCGAGCGCCCGCTCTTGTCCCCTGCCAGGGCGAAGAACGGCAGCTGGTGCACGGCGATGATCCGGCAGATGCGCTCGCGCAGGGCGAAGGGCACGCCGGCGCGCCACAGCAGGATGCGCGCGTCGATGGCCCCGCGCCGCGAATGGCCGGGCTGGCCGATCTTGCCGGTGGCCTCGTCGATCACCGTGGTCGCCGGCTTGGCGATGTCGTGCAGCAAGGCGGCGAAGAACAGCACGAAGCGTTCGTCGTCGTCCGCCGTGGCGTAGGCGCCCTGCTCCAGCAGCGCCTCGACCACCATCCGGGTGTGGGTCCAGACATCGCCTTCGGCGTGGTAGACCGGGTCCTGCGGGGTGCTGGCCAACTCGCCCAGCGCCGGGATCAGCGCCAGGCAGGCGTCGAAGTCCGCCGCGCTGCCGGGGGCGGGCACCAGGGCCCGCAGTCGTTCCATCTTCATTCGTGTCGTCCTTGTGCGGCAGCCAGGTCGGCCCAGGTCACCACCGGCTCGGGGGCGTAGAGATCGACGCCCGGAGCCAGCAGGTTGGGGATGAACGGCTGCTGGGAATGGTGGATGCCGGAATCGAGGATGGCCTGGACGAAGTCCGGGCGCACCCACTTGACCCGGCCAAGGGTGTGTTCGGGGCTCTCGATCTTCAGGTACAGCCCTTCCATCAGCTCGGAGCGGTCGCTGTTGGCCTGGGCGCGGGCCAGGTCCAGCCCCTCGCGCCGCACGGTGTCGACGAACGCGTCGCGCCAGCCGGCGGAGCGCGCCAGGGACGGCCGCACCAGCTTCAGCAGGTCCGCCAGGCGAGGCGGCGGCGGGCCCTCGTGGAGCACCGGCACCGACAGCACCGGGCTGCCGGCCAGCAACGCGCGCCGCGCCCGGGTGGAGAGGAAGGCCCGCTGCTGGCGGTCCCAGATGTCGAACTCGAGGAACAGGTGCGGCAGCCGGTCGTAGAACACCGAATGCAGCTTGCTGCACACCTCGCCGAACAGTACGTAGCGGTCCTCCAGCCGCTCCAGCAGAAGGTGCTCGTGGGCACGGGCCCACTGCTTGAACTGGCTGAACTGGCGCTCGCGGCCGCCACCGACCAGGTAGTGGCCGCGGGACTGCAGCAGCAGCTCGCCGCCGGCCGAGAAGCTGATGGCGGCGTTGGCGCCGTCGAGCTTCTCCTCCACCACCAGGTGGCAGCCGGCGAGCTCGCGGTAGGCCAGCTGGTCGGCATCGCTGTCACCGATCTGCAGGCGCGAGGATTCGAGGTGCGGGGTCCTCGGGTATTTGAACAGCTCGAGATTGTGCGCATGGGCGCAGGAATGATCCGTCATGGTCTTCTCCTGTGAAAAAGGGAAAACCGACGACGTGCATCGCGGGGAATCAGTGGAAGCCACCCAGGGGCGGCCAGCAACAGGGCTCGATGAACCGTCGTCGGTGTCAGGCGTGTTGGCTGGCGCGGGGCATTGGCTTCACCACTTGGATGGAGGGGTGGATCGGAAAGGCGCGCATTGAAAACCCGCAGCACGCGCGCTGTCAACACGGCCGTGTGAGGTGCGTCGCAGGGCGCTTGCCCGGCGCTTCGGCAGCTGGCACTCTGCCGCCACCCCACTGCCCCAGGAATGCATGCCCATGGACCGGATCGAGGCCGCCCTCACCACCCTCAAATCCCTGCTGCTCGGCGACGAGACAATCATCCAGGGCTCGCACCAGCTGCGCCTGAAGGCGCTGAAGCACCGCCGGGAGATCGTGGTCGCCACCAACATGCGCCTGGTGATCTTCATCCGCCGCACGTTCGGCGGCTACCGCATGCACGACATCCGCTGGCAGGACCTGCAGGACGCCGCCATCGACGAGAACCTGCTGCCGGGCCTGTTCGGCGCCGTGCTGAGCCTGCGCCTGTACAACGGCACCCTGGTGCGCATCGACGGCCTGGAGCCGGTGAGCGCCCGCGCCCTGTACGTCTACTGCCAGCAGCAGGAACAGGAATGGCGGGAGAAGAACCGCGTCCGCGGCATGGAGGAGCGTTCGGGGCTCGGCTTCATCGGCCTGCCGGGTAGCACGGGCGGCCCGGCTGCGCCGGGGGCTGCGGCCATCCCGGGCGCCGCGATGCCGGGAACCCCGGCCTTCGACGCGCTCTTTTCCGCGGCCTTCTCCGGCGCGACGCCTGGCACGGTCAGCCGCACGACCGTCGGCTCACCGCGCACCACCGTCGAGACCACGGTGGATGAAGGCGACTCCTTCTCCTTCCAGGGCAAGGGGGATCTCGGCGCACTGGCCGGCATGGCCAAGCTGATGAACCCGGCGACCGCCTCCGCCAGCGCCGACAAGCTGGCCAAGGGCATGGCCGAGGCGAAGAAGCAGTTCGACGCGGGCAAGCTTTCCGCCGCCGAGTACGAAAGCGCGAAAGCCAAGGTCCTCAGCAGCCTGTAACCATCCGCCCAGCGCCGGCCGGCAAACAACCTGAACTCCCCGCCAACACCGGCGCTCTCTTGATCAATGGCCAGGCCCACGGCCTGCAACAACAAGATCAAGGGAGCCTGCGATGAACTCGACCACCCTGCCCGCCGATGCCGCCCGGGAACGCGCGGCCACAGGCGACGACCCGCGCTGCTACGAGACCGACCTGCCGGCGCGCCTGGACCGCCTGCCCTGGGGCCGCTTCCACACGCTGCTGGTGATGGCGCTGGGCATCACCTGGCTGCTCGACGGCCTGGAGGTGACCCTCGCCGGCTCCGTGGCCGGCGCGCTCAAGGACAGCCCGGCGCTGCACCTGACCAATGCCGAGGTGGGCCTGGCCGGCGGCATGTACATCGCCGGCGCGGTGCTCGGCGCACTGTTCTTCGGCTGGCTCACCGACCGCATCGGCCGGCGCAAGATGTTCTTCCTCACCCTGGCCGTGTACATCAGCGCCACCGCCGCCACCGCCTTCGCCTGGAACATGTGGAGCTTCATGCTGTTCCGCTTCCTCACCGGGGCCGGCATCGGCGGCGAGTACTCGGCCATCAATTCGACCATCCAGGAGTTCACCCCGGCGCGCTTCCGCGGCTGGGTGGACCTGGGCATCAACGGCACCTTCTGGGTCGGCGCGGCCCTGGGCGCGGTGGGCTCGGTGATCCTGCTGGACCCGGACATCCTCGGCGGCGACATGGGCTGGCGGCTGTGCTTCGGCATCGGCGCGGCGCTGGGCCTGGTGATCCTGCTGATGCGCCTGTGGCTGCCGGAAAGCCCGCGCTGGCTGATGATCCACAACCGGCCGCAGGAGGCCCTGGCGATCATCGACGATATCGAGGCGCGCTTCCGCCGCGAGGGCCACGCGCTTTCCAGCGTCGATCACCTGCCGAAGATGCGCCTGCGCGGCCGCGACCACACGCCCCTGAGCGAGGTGTTCCATACGCTGTTCAACGTGCACCGGCGCCGCGCCATCGTGGGCCTGAGCCTGCTCACCAGCCAGGCGTTCTTCTACAACGCCATCTTCTTCACCTACGCCCTGGTGCTGACCGATTTCTACGACGTGCCCAGCGAGAACGTGGGCTGGTACATCCTGCCCTTCGCCCTCGGCAACTTCTGCGGGCCGCTGCTGCTCGGCCGGCTGTTCGACCACGTGGGGCGGCGGGTGATGATCAGCGGCACCTACGTCATCTCCGGGGTGCTGCTGACGCTCAGCGGCTACCTGTTCCAGCAGGAGATGCTCGACGCCACCCAGCAGACCATCGCCTGGATGGTGATCTTCTTCTTCGCCTCGGCGGCGGCAAGCTCGGCCTACCTGACGGTGGCGGAGACCTTCCCGCTGGAGATCCGTGCCCTGGCCATCGCCGTGTTCTATGCCTTCGGCACCGGCCTGGGCGGCATCATCGGCCCGCTGCTGTTCGGCCAACTGATCGAGAGCGCGGAACGCAGCAACGTGTTCATCGGCTACCTGATCGGCGCCGCCCTGATGATCGGCGCCGGCCTGGTTCAGGCCTTCTGGGGCGTGGCGGCGGAACGCCAGCCGCTGGAAAGCGTGGCGGCGCCCCTGTCGCAGGTGGACGCCGAGCCGCGCACGGCCTGATCAGCGCTCCAGGCCCAGGCGCTGGTGCCACTGGGCGATGGATTCCTGCGGGTAGAGATCGAAGCGCTGGTCCCCGGCGCCGGCCTCAACCTCCACCCAGTCGGCCTTCGAGCCGAGCATCAGGTGGGTGTGCTCCGGCGGCACCGGCAGGGGCGTGTCGATGGCCGAGGCGAAGGGATGGATCAACTCCGGCCACTCTGGGCTGAACAGCCACAGCCCGGAGCCGCACAACGTGCAGAAATGCCGCTCGGCGGTGCTGGCGTGAGCCCGTGCGTCGCCCTCCTCCCTGAGCCGCGCGTGATAGACGCCGATGTGCTTGCGCCCGGTGACCTTGAGGCTCTTCGCGTCAGCGGACAGGTTGATGGCATAGCCGCCCCCGCCCTGGGTCTTGCGGCAGATGGAGCAATAGCAGCGCTGGTAGGGATAGGGATGGGCGCTGTCGAGGCTGAAGACCACGGCTTGGCAGTGGCAGGAACCTTCCAGGTGCATGACGACCTCCCGGGTCGAATGGGTTCAGGGCATCTGGACAGGCGTATCGCGGTTTTGCACGGGGCAATTCGTCGGGTTGCACCCAACCGTAGGAGCGAATTCATTCGCGAATGGGTGGAGCGCAGCGAGACCCACGATCGCAAGCCCGGAGGAAGCCCCAATGGTGGATGAAAAGAGCGCCATCCACTCTACGCCCCGGTCGACCCCGTGGGGCGGGTGAAACCCGCGTGTATGCATGCACGAACCGTCGGGCTCCACCCGGCCCGCAGCGGCTCCGTACCCTGTAGGGGCGACTTCAGTCGCCAAGGAGCGCGCAGCGCTCCCGGCCAGGCACAGCGCCGATCGTAGGAGCGAATTCATTCGCGAAATGGGTGGAGCGCAGCGAGGCCTGCCATTGCGGCTCGAACACCCTCAATTGGTGGGTGAAAAGAGCGCCATCCACCCTACGCACCGGTTGGCGCGGTGGCTCGGGACTGGGCTCATGTGTAGGGTGGACCACGCTTCACCGGTCCACCTTGCGTGCTTCCCGGCAGCACCGCCTGGTGGATGAAAAGAGCGTCATCCACCCTACGCCCGGCATGACTCCGTGCTGGGGTTGTCGGGTTGCAGCCGACCTACAACAGCCAGATTGCCAGTAGCAGGACGAGTACGCAGACCACCAGCCCGACGGCAGAGACCCAGGCGGATTCGGACATGTCATCCAGGAAGCGCCCCCGTGGGTAGCGGCCGAGCGTGAAGGCTTTCACGAAAGGCCAACCAATCCAGAACAGCACCCCCTCCACCAGCACTTCGAGGACTGCACGGAGAAGCCAGCCGATAACCCGTATCACCCCACCCAAAATCTCATCCATGCCTTACTCGCACGCCCCGCGCTGGAAGAAGAAGTAGCCCATGTAGCGCAGCACCATTTCCCGTTCGCCGATGGAGACGATGCTGTAGTGGCCCATGCCCTCGGTGCTGATGGTGTCGCCCTCTACGCGATAGGCACCGCTCTGGGTGAAGCCGCCCATGCTGTAGTCGAGGGTGCCCTCGCGGGTGAAGTCGTAGGTGGAGTTGTCGGGTTCGCGTTCGCCATCCTGGGTCGGGGCCAGGCCCTTGAGGCACCAGGGGCCGTAGAGGTCGTCGAGACGGTAATCGGCGGCGCCGGCGTTGGCGGCAAGCAGCAGCGTGGCGAGCAGCAGGGCGAGCGATGCGGGCTTCATGGTCAATCCCCGGATGGCAGGAGTGTGGAGATCTCGATGGCCTGCATGATCACGGGATGCAGCGTCGGCCAGGCGAGCTTGAGCAGTTGCGGGAGCAGCACGATGAAGAAAGCCAGGCCGGCGAGCAGGCGCAGGCCCTGGCAATCGGCGTTGCGGTAGAGGGCCCTGGCCACGCGCGCCAGGTAATGCAGGGCGACCAGTATCGGGCCGTAGAACATCGCCAGCAGGCCCAGCATCCGCAGGTCGAACGTCGGTTCCGGGTCGCCCTGGCGCAGGCTTTCCTGGCCCGGGTCGAGCAGCAGCCCGAACAGCAGGGTGCGTATGCCGATCAGCAGCAGCGCGCAGGTGATCAGGTTGCCCGGCAGCGAGGCCCTGGCCGGCTCGATCACCAGCGCACGCACCAGGCCGGCGGTGCCCGCCCAGGCGCCCAGCAGCAGAAACGCCGAGAGCAGATGCCCCTGCCAGGGCAACAGCAGGGAGAGCAGCGCCAGCGGCAGGGCCGTGAGCACCCCGAACATCAGGTAGCAGAACGTGCGCAACGCAACGAGGACGGAGCATCGGGAAGCACTCATGGCCGGCACCGACGGCTGGCCGGGAGGGGCGTGGGTGGCATGCGTACGTCCTTGTACCGGGCGGGGCTATTCGCCGATGTCTTCGTTCCAGAGCTCCGGGCGGGCCTGGATGAAGTCCTCCATCAGGGCGATGCAGGTTTCGTCCTGCAGCACCTCGACCTCGACGCCACGGGAGCGCAGCAGTTCTTCCTCGCCGAGGAAGGTGCGGTTCTCGCCGACGATGATGCGCGGGATGCCGTAGAGGAGGATCGCGCCGCTGCACATGGAGCACGGCGACAGCGTGGTGTAGAGCACCGACTCGCGGTAGACGCTGGCGGGCTGGCGGCCGGCGTTCTCGAAGGCGTCCATCTCGCCATGGCGGATGGCGCTGCCTTCCTGGACCCGGCGGTTGTGGCCACGACCGATGATGCGGCCCTTGTGGACGATGACCGAGCCGATGGGGATGCCGCCCTCGGCAAGCCCCTGGCGGGCTTCGTCGATGGCGGCCTGCATGAATGCGTCCATGGTGATGCTCCTTGCGCGATTGCGGCGATGGAGCGAACGCTACGAGATGGCCGGCGGGCTGTCCACTGGCGCGTGACGGGATGTGGCGAGGCCGGGTGCGCCGTGCCGGCATCGGCACGGCGTGCGGGCATCAGCGCTCGCGCAGGGCCTCGGCGCGGGCGCGGATGATGGGCTTGAGCAGGTAGCTGAGGATGCTCTTCTTGCCGGTCATGATGTCCACCGAGGCGACCATGCCGGGGATGATCAGCAACGGTTTATCGTCGCTGCCCAGGTGGCTTTTGCGGGTGCGCAGCTTGATCAGGTAGAAGCTGTTGCCGTCCTCGTCGGTGATGGTGTCCGCGCCGATCTGCTCCAGGTCGGCCTGCAGGCCGCCGTAGATGGTGTAGTCGTAGGCGGTGAACTTGACCATGGCCTTCTGCCCTGGGTGGAGGAAGGCGATGTCCTGGGGCCGGATGCGCGCCTCCACCAGCAGGGTGTCGTCCAGCGGCACGATCTCCACCAGGTCGCTGCCCGGCTGGATCACCCCGCCGATGGTGTTGACCAGCAGTTGCTTGACGATGCCGCGCACCGGGGAGGTGACCAGGGTGCGGTTGACCCGGTCCTCCAGTGCCTTGCCGGTGGCCTCGGCCTTGCTCAGGTCGGTGCGTGCCTCGTTGAGCTGGGTGAGCGCCTCGCTGCGGAAGCGCGAGCGGGTCTCGGCGATCTTCTGCTCCACTTCCTTGATCGCCGACTCGGCGCGGGGAATGGCCAGGTTGGTGGCTTCGAGCTGGCCACGGTTCTCCACCTCGGCGCGACGCAGGCGCAGCACCTCGACCTTGGAGATCGCGCCGTCGGCCACCAGGGGTTCGGAGATGGCGATCTCCTGGCGCAGCAGCTCCAGGCTGTTGCGGTACTGGCCCTGCTTGGAGGCGAACTCGCGCAGTTCCTGCTGCTTCTGTACCAGTTGTTCCTCAAGGCCGGCGACCTCGTCGCGCAGCTGTTGCTGGCGGCTGCGGAACAGCGCTTCCTCGCTCTGCGCCTGGCCGGGGGCCTTGGCGCGCAGGGTGTCGTCGATGGCCAGCTCGCGGCCCTCCACTTCGGCGCTCAGGCGCTCGACGCGCAGGGCCATGGCGACGCGGTCGGCATCGGTCTCGCCGACGTTGGACTGGAAGCGCGTGGCGTCCAGGCGCAACAGCGGGTCACCCACTTCGACCACCTGCCCTTCGTGCACGAACATCTCGGAGACGATGCCGCCTTCGAGGTTGGAGATCTTCTGCAGCTTGGACGAGGGAATGGCCTTGCCTTCGCCCCGGGTGACTTCGTCGATCTCGGCGAAGTGGGCCCAGAAGCCGAGGAACAGGGTGAAGCCGATCAGCGTCCAGATGGTCAGGCGCACCACGCGGGGCGCGTCTTCGACCAGCGCCTTGCTGACTTCCGGCAGGGGCTGGCCGGACAGGTCTTCGCGCCCCTTGAAATAGTCCAGCAGCGAGTGGAGCGGAGACTTACGCGACACTGATCTGCCCCTTCTTCAGCGCTTCCATCACGGCATCCTTCGGGCCGTCGGCGATGATCTGTCCCTTGTCGACGATCAGCAGGCGGTCCACCAGCGAAAGCATGGAGGCACGGTGGGTGACCAGCAGCACGGTCTTGTTGGCGATCACCGCGTTGAGGCGCTGCTTGAGGCGTTCCTCGCCGGTGTTGTCCATGGAGCTGGTGGGCTCGTCCAGCAACAGGATGGGCGGGTCGAGCAGCAGTGCGCGGGCCAGGGCGACGTTCTGCCGCTGGCCGCCGGACAGGTTCTGCCCGCGCTCGCCGACCTGCAGCTCGTAGCCCTGCGGGTGCAGGCGCACGAATTCGTGGACGCCGGACAGCTCGGCCGCCTGCAGCACCAGTTCGTCCTCGACGTAGCGGGCGCCGGAAACCAGGTTGTCGCGCAGGGTGCCGGCCAGCAGCTGGATGTCCTGGGGCACGTAGCCGATGTTGTGGCGCAGGTCGCTGACATCGAGCTGGCGCACGTCGACGCCGTCGATCAGCAGGCTGCCGGAATCGGGCTGGTAGAGGCCGACGATGAGCTTGGCCAGGGAGCTCTTGCCCGAGCCGCTGCGGCCGACGATGCCGATCTTCTCGCCGGGGCGGACGATCAGGTTGATGTTGCTGAGCGCCGGGGCCTGCTGGTTCGGGTAGGTGAACTCGAGCTGGCGCATCTCGATGGCGCCCTGCAGGGTCTGGCGCGTCAGCGGACGCTCGTCCTCGTGGCGCTCCTGCGGCAGTTCCATCATGTGGTTGACCGAGTGCATGGTCAGGCGCGCCTGCTGGTAGCGCGTGATCAGCCCGGAAAGCTGGGTCATCGGGCCGAGGGCGCGGCCGTTGAGCATGTAGCAGGCGATCAGGCCGCCCATGCTGAGGTCGCCGGCGATGATCAGGTAGACGCCGGCGACGATCATCACCACGCCGGCCAGCTGCTGGATCAGCAGGGTGATGTTGAGCGACAGGCTGGACAGCATCTTCACCCGCAGCTCGAGGCGGCCGAGGGTGCCGATGGTCTGCTCCCAGAGGTACTGGCGCTCGCTCTCGGCGTTGTTGACCTTGACCGCATCGAGGCCGGCCAGGGTCTCGATCAGGCTGGACTGGCGCTCGGCGGAGAGCGCCATGGTGCGGTCCATGGTCTCCACCAGGGGCTTCTGCAGCAGCCAGCCGATGGTCAGCGCGAGGGCGAAGGCGACCACGGGGATCCACACCAGGTGGCCGCCGAGGATGCCGATCACCAGGAGGATCAGCAGGGTGAACGGCAGGTCGATCACGCTGGTCATGGTCAGCGAGGCGAGGAAGTCCCGCAGCGACTGGAACTCGTGGATGTTCTGGGCAAAGCTGCCGACCCGCGCGGGGCGGTGCTTCATGGCCATGCCGACGATGCGCTCGAACAGGGTGGCCGAGATGATCATGTCGGTCTTCTTGCCGGCGAGATCGAGGCACAGCCCGCGCATGGTCTTGAGCAGCAGGTCGAACAGGTAGGCGCCGGAGATGCCGATGGCCAGCACCCAGAGGGTGGCGGCGGCCTGGTTGGGCACCACGCGGTCGTAGACGTTCATGACGAACAACGGCGCACCGAGGCCGATCAGGTTGATCAGCAGGCTGGCGGCCACGGCATCTATATAGAGCCAGCGCGAACGCTTGAGGGTGTCGCGGAACCAGTGGCGCGCCCGGGGTATCAGGCTGCCGTGGTTGATGTCGAACTTGTGCTGCGGCTGGGCGAAGAAGGACTGGCCGGCATAGTCCTGGGCCAGCAGCTCGCGCTTGACCCGCACTTCGCCGCCATCGCTTTCGCTGAGCAGCAGGCGCGCGTCGCCGTTCTCCTCCCAGGCCAGCAACAGGGCGCAGCGCCCTTCCTTGAGCAGCAGCAGCGCCGGCAGCGCGATCGCCGGGATCTGTTCCAGCTTGCGTTGCAGCAGGCGCCCCTGCAGGCCCGCCCGGGCCGCCGCACGGGGCAGCAGCTCGGGGGTCAGGCGTTGGCCGGGCAGCGGCAGGCCGGCGGTGAGCATGGCCCGGCTGGCCGGCCGCTGGTGTTGCAGGCAGAGGGAAAGCAGGCTGTCCAGGAGTGGATCATCTAGCTGACCGCGTGGATCGTTGTTGAAGGGGGCTCGGCTGACTTCTGGATCCACGCTTGGACACTCTTTCTCTTCAGGGACGGGTGAAGTCTCAGTTCAGGCCCGGCAGGGTCGCCTCGGGCTTGAGTTCGGACTGGACGACGGAGGCCATCGGCGCGACGACGCCCTGGCTCTTCAGCAGCTCGCCAATGGTCGCCTTGATCCGGTACTGAGTAAACAGTTCGAGGTGGCGAATTTCCACCAGACGGCGGGAGGCGGTGAACAGTTCGTTCTCGCTGTCCAGCAGGTCCAGCAGGGTGCGTTCGCCGATGCTGAACTGCTTCTGGTAGGACTCGCGCACACGGGTACTGTAGTCGACGTATTGCTGGGCGATCGGGATTTGTTCACGGGCGTTGGCCAGGGCGTTCATGGACAGCCCCAGGTCTTCGTTGAGCACGCGCAGGGCGTTGTTGCGGATGTCCAGGGCCTGGTTGATCTGGTAGGCCTTGGATTCCAGGTCGGCCTTGTTGCTGCCGCCGGCGAACAGGTTGTAGCGCATGCGCAGCATGGCCTGCCATTCGTTGACGTGGCCGTCCTGGCCGTCCAGGTCGTTGTCGGCGCCACGGGACAGCTCGGCGTCGAAGCGCGGGTAGAAGAAGGACTTGGCCGCGTCGTACTGCTTCTCGGCAGCCGCCACGTCGGATTCGGCGGAACGCAGGATCGGGCTGTTGGCCAGGAGGGTCTGGCGGGCTTCGGCGATGTCGGCGGGCAGTTGGCCGGCGAGGCCGGCCGGTTCGCTCAGGTCGACCGGATCGATGCCGACTACGCTGTAGAAGTTGGTGCGGGCGTCGGCCAGGTTGGTCTGCTCGGTGATCAGGTTGTTGCGGGCCTGGGCCAGGCGCGCTTCGGCCTGGTCCTGGTCGGCCAGACGACCGACGCCGCGGCTGCTGCGCAGGCTGATCTGGTCATAGATGCGCTGGTGGCTCTTCAGGTTGGCTTCGGCGAGACGAACCATCTCCTCGCGCTGCAGCACATCGATGTAGACCTGCGCGACGTCCAGCGCGGTTCTTTCCGACGTACCGAGCAGCGAGTAGGCACGGGAATTGACTGTGGCTTGCTGGCGGGCGACCTCGTTGGAGGTGGCGAAGCCGTCGAAGACCATCTGTTGCAGGCGCAGCGACGATTCGCCACGGGTCATGGTCTTCCAGTGGTCGCCCTGGCCGCGGGTGGTGGTGTTGTCGGAGCCTTCACGGCCGTAGCCGCCGAGCAGGTCGACCCTGGGCAGGTAACCGCCCTTGGCGGCCTTCAGCTGGTAGTCGGCGGACATGCGGCTGTTGATGCCGGCCTGGACTTCGGGGTGGACATCCAATGCGCGCTGCATGGCTTCGGAAAGCGTCTGGGCATGAAGAGGGAGACTTGCAGCAAGGGCGAGGGGCACGACACAAGCAAAACGCAGACGCATGGATTGGCATCCTTATCAGAGTGTTGAAGACAGTATTTGGAAGGCCGAAATCACCGTCATGAAATTGGCATCAACCTCGCTCGGACGGAGCAGAAAACCGTGACCCAAGTCTCATTGAAAAAATCCGGACGGCCATCGAATATCAAAGTGACATTACGAAAACGATTGTTTAGGATGGATGCCAATTGGTCAATACATTGGCATAAACTTAATAGCAAAACGCGATAAGCCAAATAATTGACGACAAAAAAATACCACCTTTAACAAGGGAATGCCTGCATCGAAACGGCTCTTCGTAGAGCACCGAAGCAGCACGCCGAAGCTAGAGCCAAACCAGGAGAGTCACCCCCATGAGCAGTGTCGTTGCAATCGTCAAGAGCGTTGTCGGCCAAGTTGTTGCAGTCTCCCCGGAGGGTGTGCAACGCCAGCTCATAGAGGGTGATCGTATCTTCCAGGGCGAGCAGCTGGTCACCGGCGCGGCCGGCATGGTCACCCTCGAACTGCCTGACGGCAAGCTGGTCGACCTGGGTCGCGACACCCAGTGGAGCGGCGCCGACATCGCGCCCCAGAGCACCGACGAGAAGCCGGCCAGCCAGGCGCCCAGCGCCGAGGAACTGCAGAAGGCCATCGCCGCCGGCGTCGACCCGACCCAAGCCTTCGAAGCCACCGCGGCAGGTGCCCCCGCCGCTGGCGGCGCGGCAGGTGGCGGTGCCGCGGGCGGCAGCCACAGCTTCGTCCTGCTCGATGCCACCGGCGAGCGCGTCGACCCCAACGTCGGCTTCGAGACCCAGGGCCTGGCCTTCCAGGGCGCCGCCGACGGCGACACCCAGGACCCGCTGCAGAACGTCGCCCCCGAGTTCACCGACGGCTCCGGCGCGCCGATCACCACCTTCAACCTGGTCACCGACGAAGACATCCCGCTCAGCGGCACCTTCACCAGCCGTGACGCCAATGGTGACCTTGTGACCTTCTCCGTCACCCGTGGCCCGGCCAATGGCACCCTGGCGCTGAACCCGGACGGCACCTGGACCTACACCCCGAGCCAGGACTACAACGGCAGCGACAGCTTCGAGGTGACCGTGAGCGACAGCCGCGGCGCCTCCACCCCGCTGACCGTCAACGTCGGCATCAACCCGGTCAACGACGCCCCCGTCGCCAGCGGTACCTATGAAGCCAGCGTCGACGACACCGCCGCCGCCGACACCTTCGCCGACATCAAGGGCCAACTGGCCGCCACCGACGTCGACGACACCAACCTGACCTGGAGCGGCAGCGCCAAGGGCGCCTACGGCGAACTGACCGTCAACGCCGACGGCAGCTACACCTATGTGGTCGACGCCGCCAAGGTGAATGGCCTGGCCCTGGGCGAGACCGCCAGCGAGAACTTCACCGTGACCGTGAAGGACCCCTCCGGCGCCAGCGACACCCGCGTCATCACCATCAACTTCACCGGCACCAACGACACCCCGATCGCCACCGCCACCACCGCGGCGGTCACCGAAGACCAGAGCATCACCGGCAACCTGGTGGCCACCGACGCCGACAAGGGCGCGACCCTGTCCTATGCGGTCGACGGCAAGGCCCCGGCCGGCTTCACCCTGAACACCGACGGCAGCTGGACCTTCGACGCTGGCGACGCCGCCTACCAGTCCCTGGCCGAAGGCCAGACCACCACCGTCACCATCGCCTACATCGTCACCGACGAGCACGGCGCCCAGGCCACCAACACCCTGACCGTCACCGTCACCGGCGTGAACGACCCCGCCATCCTCGGCAGCGCCGACGTGCAGCTGACCGAGACCAACGACGCCCTGAGCACCGGCGGCACCCTGTCCATCAGCGATGTCGACAGCCCGGCCACCTTCGTCGCCCAGGCCAACGTCGCCGGCACCTACGGCACCTTCAACATCGACGCCGCCGGCAACTGGACCTATGTCGCCAACTCGGCCTTCAACGAGCTGAACGTCGGCCAGTCCTACAGCGAATCCTTCAAGGTCGTCTCCGCCGACGGCACCCAGACCAGCGTCACCGTGACCATCAACGGCACCAACGACGCTGCCGTCCTCAGCAGCGCCGACGTGCAGCTGACCGAGACCAACGCCCCGGCCACCGCCAATGGCACCCTGACCATCAGCGATGTCGACAACCCCGCCACCTTCGTTGCCCAGAGCAACGTCGCCGGCACCTATGGCAGCTTCAGCATCGGCACCGATGGCAAGTGGACCTACACCGCCAGCTCCGCCTACAACGAGCTGAACGTCGGCGACAAGCTGACCGAGACCTTCGAGGTTTCCGCCGCCGACGGCACCAAGACCAGCGTCACCGTCACCATCAACGGCACCAACGATGCGCCGGTGGGCGTGGCCGACAAGATCACCCTGGACGAAGACAGCGTCGCCACCGGCAACGTGCTGGCCAATGACACGGACGTCGACAACAGCAGCCTGACCGTCACCAAGTTCAGCCTGACCAACCTGCCCTTCGTCAGCTTCAAGGCCGGCGAGACCGCCGACCTGGTCATCGGCAAGCTGACCATCAAGGCCAACGGCGACTTCACCTTCACCCCGGCCAAGGACTACAACGGCCCGGTGCCATCCATCACCTACACCCTGAGCGACGGCAGCCTCACCAGCACCGCCACCCTCACCTTCGACATCACCCCGGTCAACGACGCCCCGGTCAACACCGTCCCCGGCGCCCAGACCCTGAACGAAGACAGCAGCAAGACCTTCAGCCTGCTGAGCGGCAACAGCATCGCGGTGCGGGACGTGGACGGCGACCAGCTGACCACCACCCTCTCCGTCGAACACGGCGCGCTGACCCTCGGCCCGCTGAGCGGCGGCGTGTCCTTCAGCGGCAACGGCACCGGCAGCATCACCCTGGTGGGCAGCCAGGCGGCCATCAACGCCGCCCTGCAGGGCCTGAAGTACGTCCCGGCCAAGGACTACAACGGCCAGGACACCCTGACCATCAACACCACCGACGGCAAGCTGAGCGACAGCGACAGCGTCACCCTCACCATCAAGCCGGTGAACGACGCGCCGGTGGCCACTCCGACCAGCGAGGCCACCACCGAAGACGCGCCCGTGATCGGCGGCAAGCTGGCCGCCACCGACGTCGACGGCGACACCCTGACCTACAGCCCCAAGGGCGCCCTCCCCGGCGGCTTCACCCTCAATGCCGATGGCACCTGGACCCTGGACCCGAGCCACGCCGACTACCAGCACCTGGCCGAAGGCGCGTCCACCACCCTGACCATCAACTTCACCGCCACCGACGGCAAGCTCTCCAGCAGCAGCACGCTGACCATCACCGTCACCGGCGTGAACGACAAGCCGACCATCACCGCTGCCACCGCCGCCGCCAATGAAGGCGACGGCCAGATCAACGGCCAGATCGCCGCCGCCGACGTCGATGACGGCGCCGTCCTCGCCTTCAGCACCACCGCCAACGTCGCCGGCCTGACCCTGGGCAGCGACGGCAAGTGGACCTTCGACGCCAGCAACGCCGCCTACGACTACCTCAAAGGTGGCGAGCAACTGGTCATCACGGTACCGGTCACCGTCACCGACGAGCACGGCGCCACCGCCGACAGCACCCTGACCATCACCCTCACCGGCACCAACGACGCGCCGGTGGCCAATGCCGTCAGCGCCTCGGGCAACGAAGACCAGGCCGCGCGCATCCAGGTGAACCTGTCCGGCAGCGATGTCGATGGCACCGTCACCGGCTACACCATCGGCTCCGTACCCGCCAACGGCACCCTGTACGCCGGCGCCAACGGCGGTACCGCCCTGAAGGCCGGCGACAGCGTCACCGGCCCGGTGTACTTCGTCCCGGCCAAGGACTGGAACGGCACCACCACCTTCGAGTACAGCGCCGTCGACAACAACGGCGCCGTGTCCGCCAGCAAGGCCACCGCCACCATCACCGTCGCCCCGGTCAACGATGCCCCGGTCGGCGTCAACGACAGCGTCACCCTGAACGAAGACCAGACCGCCACCGGCAACGTCCTGGCCAACGACAAGGACGTGGACGGCGACGCCCTGGTCGTGACCAAGTTCAGCATCACCGGCCTCCCCTTCGTCAGTGCCAATGCGGGCGGGACCCTCGACCTGCTGGGCACCGGCAAGCTGACCATCAAGGCCAACGGTGACTTCACCTTCGAACCGGCCAAGGACTACAACGGCCCGGTCCCGAGCGTCACCTACACCCTGAGCGACGGCAGCCTCGCCAGCACCGCCACCCTCAAGTTCGACATCACCCCGGTCAACGACGCCCCGGTCAACGCCACCCCAGGCGCGCAGACCCTGGCCGAGGACGGCAGCAAGGTCTTCAGCATCCTCGGCAACAACAGCGTCAGCGTGAGCGACGTGGACGGCGACAAGCTGACCACCACCCTCAGCGTCGAGCACGGCGTGCTGACCCTCGGCCCGATCCTCGCCAACGGCCTGACCTACAGCGGCAACGGCACCGGCAGCATCACCCTGTCCGGCTCCCAGGCGGCCATCAACGCCGCCCTGCAGGGCCTGAAGTACGTCCCGGCCGCCAACTACAACGGCCAGGACACCCTGACCATCAGCACCAGCGACGGCAAGCTGAGCGACACCGACAGCATCACCCTCAACATCACCCCGGTGAACGACGCCCCGGTGGCCACCCCCACCAGCGACAGCACCTTCGAGGACGCCCCGGCCATCGGCGGCAAGCTCGCCGCCACCGATGTCGACGGCGACACCCTCACCTTCACCCTGAACAACCCCGCCCCGGCCGGCTTCAGCCTGAACGCCGACGGCACCTGGACCTTCGACCCGAGCAACGCCGCCTACCAGGCCCTGGGCCAGGGCGAGCAGCTGGTCATCCAGGTCCCCTTCACCGCCACCGACGGCAAGCTCTCCAGCGGCAGCACCCTGACCATCACCGTCACCGGCGTCAACGACGCCCCGGTGGTGAGCGGCGCCATCACCCACGGCACCAACGAGGATGCCGCCGGCCAGGTGATCGACCTCCTGGCCAAGGCCAGCGATGCCGACGCCAAGGACGTGCTCAGCGCCGTCAACGTCAGGGAAACCAGCGGCAACGACGCCAGCGGCGTGACCCTCCAGGGCAACACCCTGGTGGTCGACCCGTCCCGGTACAACTACCTGGCCAAGGGCGAAAGCGTCGTGCTCACCTACGAGTACCAGGTCAGCGACGGCAAGGGCGGCCTGGTGACCACCAGCGCCACCGTCACCATCGACGGCGTCAACGATGCACCGGTGGTCAGCAGTGCCATCGCCGTGGACAGCAACGAGGACGCCGCCTCCTTCAGCGTCGACCTGCTGGACAAGGCCAGCGACGTCGACCTCAGCGACGTGCTGGGCATCAGCAACTTCAAGCAGGTCGGCACCCAGGACGCCTCGGGCGTGACCCTCAGCGGCAACGGCCTGCAGGTGAACCCGAACGCCTACAACTACCTCGCCGCCGGCGAGAAATTGGTGCTCACCTACAGCTACGACGTGGTCGACAACAACGGTGGCGTCACCCCCACCACCGCCACCATCACCATCGAAGGCCGCAACGACGCGCCCGTGCTGGAAAGCACCGTGCAGAGCGGCGCCGTCACCGAGCGCGCCGATGGCGTGCCCGGCGAGAACGCCGGCAGCCTGACCGCCAGCGGCGACTTCGGCTTCAGCGACGCCGACCTGAGCAACACCCACAGCATCGGCACCGAGCTGGTCAGCGCGAAGGACGGCAACGGCCAGGCCGTCAACGTGCTGGGCAACCTCAGCGCCAGCATCAGCGATACCGCCCAGGGCGACGGCCAGGGCTCCGTGCACTGGAACTACAGCGTCGCCGCCGGCGCGCTGGACTACCTGGGCGCCGGCGAGACCGTCACCCTGGTCTACCGCGTCACCGTCACCGACAGCAGCGGCGCCCCGGTCTCCCGTGACGTCACCATCACCCTCACCGGCAGCAACGACGCCCCGGTGGTGAGCGGTGTCGCCACCACCCTGACCCACGAAGACGCGTCCGCCTACAGCCTCGACCTGCTGCAGCACGCCTCCGACGAAGACGCCAACGACGTCCTCAGCGTCGGCAACGTCCAGCAGGTCGGCACCGGCGATGCGTCCGGCGTCACCTTCGATGCCGCCACCAACAGCCTGAAGATCGACCCGTCCAAGTACGACTACCTGGCCGTGGGTGAGAAGGTCGTCCTCACCTACAGCTACGAGGTCAGCGACGGCCACGGCGGCGTCACCAGCGCCAACGCTTCGGTCACCATCGAGGGCCGCAACGACGCCCCGGTGGTCACCGACACCAGCGTCACCGTCGACGAGGAAAGCGTCGGCACCGCGCTGAACATCGCCGCCCCGACCGACGTCGACACCAGCAACGTCCTGACCATCACAGTCAGCGGCCTGCCCACCGTCGGCACCGTGACCCTGGCCAACGGCACCCCGGTGACCAACGGCCAGACCCTGACCAGCGCCGAGCTGCAGGGCCTGAAATACAACGCCCCGGCCGACTACAAGGCCGGCGACCCCGTCGGCGAGTTCAAGTACAGCGTCAACGACGGCACCACCACCGTCGAAGGCAAGGTCACCCTGGGCGTCAACCCGATCAACGATGCACCGGTGGCCAACGACGACTTCGGCGTCATCGCCGGCCTCAAGGGCAACTACTACGCCTACCGCGAAGGCACCGACGGCGGCAACCTGGAGAACCTCGCCGGCGTCACCGCCTTCATCGCCGGCCGCACCCCCAGCGCCACCTTCACCGCCACCGAGCTCAACTACGGCAACGGCGTGTCCAGCAACCTGGGCGGCGACCAGCAGTTGCAGAAGTTCCTCGGTGCCGACGCCGGCTCCCTGAACACCGACCCGGCGAACAGCTCGGACGCCATCATCCAGCTCACCGGCCAGATCAGCCTCGCCGCCGGCACCTACCAGTTCAAGGTGACCGCCGACGACGGCTTCAGCATCGTCATCGACGGCAAGGTGGTCGCCGAATACAACGGCAACCAGGGCCCGACCGCGCGCGAATCGGCCACCTTCACCATTGCCGAAAGCGGTGCCCACAACATCCAGATCGTCTATTGGGACCAGGGCGGCCAGGCCCAGCTCAAGGTCGAACTGCGTCCGGAAGGCGGCACCTACACCGTGGTCGGCGGCAGCCAGCTGACCCAGGCCGGCAACGACGTACTGACCACCAACGAAGACCAGCCGCTGACCATCGAGCCCTCCACCCTGCTGGGCAACGACACCGATGTCGACGGCGACTCGCTGACCATCCTCAGCGTCCAGGGCGCCAAGAACGGCACCGTGGAACTGGTCAACGGCAAGGTGGTGTTCACCCCCGCACCGAACTTCAACGGCACCGGCTCCTTCACCTACACCGTGAGCGACGGCCACGGCGGCACCGATACCGCCACCGTCACCGTGGGCGTCAAGCCGGTGAACGATGCACCGGTGGTCGACAGCACCTCCCTCACCGTCGCCGAGGAAAGCGTCGGCACCAACCTGGGCCTGAAGGCCCCGACCGATGTCGATGGCAACCCGCTGACCATCAAGGTCACCGGCCTGCCGACGCTCGGCACCGTGACCCTGGCCGACGGCACCGCCGTGACCAATGGCCAGAGCCTGACCAGCGCCCAGCTGCAAGGCCTGAAGTACAACGCGCCGGCCGACTACACCGCCGGCCAGGCCGTGGGTTCCTTCACCTACAGCGTCAACGACGGCACCGCCACCGTGAACGGCCAGGTCACCCTGGGCGTCACCCCGGTGAACGACCTGCCGGTCGTCGACAGCACCAGCCTGACCGTCAACGAAGAGAGCGTCGGCACCGACCTGGGCCTCAAGGCCCCGACCGATGTCGACGGCGACAGCCTCACCATCACCGTGACCGGCCTGCCCACCGTGGGGGCCGTGACCCTGGCCGACGGCACCGCCGTGACCAATGGCCAGAGCCTGACCAGCGCCCAGCTGCAAGGCCTGAAGTACAACGCACCGGCCGACTACACCGCCGGCCAGGCCGTGGGCAGCTTCACCTACAGCGTCAACGACGGCACCGCCACCGTGAGCGGCCAGGTCGCCCTGGGCGTCAATCCGGTGAACGACCTCCCGGTTGTGGACAGCGCCAGCCTCACCGTCAACGAAGAGAGCGTCGGCACCGACCTGGGCCTCAAGGCCCCGACCGATGCCGATGGCGACAGCCTCACCATCACCGTGACCGGCCTGCCCACCCTGGGCAGCGTGACCCTGGCCGATGGCACCGCCCTCACCAACGGGCAGACTCTCACCAGTGCGCAGCTGCAAGGCCTGAAGTACAACGCGCCGGCCGACTACACCGCCGGCCAGGCCGTGGGCAGCTTCACCTACAGCGTCAACGACGGCACCGCCACCGTCAGCGGCCAGGTCGCCCTCGCGGTGAACCCGGTCAATGACCTGCCGGTGGTGAACGGCACCACGGTGAGCCTGGACGAGGACACCACCCTCGACAGCCGACTCAACGCCACCGATGCCGATGGCGACACCCTCACCTACACCCTGAAGTCCGGTACCAGCAACGGTACGCTGGTGCTCGACACGGCCACCGGTGAGTACAGCTACAAGCCCAACGCCAACTACAACGGCCCGGACTCCTTCACCGTCACCGTCAACGATGGCAAGGGCGGCGTGGTCGACGCCGTGGTGCGGATCACCGTCAACCCGGTGAACGACGTCCCCACCACCAGCCCGGTGGACCTGATCACGGTCGAAGACAACGCCGTCACCGCCAAGGTCTACGCCAACGATGTGGACGGTGACGCCCTCACCTACAGCATCGCCAACGGCAACGGCCCGCAGCACGGCACCGTCACGCTCAACGCCGACGGCACGTTCACCTACACACCCGCCAAGGACTACAACGGCCCCGACGCCTTCACCGTCACCGTCAGCGACGGCAAGGGCGGCGTCACCACCAGCCTGGTCAGCATCACCGTGCAGCCGTTCAACGACGCGCCGGAAACCGCCAACCAGGCCAAGGAAACCGACGAAGACAAGAGCGTCAGCGGCCAGATCGTCGCCACCGACGTGGACGGCGACAAGCTGAGCTACGTGATCCAGTCCGGTGTCGCCCACGGCTCGATCCTGCTCAACACCGTGACCGGCGAATACACCTACACGCCGAACAAGGACTACAACGGCACCGATTCCTTCACCATCCGGGTCTACGATCCGAAGGGCGGCTATGCCGACTCCGTGGTGACGGTCAAGGTCAACCCGGTCAACGATGCGCCGACCGCCAGCCCGCTGTTCCTGAACACCGTCGAGGACAACGCCGTCATCGCCAAGATCGATGCCCGCGACGTGGACGGTGACACCCTCACCTACACCATCGCCAACGGCAACGGCCCGCAGCACGGCACCGTCACGCTCAACGCCGACGGCACCTTCACATACACACCCGCCAAGGACTACAACGGCACCGACGCCTTCACCGTCACCGTCAGCGACGGCCACGGCGGCGTGACCATCAGCCTGGTCAGCATCAACGTCCAGCCGTACAACGACGCCCCGGAGACCGCCAACCAGGCCAAGGAAACCAACGAAGACGAGAGCGTCAGCGGCCAGATCGTCGCCACCGACGTGGACGGCGACAAGCTGAGCTACGTGATCCAGTCCGGCGTCGCCCACGGCTCGATCCTGCTCAACACCGTCACCGGCGCGTACACCTACACGCCGAACAAGGACTTCAACGGCACCGACTCCTTCACCATCCGGGTCTACGATCCGAAGGGCGGCTATGCCGACTCCGTGGTGACGGTCAAGGTGAACCCGGTCAACGACGCACCGACCTCCGGCCCGCAGTTCCTGACCACCGACGAGGACACCCCGATCGACGGCCGCGTGACCGCCCGTGACGTGGACGGCGACACCCTCACCTACAGCGTCGCCAACGGCAACGGCCCGCAGCACGGCACCGTGGTGATGAACGCCGACGGCACCTACACCTACCAGCCGGCCAAGGACTTCAACGGCACCGACTCGTTCACCGTCACCATCAGCGACGGCCACGGCGGCACCACCACCAGCCTGGTCAGCGTCCTCATCAACCCGGTCAACGACGCCCCGGTAGCGCCCAACAGCACCGCCAGCGTCGACGAGGACGGCACCCTCACCAGCCGCATCACCGCCACCGACGCGGAAGGCGACAGCCTCACCTACACCCTGAAGACCGGCACCGCCAACGGCACCCTGGTCCTCAATCCCAACACCGGCGAGTACACCTACAAGCCCAACGGCGACTACAACGGGCCGGACAGCTTCGTGGTAACCGTCAGCGACGGCAAGGGCGGTGTCACCGACACCGTGGTCAACATCACCGTCAACCCGGTCAACGATGCCCCGACCGCCGTCAACGACACCGCCGCCACCCTGGAAGACACCGCCGTCACCATCGACGTGCTGGCCAACGACCGCGACATCGACGGCGACAGCCTGACCCTGACCGGCGCCAACGCGCAGCACGGCAGCGTCAGCATCGTCGACGGCAAGCTGGTCTACACCCCCACCGGCAACTACAGCGGTGCGGACACCATCACCTACACCGTCACCGACGGTAAGGGCGGCAACAGCACCGCCACCGTCCAGGTCGGCATCCAGGCCGTGGCCGATGCCCCGAACCTCGGCGCCCAGGCCCCGAGCGGCAACCCCGCGGCCACCGGCCTGCTGCAACAGAGCTGGAACAACCTGGCCCTGGGCAGCGGCGGCAACGGTGCCAACCCGGCGACCCTCAAGAGCACCATCGACGCCGCCGGCACCCCCGCCAGCAGCGGCAACCTGGCCGATGCCCACATCGACAGCGTCAACGCCGGCGTGGCCAACAAGCTCTCCGGCCTGATCTACCTCGAAGCCGGCCAGACCTACACCTTCAGCGGCTCGGGCGACGACAGCGTGCTCGTCTCCGTGGGTGGCACCACCGTGGCCAACGCCACCTGGGGCGGCTCCAGTGGCCAGTTCAGCGGCAGCTACACCGCCCAGCAGAGCGGCTACTACACCCTGGACATCTACCAGCACAACCAGAGCGGCCCGGGCACCCTGGACGTCAACGTCAAGGTCGGCAACGGCCCGGTGCAGGACCTGTCCAGCGCCAACGTGCAGCTCTACACCAAGCCCAGCGACCTGGCCGGCAACGGCCTGCACCTGTCGGAGCTGCATGGCAGCGGCGGCAAGGGCTACTACCAGCTCTACAACGTCAACGAAGGTGACGAGGACAGCAGCATCCCGCTGTCGCGCCTGACCGCCTCGCTGAACGACACCGACGGCTCGGAAAGCCTCTCCGTGGGCATCTCGCAGATCCCCGAGGGCGCCTCCCTGACCGACGGCGTGAACAGCTTCACCGCCACCAGCGGCAATACCAGCGCGAACATCACCAGCTGGAACCTGGGCAACCTCAGCATCACCCCGCCGGCCAACTACAACGGCACCTTCGACCTGAAGGTCACCGCGACCGCAACCGAAGGCGCCAACGGCGACAAGGCCAGCACCAACCTGACCCTGCCGGTGACCGTGCATGCGGTGAATGACGCGCCCACCAGCGCCGACAACACCGTCAACACCAACGAAGACACCCCGCGCAGCTTCACCAGCGGCGACTTCACCTTCAACGATGTCGATACCGGCGACAGCCTCAAGGGCATCCGCATCAACAGCCTGCCGGCCAGCGGCAGCCTGACCCTGGGCAACGACGCCGTCACCGTCGGCATGATCATCACCGCGGCGCAGATCGCCTCCCTGGTCTACACCCCGGCGGCCAATGCCAGCGGCAACAGCAGCTTCAGCTTCTCGGTGCAGGACCAGAGCGGCGCCTTCTCCACGCCCAACACCATGACCATCCAGGTCGCGGCGGTGGACAGTGCCCCGGGCCTGGCCAACAGCACCGTGAGCTTCGCCGAGAACATCGCCTCCGGCAGCACCATCGCCGACCTCAGCGACCGCTTCACCGGCACCGACCAGGACCGTGACGGCGAGCCGCTGTTCTACAGCATCACCGGTGGCAACAACGACGGCCTGTTCACCATCAACTCCAGCACGGGCGTCATCACCCTGGCCAGCGGCAAGACCCTGGACTACGAGACCGCCACCCAGCACCAGCTGCAGGTCACCGCCACCGACGGCAAGACCCCGGCGACCGCGACCGTCACCGTCAACGTCACCAACGTCAACGACAACGGCGTGGTGATCAGCGACAGCAACCCGGCCGCCAACAGCGTCGTCGAGAACGCCGCCAATGGCTCCACCGTCGGCCTCACCGTGAAGGGCGTGGACGGCGATGCCGGCGCGTCCATCACCAAGTACGAGCTGACCGACAACGCCGGCGGCCGCTTCGCCATCGACCAGGCCACCGGCGTCGTCACCGTCGCCGACGGCAGCAAGCTCGACTACGAGGCCGCCACCAGCCACAACATCACCGTCAAGGTCACCAGCTCCGATGGCAGCACCAACACCCAGGTGTTCACCATCAACCTCGCCAACGTCAACGACAACGGCGTGGTGATCAGCGACAGCAACCCGGCAGCCAACAGCGTCGTCGAGAACGCCGCCAACGGCTCCACCGTCGGCCTGACCGTGAAGGGCGTGGACGGCGATGCCGGCGCGACCATCACCAAGTACGAGCTGACCGACAACGCCGGCGGCCGCTTCGCCATCGACCAGGCCACCGGCGTCGTCACCGTCGCCGACGGCAGCAAGCTCGACTACGAGGCCGCCACCAGCCACAACATCACCGTCAAGGTCACCAGCTCCGATGGCAGCACCAACACCCAGGTGTTCACCGTCAACCTCGCCAACGTCAACGACAACGGCGTGGTGATCAGCGACAGCAACCCGGCCGCCAACAGCGTCGTCGAGAACGCCGCCAATGGCTCCACCGTCGGCCTCACCGTGCTGGGCACCGATGGCGACGCAGGCGCCACCATCACCAAGTACGAGCTGACCGACAATGCCGGTGGCCGCTTCGCGATCAACGCCACCACCGGTGTGGTCACCGTGGCCGATGGCAGCAAGCTCGACTACGAGGCCGCCACCAGCCACGACATCACCGTCAAGGTCACCAGCTCCGATGGCAGCACCAATACCCAGGTGTTCACCATCAACCTCGCCAACGTCAACGACAACGGCGTGGTGATCAGCGACAGCAACCCGGCGGCCAACAGCGTCGTCGAGAACGCCGCCAACGGCTCCACCGTCGGCCTCACCGTGCTGGGCACCGATGGCGACGCAGGCGCCACCATCACCAAGTACGAGCTGACCGACAATGCCGGTGGCCGCTTCGCGATCAACGCCACCACCGGTGTGGTCACCGTGGCCGACGGCAGCAAGCTCGACTACGAGGCCGCCACCAGCCACAACATCACCGTCAAGGTCACCAGCTCCGATGGCAGCACCAACACCCAGGTGTTCACCATCAACCTCGCCAACGTCAACGACAACGGCGTGGTGGTCAGCGACAGCAACCCGGCCACCAACACCGTGGCCGAAAACGCAGCGAACGGCTCCACTGTGGGTCTGACCGTACTGGGCGTGGACGGCGATGCCGGCACCACCGTGACCTACTCGCTGACCGACAACGCCGGTGGCCGCTTCGCGATCAACGCCACCACCGGTGTGGTCACCGTGGCCGATGGCAGCAAGCTCGACTACGAGACCGCCACCAGCCACACCATCACCGTGCTGGCCACCAGCTCCGACGGCAGCACCCAGTCGGCGACCTACTCCATCGCCGTGACCAACGTCAACGAAGCACCCGTGGTGGTCGCAGGCGCTGCCGTCACCGGCGCCGAGGACACCAACTACGTCTTCAGCTGGAGCGACTTCAAGGTCAGCGATGTCGATGCCAACAGCAGCCTGTCGATCAAAGTCGAGAGCCTGCCGGGCGAAGGCAAGCTGCAGGTCAAGGTGGGCAACACCTGGACCGATGTCAGCGCCAACACCACCGTCACCAAGTCGGTGATCGATGGCGGCGGCCTGCGCTTCGTGCCGGATTCCAACGAGTCCGGCCACGACAGCTTCGGCAGCACCGGTGTCGGCCTGAACAAGCAGACCTACGCCGAGTTCAAGTACAGCGGCAGCGACGGCAGCCTCAACAGCGCCAGCAGCACCATGAGCATCGACATCGCGCCGGTGGCCGACGTCCCGACGCTCACCGTGAAGTCGGCGGCAGCGGCCAACCTGTTCACCACCACCTGGGAAAGCGCGCCGAACAGCGACAGCACCTCGCAGGACGTCACCAGTGCCACCTTCGAGAACTGGAGCCTGGTCACCACCGGCGACAAGCTCTCCGGCGGCAAGAACGTGTTCGAAGTCTGGGCCAACGGCGACAGCATGCAGAACCAGGCCGGCAACATGGTCACCGTCAAGCTGCAGGGCACCGGCAACAACGACGCCCTGGAGCTCAACGACGCCGGTGGCACCATGTCGCAGACCCTGGGCGTGACCCGCAACGTCGCCACCGAGGTCGGCAAGGTCTACGAGCTGAACCTGGACTACGCCGGTCGCCTGGGCTTCGACACCAGCTTCACCAAGATCGCCGTCTACCTCGGCAGCACCCTGGTGGGCGAATACGCCTCCACCAGCAGCCAGACCAGCCTGAACTGGGAGAACATCCACTTCAGCTTCGTCGGCACCGGCAACACCGAGGCCCTGACCATCAAGCTGGCCGGCACCTCCACCGACTCCAGCGGTCGTGGCGCGCTGATCGACAACATCACCCTCACCTCGTCCCAGGGCGTGGTGGCCGGCGATGGCGGCGTCAGCGGCAAGACCAGCATCGCCCTGGCCAACTACATCGGCGGCGCACTGACCGACACCGACGGTTCCGAGAGCCTGAGCTACCAGTTGAGCAACCTGTCCAACGGTTCGACCATCGTCGTCGGCGGCACCACCCTCAGCGCGGTCAACGGCGTGTACACCCTCACCGCTGCCCAGCTGGCCACCGCCAAGCTGCAGGTTTCCGGTGACGTGCGCGGCGACATCGGCCTGGACGTCAAGGCGGTCAGCACCGAACCCAACGGCAGCACCGCCAGCACGGCGTCCCAGCACCTGACGCTGAACATCGTCGATGGCGGCGTGGAGCACACCAGCTACACCACCAACACCATCACCATGGCCGACGCCACCGGCACCACCAGCCTGGGTGGCGGCTTGACCGGCGAGTACTGGGGCTACAGCGAGAACGGCACCAGCCGGCCGAACCTCACCACCCTGAGCCAGGTCGAGAACTACATCGAGGGCCGCTCCGGCAACAACAGCAGCCTGGTGGGTTCCAACACCAACGCGGCGAATGGCTCGGTCAACGCCACCTTCATCGCCAATGTCATCGACTACGGCCTGAAGAACGGCAGCCCGGTGTTCAGCGACGACCTGGGTGACAACCGCACCGTCACCAGCGGCACCACCATCGGCTCGTCCAACAACAGCCAGAACAACCTGTACGACTTCCTCACGGCGGCCAGTACCGGCAACGTCTCCAGCCTCAAGGCCGGCGGGGCGAACCTGGGTGACACCAGTGACGCCATCATCCGCGCCCACGGCTTCATCGACGTCGGCAACGGCGGAACCTACGACATCCGCATCACGGCGGACGACGGTTACCGCCTGCTGATCGATGGCCAGGACGTCGCCAACGCCGACAAGATCCAGTCCACCACCACCGACACCTACAAGAACGTCAGCCTCACCGGCGGCTTGCAGGCGCTGGAACTGCTGTACTGGGACCAGGGCGGCTCCGCCACCCTGAAGATCGAGCTCAAGCCCAGCGGCAGCGATGACTCGGCGTACAAGACCCTCGGTACCGGCGACTACCAGCTGTTCCAGGCCACCACCCTGTCCAGCGGCCAGGAATTCGTGGAAACCAGCACCGGCTGGGCGGTTCACACCATCCAGACCACCACCGGCACCGAAGCCAGCGACCTGATCAACGGCAGCAAGTACTCCGACATCATCAACGGCGGCAACGGCCACGACGTGCTCTACGGCAACGGCGGCAACGACCTGCTCAACGGTGGCGACGGCAACGACCTGCTGATCGGCGGCATCGGTAACGACATCCTCACCGGTGGCGCGGGCGCCGACGTCTTCATGTGGAAAGCGGGCGATGTCGGCAATGACGTGATCAAGGACTTCAACGCCGCCCAGGGCGACCGCATCGACCTCAGCGACCTGCTGCCCGATGCCGCGCACTCCGGCAACCTCCTCGATTACCTCAAGGTCGACACCGCCACCAGCACCCTGCAGGTGAGCACCACCGGCAACGTCAACAACGGCGCCGACGTGACCATCAAGCTCGAAGGCGTGGACCTGACCCAGTACGGGTCCTCCTCCTCGCAGATCGTCAGCTCGCTGGTCGCAGGCTCCGATCCGCTGGTCAAGACCGAGCACCACTGATCCGCAACGCCCCTCCCCGTCGCCGCGAACCGGCGGCGGGGAAGCGGTCGGATCGCCACTGCCATTTTCCCCGCCTGCCTGCGCGTGTAGATTGCGCAGGTCTGCTCATGTCCTGAAGAAAGGGGGGTTCCCATGCTCTACGTGCAACAAGACGACCAGGGTCAACTGGTGCGTGTGGAAGCGGCCGAGTTCGAAGGCTCCACCGGCATGCTCCCCGCCGACGACCAGCGCGTGCTGGCCTGGTACTCCAACCAGACGGTCGAAGCCAGCCTGCTGCAGCTCAAGCAGAGCGACCAGGAAATGATCCGGGTACTGGAAGACCTCATCGGCCTGCTGATGACCAAGGGCGTGATCCGCATCACCGACCTGCCCCAGGCCGCGCAATCCAAGCTGCTCAGCCGCAACCAGGCACGCGAGGCCCTGGGCGGCCTCAACCGCCTGATCAACGACGAGGAATCCGGGGTCATCTGACCCGGTCCTCCGAGCGCGCGCCGCGCCGGCCCCTACGCCGGCAACGGCACCTCCGCGCCCACCAGATGCTCCTCCCGCAGCGCCCGCCAGAACGCCGCCGGCACCTCGGCGTGCACCTGCTCCATGTACTGGGCCGGGCGAGCCGGTGTCGCGGTTCCCGGGATCACTGACAGCACCGCCGGGTGGGCCAGGCAGAACTGCAGCGCCGCCGCCCGCGAGTCGATGCCCCAGCGCGCGCACAACGCCATCAGCCGCTGCGCACGGTCCCACACCTCATCGGGAATGCGGTCGTACTCGTAGTGATCGCCCCCGGCCAGCACGCCGGAGTTGAACGGCCCGCCGACGACGATGCCGACGCCGCGCTCGAGGCAGGCCGGGAACAGCGTTTCCAGCGCCTCGCGATGATCCAGCAGGCTGTAGCGGCCGGCCAGCAGGAACAGGTCCGGGTCGGCCTGCTGCAGTGCCAGCCGGCAGGGTTCCACCCGGTTGACGCCCAGCCCCCAGCCCCGGATCAGCCCCTCCTCGCGCATCGCCGTCAGCTCCTTCGCGGCCCCCGCCATCGCCTCGGCGAAGTACTCGCGCCAGCGCGGGCCGTGCTGGTCCTCGGATACGTCATGGATGAACACCAGGTCGATGCGCTCCACCCCCATGCGCACCAGGCTGTCCTCCAGGGAGCGCCGGGTGCCGGCGGCGGAGTAATCGAGGATGCGTCGGTTGGGCAGCTCGTCGACGAAGGGCTTGGCGTTCTCCGGCGCGGCGGCGGGCTCCAGCACCCGGCCCACCTTGGTGCTGAGCAGGTACTCATCGCGCGGGCGGGTACGCAGCAGCCGGCCGAAGCGTTCCTCGGCGAGGCCGGCGCCGTAGTGGGGAGACGTGTCGTAGTAGCGGAAACCGGCCTGCCAGGCCGCCGCCAGCGTGGCGTCGGCCTGGTCTTCGGCGACCGGGTGGAACATGTTGCCGAGCGGCGCGCCGCCCAGCCCGATACGCGGCAACTTGATACGCATGGGGCCTCCTGAAGTCCGTGATCCGGTGTACTTCAGGGGACCGGGTGGCCCGGCGGATGGTTCAAGGCAACGGCCGGAAGGCGGGTCCGTGGCTCACCCCGCCAGGATCATCGCCAGGGCGCCGGCACGCCGAACAACTGGCCCTGTACGCCCTGGATGCCCATTTCCTGCAGCACCCGCAGCTCGCCTTCGGTCTCGACGCGCTCGGCGATCAGCGGCAGGTCGATGCTGTGGGCGGCGCGCTGCATCGCCTCGATGAACAGGCGCTTGTCGTTCTCCGCATCGATGGCGCGGATGTGGCTGCCGTCCACCTTCAGGTACGCCAGGCCCAGGCGCGCCAGGTTGCCGATCATGCTGAAACGGCCACCGAAGTGCTGCAGGCTGAGGGCGAAGCCCAGCTCGCGCAGGCGCCGGGTCAGGTCCTCCAGCACCGCCTGCTCGGGCAGCTGGTCTTCCTCCAGCTCCAGGGTCAGGCGCGGGCCCAGCTGCGGGTTCTGGCGCAGCAGGTCGAAGGCGCGGTCGAGGGCCTTCTGGTCACGCAAAAGCGCCCCGGACAGGTTCAGCGCCAGGGGCTGGTCATGGCCGGCCATCTGCGCCAGCACCCGCTCCAGCATCACCAGGTCGAGCCGCGCGGACCAGCCGAAACGCTCCAGCCAGGGCAGGAAGCGCCCGGCGGGAATGCTCGCGCCCTGCTCGTCCGGCAGGCGCGACAGCACCTTGTAGTGCAGCACCCGCGACGGCTCGCGGCTGGCCACCACCGGCTGGAAGAACAGCTGGAAGCGGCCCTGGGCCAGGGCCTTGTCCAGCAGCGCGTGCCAGGCATGGCGATCGTCGCCGACGTTGCCGGCGTGGGTCTGCTCGATGCACGCCCAGGCGCGATCGGCCTGGCGCTCGGCCTGGGCCAGGGCCTCGTCGGCGAGCATCATCAGGTCCTGCTGCGCTTCGCCCGGGGCGAAGGGCACGAGGCCCATATGCGCCACCGGCTGGGAGTCGGTGGCGCCGGTGCTGGCCAGGCTGGCCAGCGCGCCATCGAGGCGGCTGGCCAGTTGCTCGGCCTCCTCGCGCACCAGGCCCGGCGCCAGCAGGATGAACTCGCCACCCCGGCTGCGTGCCAGCAACTGGCCCGCGCCCTGCCCCGCGCTGTTGCGCACCAGTTGCTCGGCCACGGCCTTGAGCAGCTGGTCGGTGCGCTGGCCGCCCAGGCGCTGGTTGAGGCCGGCCAGGTCGTTGACCCGCAGCAGCAGCAGGTAGCCGCTGCTGGCCTGGTCCTCGGCGCTGAGGCGCGCGTGCAGCTGCATCTCGAAATAACGGCGGTTGCCAAGGCCCGTGAGGCTGTCCTGGTAGGCCTCGTCGCGCAGGCGTTCGCTGCGCTCGGCCTGCTCCTGGAACAGCGCCTTGAGCTTCTCCACCATCTGGTTCATCGCCTGCACCACACGGCGCAGCTCCGGCGTGCGCGGCAGCTGCGGCAGGCTGAGGAACTCACGGCGGGCGATGGCGTGGGATTGCTCCACCATGTAGTCCAGCGGGCGCAGCTGGCGGCGCAGCAGCACGGCGCCGAGGCCGGCGCTGACCAGGCCGCAGAGCAGCAGCCAGCCGAGGCTGCCCAGGGCGCTCTGCCACAGCTTGGCGATGGCGAACATCGGGTGGCTCTGCACCTCGACCCGTGCCGCCTGGGTCCAGCCCCGGCTGACGATGGCATCGCCGCCGGCCGACTCCAGGCCGATCAGCGAGACGAACCACTGCGGCACCTGGGCCGCCACCGCGTCGGGCACGCCGGTGCGCTCGACCATCACCTTGCCGGTGGCCATGTCGATCACGCGGATGCGCTCGAAATAGCCGCTGTCGAAGATCGAGCTGACCATCAGCTCGACCATCGCGGCATCGTCGATGTGCGGCGTCAGCGACAGGCCCAGCGCCGTCGCCGCGTCCTGCGCATGGGAACGCAGCTGGTTGACGTACTGCTCCCGCGAGCTTTCCAGGCTGACCATGAAGCTGCCGCTGAAGGCGACGACCAGGAACAGGCAGATAGCGATCAACAACTGTTTGAACAGGGACATCTCGACTCCGCTATTCGCTCGTGGGAAAGCCTTCGGCTTTCATCTTTTTCAACAGGTCCTGCCAGCGGGACAGACGCTTGGCGTCGCCCACCTTCTTGCCGCCACCCTGGTTGCTCAGCCACAGGCCCTCGCCGTTGAAGGCGTAGACCGGCAACAGGTCACTGCGCTGGGAGGCCGGCAGGATGCTGCCGATCAGGTTGTCCAGCACCAGGGGCACCGCATCGGGCTTCTCGTAATAGGTCAGCACCATGTGCGCCTGGTTCAGGCGCAGCGCCTTGACGTAGGTGATGCGCAGCTTTTCCGCCGGCACCCCGAGGTGACGCAGGCTGATGTACTTGGCGATGGCGTAGTCCTCGCAATCGCCCGCGCCCCGGCGCAAGGCCTCCACCGGCGTGGCCCAGTAGTCCACCTGGTTCCACAGGGCGAGGTCGTCGGTGAAGCGCAGCTTGGCGTTGAAGAAGCGGTTGATCTCCTTCAACTGTTCCGCCTCGCTGGCCCCCACCTGGCTGGCCAGCAGGCGCTGCCAGTCATCGATGCGCTGCTTGCCATCGCCCAGGGGGCCGTAGAGGGATTCGGCGCGGCGGCTGATCAGGGTGAAGTCCCAATCCGCCTGCAGGGCCCCGGCCAGCAGGGCGAGCAGCAACAGCGAAACCGGGACCAGAACGCCCGGCGTACCGCCAATCCGCCATTTGCCGAAACTGCTGAGCAAAATCCGATTTCCTGCCGATGGCGCCGCCACGCGGCCGCCGATAACGAGGCGCGAATGGTGCGGGCTGGAAGCGGAAAAAACAATGGCACAGTGCCCCTATCGGATCTGTGCCGTGCTCACCGCCATAGGGGTTTCAATGTGGCCGGAAACTATCCAGGCCCGTCGGTTGGGCTGAGGTACGAAGCCCAACGCAGCAGGCTCGGGCAGGGCGATCGCCGGGAGAAAATGCCGGGCCGGGTACGCCGATTGGTGGAGGTAAAAAGCGACCTCCACCCTACGCCGCGCCCAGCACCGTGCCGGCGTCGATTGGGCAGGTGCCGCCGGGAGCACCCAGGCGTAGCCCGGGCTTCAGCCCGGGACCACGGGGGCGACGGATCAGCGCAACCCGCGCAGGTGCAGGAAGCCGAACAGCAGCACCTGGGTGCGGTCCAGCCAGGGGAAGGGACGGGCCTTGAGCTTGCGGTTGAACAGCGCGGCTTCGGCGACGTGGGCCACCAGCATCACACCGGCCACCAGCAGCAGCGGGCGATGCAGCGGCTCGCCGAAGGGGTAGATGACATTGAGGATCGCCACCAGCCAGAACATGGCCAGGGCGCCCTTGGCGAACGACAGGACGTGCATAAGGGGTCTCCATTGCAGGGTTGAGCCCAAGAGTGTGCCGACTCCGGCCGCGCTCGCCTTCCGCACTTTCGTTGGGAAGGCGGCGCTGCCGGGCGATCAGCCGCCCTGCGCCTGGATCGGCGGCATGTGCCAGCGCCCTTCGAGGATGTCGGCCTTCGGCCAGTACAGCCGGCCGGTGACGCTGAACGCGCCCTGCTTCGGAATAGGCAGCCAGTTGCCCTGCAACGCGCCGTCGGGCGCATCGCTTTGCAGCAGGATGTCGAGGGAGCCGTCGGGGTTGAAGGCCAGCGCATCACGGTCGCCCAGGGCGAAGCGGTTCAGCGGGTTGGCCACCAGGAAGCCGTCGGCGTCGTAGACGGTCAGCGACCAGAAGGCCCGCACCGGCGGCAGCGCGTCGGCGGCGAAGTGCAGGCGGTAGCGCTTGCCGCCCTGCAACGCGTCGCCCCGGCCATCCTTCACCGCGTTGGGGTAGATGGCGTCCTCCGCCAGGTTGGCGCCGAAGCCGCCCATGGCCACCGCCGCGCGCAGGCCATGGTCCTCGCCGTAGCGACCGACCTGCATCGGCGGCACGCGCCAACCGTCCTGCAACCGGGTCGGGTTGGCCAGGGCGTCGCGCACGCGGCGCTCGGCCAGCCAGATGCCCAGGTTCACCGCCTGGCGCCGCCACCAGGGCCACTCCGCCACCGGCTTGCCCGGCTCGACACCCAGTGCCTGCAACTGCCGGAGCATGGGTGCATCGGCAGCGGCCGGCGGGTTGTCGGCCATCAGCGCCGCCAGGCGCTGGAAGAAGGCACGGCCATCCAGCGCGCGCATCTGGAACAGCGGCGGCGTCGACTTGCGCCCACCGGCGGTCGGCGCCAGCGAGGCCTGCACCTGTCCGGGGCGCCATTGCGCCAGCGGTGTGAGGCTGATGCCGGCCTGGATGGCGTGGACAGCCGGATAGTCCGCCGCGCCGTTGGTCTGCACCCGGCCCAGCAGCCAGGCCATGCGCGTGGGCGCACGCAGCAGGCTGAAGCCCTCCGGCACCTGGCCCTGCCAGCGCGGCCCCACCAGCAGGTAGCGGCCGGCGGCATTGCCGGTGGTGCGCGGCCCGAGGGAAGCGAAGACGTTGGTCCAGGCATCGAGGAACTGCATGACGTTGTAGCGCCCGGTGGCCGGCAGCTCGAACACCAGCGGCCCCTGGTCCAGGTCCAGCCAGGCCACCGAGTAGAGGGTGTCGACGTTGGGCCGGACGATCTCGCGGAACCCCGCATCGGGAAAGCGCGGCACGTGCATCAGGCGGTTGATCGGCGCCATGTCGGCGGTGAAGTTGTCGCGGGTGATCTCGGTGAGCACCAGCGGATAGCCGTACAGGTAGCCCTGGGCGGCGTTGCGGATCAGCTCGCGCTGACTGAACAGCAGCAGCGCGGGCAGGCCGATGAGCAGGGTCAGCGCCAACAGCGCGCGACGAAGCAGCGGGGAGGTCTTCATGGCGATCTCGTGGGCGGCGCCTGGCACAGCACCGCCGGGTCGGGTGGGTCAGCGCACCGTCAGGGCGATGGGGGCATCCTCGAAGTCGAAGCAGCCGAGGAAGGTCTTGATGTCCAGCAGGTTGCCGTCGACCTTCACATCGCCCAGCAAAGCGCCCTTGAGCAGGCCGTTCTCGCCGCTGATCACGGTGTCGAGGTAGGTCTTGTCGAAGGTCAGCTTCAGCGTGGTGCCCTCGGGGATGCCACGGTGCAGCTGGGCCACGCCGCGGCGCACTTCCAGCGCCCACTCCTCGCCGATATCGGGGAAGACGAAGCCCAGGGTGAGGTTCACGTCGCCGCTCTTCTCCGGGTCGATGCGGGTCACCCAGTTCTGCAGGAAGATGCGCGCCGGCAGGTTCTTCAGCATGTCCGGCGAGAGGAAGGCGTTGCGCAGCCCCTGGGACATCTGCAGCGCGGCGTCGCCGTCGAGCTTGCCCTCCAGCTCCATGGCGCTCATCAGGTACCAGTTGCGCCAGTTGATGTTCATGCTGGCGTAGCCCAGGCGGCGGAAGCTGCGGGCCTTGATGTCGCGGGCGAGTTTGTCGTCATGGTCGACGCGGATGGCGTAGCCGGCCAGCTCCGCCGCCCATTGCCAGTCCCCCTTCAGGTAGGCGTCGCCGGCGGCCAGCAGCAGCTTGTCGCGCCCGCCCATCAGGGCGATCAGGCGCTTGGCCTTCTCCGCCGGCGGGATCGGGTCGAGGTCCACCGGGTCGCCCTGGAACCAGCCCAGGTAGCCCTGGTAGATCTGCCGCACGCTGTGCTTCACGGTGCCGTAGTACTCGCGCAGGTAGGGCGTGTAGCCGGCCAGGTGCGGCGGCAGCTTGACCTTCTCCACCAGCTCGTCGGGGGTCAGGCCCTTGTTCATCCAGCGCACGGTCTGGTCATGGATGTAGGCGATGGCGTCGCGGGTCATGCGCAGCACCTCCTCCACCTTGTCGCGCCCGGACACCGGCTGGCCGTGCAGCGGCACCATGTAGTCGGCCTGGAAGGCACGCAGCTTGTCGAGGCTCTGCACCCACACCACCGGGTCGCGGAACTTGGTGCCGCGCAGGGTGTGGACGTTGGGCAGGGTCGGGCCCTGGGTCACCTCGGCGCTGATCAGCACGCGTTTGTCCGGCAGGTAGAGGACGATCTCGTCCGGCGCCTCGCTGGGGACGTGGAGGAACTGCACCTTAAGCCCGGCGATGGTGGTGTCGAGGGACTCCTTGAAGGTGATGGTCGGCGCGATGAAGGTGGAGGCGCCGCCGTGGGCCAGCGGGCCGAGGCCGGCGTTCATGTCCTTCTGGTCGCTGGGCGGCAGGGCCACGCCGAAGCTGTAGCCCGAGCGCATGCTGAGGATGGGGCCGACCAGCGCGCCCTGGGTCACCACGTTGTCCAGCAGGGTCTCCTGGGCGTAGATCTGCACCTCGCCGCTCCTGACCTGCTCCTCGCTGACGAAGCCCTTCACGCCGTTGATGTGGTCCGGGTGGAAGTGGGTGTAGACGATGGCCTTGATCGGCTTGGCGCTGATCTTGCGGAACTCCGCCAGCACCTTGCGCGACTGCTCGGCGGACTCGCCCGTGTCGACGATGATCAACCCTTCCGGCGCCTCGATCATCACGCTGTTGGCGAGGTTCCAGCCCACCGCCGACCAGACGTTGTCGGCGATCTTGTAGACCTTCTCGTCGAAATGCCGGGTGTGCTCGGCGAGCTCGGCGTTGATGCTCGGCTCCAGGGTCTCGTCGGGCAGCGCGGCGTCGGCGGCCCATGGCAGGGTGGCGGCCAGCAGCAGGCCGCCGAAGCGGGTGGTGATGCGCATGGTGTCGGCTCGTTGTTGTTATGGGAGGCGACAGGCTGGCAGGCACCGGTCAATAATTCCAATGCATTCCCCTACCGGATTCGATGCGCAATACGCATGAACGACCTACGCCAGCTCCGCCACTTCGTCGCCCTCGCCGAACACGGCCACTTCGCCCGCGCGGCGGAGGCCGTCAACCTCAGCCAGCCGGCCCTGAGCCGCAGCATCCAGGCCCTGGAGAGCAGCCTCGGCTGCAGCCTGCTGGATCGCGGGCCGCGGCAGATCACCCTCACCGCCCACGGCCGCCTGGTGCTGGAGCACGCCCGGCGCCTGCTGGACGGCCGCCGCGCCCTGCACAGCGCCGTGGCGCAACTGGAGAACCTCGACAGCGGCGAGCTGCGCCTGGGTGCCGGCCCCTACCCCGCCGCACGCCTGGTGCCGCGCGTGCTCGGCCGCTTCGCCGGGGCCCATCCGGGTGTGCAGGTGCAGTTGCGCATCGAGGACTGGCACGGCCTGCGCAACCAGTTGCTGGGGGACGCCATCGAGCTGTTCGTGGCGGATGTGCGCGAGTTCGAGGGCGACCCGCTGCTGGACATCACGCCCCTGCGGCGCCATGCCGGCACCCTCTTCTGCCGGCCGGGCCACCCGCTGCTGCGGCGGCCACGGCTGCGGGTCGAGGACCTGGCGGCCTACCCGCTGGCCGGCACGCAGCTGCCCGCAGAGGTGGCGCGGACCCTGGGCGCGCTGAACGACAAGGCGCAACCGCTGGGCATCGAGTGCAACAACTTCATGGTGCTCAAGGCGCTGGTGGCCGACAGCGAGGTGATCAGCATGGCGCCCTGGGACGTGCTCGCCGAGGACGTCGCCGCCGGCCGCCTGGCGGTGCTGCTGCCGGTGGACAACCAGGCCGCACGCTCGGCCTACGGTATCGTCAGCCACGCCGGGCGCAGCCTGTCACCGGCTGCGCGGGCGATGGTGGAGTACCTGCTGGAAGAAGACGACCAGCCCATTACCGGCTATTGAAACGGGCCGCGTTGCCAGCGCCTACGTTTCAGATATGTGCCCTAACGGCGGTTCTGCTGCGACCAGTCGCTGCGGTGCGGGCGGATGGGGTTTTCGTGGGGGCGCACCTGGTAGGCCGGCGGCACGGCGTAGTTCGGACGGCCGCCCCCCTGGTTCCAGCCCTGCTGGGGCGGGCGGTTGCCGCCCCAGTTCTGCAGGCGCGGGGTGTAGTCGTGGCGGCGCTCGTTCCAGTCCTGCCCGGGTTGGTTGCGGTTGTCCCAGCGACGCGAATCGTGGCGGTCGTCATGGCGGTCGTAGCGATGGTCGTTGCGGCCGTCGTAGCGGCCATCGTGGCGCGGCGGCTGGTAGGGCTGCGGGCGCACCGGGTAGTAGCGCTGGGGCTGGTAGATGCGTTCGGTCCGGTAGTAATAGGACGGGTAGCCCTGGTAGTACCCCGGTTGCTGCACCACGTAGCCGCCACCGCCATAGCTGCGCGGATAGCCACGGTAATCGTCGTCGTAGTCGTAGACGGCACAACCACCCAGGGACAGGCCCAGTACAGCGATCAACATCGTTCGATAGGACATGGCGGCCTCCTTCGACCGCTGGGACGGCGCCCACGAATGTCGGCACCCGGGATTTCTCCCACAATCTTCGACACCAGTTCCTACGACCGGTGTGCATCCCTCCGTCGGCAAAATCCATTTCCAGTTGTTACCACGCACCAGCATGAAGCGCCTTGCCCCAGAGGCGGGCACGCCGGGCGCGCGCACGTCACGCCGCCTCCCCCTCGGCACCCGCGCAGGCCACGTCGCGCCTGGGCCAGGCGGTTTTGGCACGGCCTTCGCTAAGTGACTGGCGTGCAGGAGCAACCCGGCGTGCCGGGGTCCGCGGCACCACAATTGGACAATGGCTGGCTAGGGTTCCGGCTCGCGAAAGCGAGTGGCTGGTCCGAGAGCCGGCGACCTCCTCCGAGGTTACACGGCGGGACAAAAGCCCGGGAGAACGCGCCCCTGCATGCAGGGAAGTGCCGCGCCGCTCCCGCTGTCCCTAACCGAACTGGAGGTCATCCATGCGCAAGCCCCGTCTGTTCGCCGTACTCGCTGCCGGCCTAGCCGCCGCCATCAGCTTCAACTCCCACGCAGCGCAGAAGGACAGTTTCAACGTCTGCTGGACGATCTACGCCGGCTGGATGCCATGGGAATACGGTGCCACCCAGGGCATCGTCGACAAATGGGCGAAGAAATACGGGATCGACATCAAGGTCACCCAGCTCAACGACTACGTCGAATCGATCAACCAGTACACCGCCGGCCAGTTCGACGGCTGCACCATGACCAACATGGACGCCCTGACCATCCCCGCCGCCGGTGGCGTGGACTCCACCGCACTGATCGTCGGTGACTTCTCCAACGGCAACGACGGCCTGGTGATCAAGGGCGAGGGCAAGACCCTGGCCGACCTCAAGGGCATGTCGATCAACCTGGTGGAACTCTCGGTCTCCCACTACTTCCTGGCCCGCGCCCTGGAGCGCGCCGACCTCAGCGAGAAGGACGTGAAGGTGGTCAACACCTCCGACGCCGACATCGCCGCCGCCTTCGACACCGACGACGTCCAGGCCGTCGCCACCTGGAACCCGATGCTCGCCGACATCAAGTCCAAGCCGGGCAGCACCGAGGTCTTCGACTCCAGCAAGATCCCCGGCGAGATCATGGACATGATGGTGGTCAACAGCGAGACGCTGAAGGACAACCCCGCCCTGGGCAAGGCCCTGACCGGCGCCTGGTTCGAGATCATGGCGCTGATGTCCAGCGACAGCGCCGAGGGCCGCGCCGCCCTGGAGCACATGGCCAAGGCCTCCGGCACCGATCTCGCCGGCTACCGCTCGCAGCTCGCCACCACCCGCCTCTTCTACACCCCCAAGGAAGCCCTGGAGTTCGCCACCAGCCCGAAACTGCCGGCGACCATGGACAAGGTGGCGAACTTCTCCTTCGCCCACGGCCTGCTGGGCGAAGGCGCCAAGGACGCCGAAGCGGTCGGCATGAGCTTCGCCAAGGGCGTGGTCACCGGCGACAAGGCCAACGTCAAGCTGCGCTTCGACCCGACCTACGTGCAGATGGCCGCCGAAGGGAAGCTCTGACCGTCGGCACGGTCCCGTAGGTTGGTGCCAAGCGCAGCGCGGCCCAACGTTGGGCCTCGTTCCTCGGCACCAACCTACCCGCCCCCTATCACCGAGACCTCGCCATGCGCCTGATCAACCGCCACCCCGACCGTGCAGGAAGGCTGCTGCTGGTCCTGCTGCCCTTCGCCCTGCTGTTGTTCGCCTACTTCACCGGCTCGGCATCGCGTCTGGCGGAGAACCCCAACGACAAGCTGCTGCCCAGCGCCACGCAGATGGTCGAGGCGGTGCAGCGCCTGGCCTTCACCGAGGACAAGCGCTCCGGCGACTACCTGTTCTGGCAGGACAGCACCTCCAGCCTCAAGCGCCTGGCCACGGGCCTGGCCATCGCCGCGCTGCTGGGCCTGTGCCTGGGCATCGCCGCCGGCACCCTGCCGCTGTTCGGCGCGCCGCTGTCGCCGCTGCTCACGGTGCTGTCGATGGTGCCGCCGCTGGCGATCCTGCCGATCCTGTTCATCGTCTTCGGCCTCGGCGAGCTGTCCAAGGTGATGCTGATCGTCATCGGCATCGCCCCCTGCATCGCCCGCGACCTGGAGCAGCGTGCCCGGGAAATCCCCCGCGAGCTGCTGATCAAGGCGCAGACCCTGGGCGCCAACACCTGGACCCTGATCCTGCGGGTGGTGCTGCCGCAGCTGCTGCCGCGCCTGCTCATCTCCCTGCGCCTGGTGCTGGGCTCGGCCTGGCTGTTCCTCATCGCCGCCGAGGCCATCGCCTCCACCGACGGCCTCGGCTACCGCATCTTCCTGGTCCGCCGCTACCTGGCCATGGACGTAATCCTGCCGTACGTGGTGTGGATCACCCTGCTCGCCTGGCTGATGGACCTGGGCCTGCGCCAGTTCACCCGCCTGGCCTTCCCCTGGTACGAAGGAGCCAAGGCATGAGCGCCTTCATCGAAGTGAAGAACCTGTGGCAGGCCTACGGCGACCAGGTGGTGCTGGAGAACCTCAACCTCAAGGTGAACGAAGGCGAGTTCTGCACCCTGGTCGGCGCCTCCGGCTGCGGCAAGTCCACCTTCCTGCGCATGCTGCTGGGCCAGGAGACACCCAGCCGGGGCCAACTGCTGCTGGACGGCCAGCCCCTGGTGGCCGAGCCCGACGCCAGCCGCGGCGTGGTATTCCAGCGCTACTCGGTGTTCCCCCACCTGACGGTGCTGGACAACGTCGCACTCGGCCTGGAGCTGCCCCGCTCGCCCCTGCTCGGCCGCCTCTTCGGCAGCGCCCGGCGCGAGGCCCGCGAGCAGGCCGCCGCCATGCTGGCCAAGGTCGGCCTCGGCCACGCGCTGGGCAAGTACCCCGCGCAGCTCTCCGGCGGCATGCAGCAGCGCCTGGCCATCGCCCAGGCCCTGGTGATGAAGCCCCGCGTGCTGCTGCTCGACGAACCCTTCGGCGCCCTCGACCCGGGCATCCGCAAGGACATGCACGAACTGCTGCTGGGCCTGTGGCAGGAAACCCGGCTGACCGTGTTCATGGTCACCCACGACCTCTCCGAAGGCTTCAGCCTCGGCACCCGGCTGATGGTCTTCGACAAGGTCCGCCACGACCCGCACGCGCCCAACGCCTACGGCGCGCGCATCACCTACGACATCCCCCTGAACAGCGACCGCCGCGCCGCGCGCGCCGCCGTCGAAGCCCTGCCGGAGCGGGTCACCCGCGCCCTGCAGACCGCCCCGGCCCATTGAAAGGAGCCTGCCCATGACCGCATCCCTGGCCCTGCGCCCCACCCTCTATGAGGAAACCGTCCCCGGCGGCGGCCACACCTCCTTCGTCCTCAAGCGCGGCCAGTTGCTGCGCATCAGCGACATCGAGGGCGGCGCCAACGTCAGCCTGCTGCTGTTCAACGCCACCGAGAAGAGCGAGCGCCTGAACCTGCCGGACAGCCTCAAGTGCCAGCACACCGCCAAGCTCACCGCCGGCCACTGCCTGTACTCGGACATGGGCCGCGTGCTCGCCGCCATCACCGCCGACAGCTGCGGCTGGCACGACAGCTTCGGCGGCGTGCTCAACGCCGAGGAAGTGCGCGAGAAGTACGGCCAGGGCCGCTACCAGGAATTGCGCAACGGCTTCTTCCGCAACGGCGTCGACAACCTGCTGGTGGAAATGGGCAAGTGGGACCTGAACCTGCAGGACCTGCTGATGTGCCTGAACCTGTTCAGCAAGGTCACGGTGGACGCCGACGGCTGCTTCCACTTCGCGCCCGGCAACAGCCAGGCCGGCGACTACATCGAGCTGTACGCGCCGATGGACACCCTGGTGGTGCTCACCGCCCTGCAGCACCCCATGGACCCCGACCCCGTCTACGCGCCCAAGCCCGTGCAGCTGGCCTGGCACAAGGTCGAGAGCGACGGCATCACCCTGCTCTGCCGCACCTCGCGCGCGGAAAACGGCCGTGGCTTCCACAACACCGAACGCCTGTACATCTGAGGGCCGCCCGATGAACCCGACTCCCAGCGACAAACACCCCGAAGCCGCCGTCTACACCGCCGTGATCGCCGCCGGCGAACCCTTCATGACCGAAGTGAAGGCCGGCCAGACCCTGCGCCTGCTCGACCTGGAGGGCAACCAGGCGGTGGACACCCTCTTCTACAGCGCGCGCAACCCGCGCGAGCGCTATGACGTGCAACGCACCCTGCGCAAGCAGAACCGCGTCTACCTCGGCCCCGGCAGCGTGCTCTGGTCCAACCTCGGCAACCCGATGCTGAGCATCGTCGCCGACACCTGCGGCCGCCACGACACCCTCGGCGGCGCCTGCGCCCAGGAAAGCAACACCGTGCGCTACGCCCTCGGCACCCGCTACATGCACAGCTGCCGCGACAACTTCCTGCGCGCCAGCCTGCACGACGGCCGCCTGGCCAAGCGCGACATCAGCGCCAACATCAACTTCTTCATGAACGTGCCGGTCACCCCGGAAGGCGGCCTCACCTTCGAGGACGGCATCTCCGCCCCCGGCAAGTACGTCGAGCTGCTGGCCCACATGGACGTCATCGTCCTCATCTCCAACTGCCCGCAGCTGAACAACCCCTGCAACGGCTGGAACCCGACTCCGGCGCAGGTGTTGGTATGGGAGTGAAGAAGCAGCGGCAAGGGGTGAGCGGCAAGCTGCAAGGGGTGCGGCGTTGGCTGTTCCTCCTGTGCCAGAGCCGCTCAGGGCAATGCCTCGGCAAGAACCCCGGACCTCGACCGTAGGAGCGAGCTCTGCTCGCGAACGCTTCGCCAGCAGAGCGGGCTCCTGCAGGTCACAGCACGCCAGCCACGGACGACCGTGGTGCAGACGAACACGGCGGGACGGCCCGTCATCCCTTTCGAGGGCTCCGCAATGTTTGAAAAACTCCTGATCGCCAACCGCGGCGCCATCGCCTGCCGCATCCTCCGCACCCTGCGCCAGCTCGATGTGCGCGGCGTCGCCGTGTACGCCGAGGCGGATGCCGCCAGCCTGCACATCCAGCAGGCCGACGAGGCCCACAGCCTGGGTGACGGGCCGGCCGCCAGCACCTACCTGGTGGTGGACAAGATCCTCGCCGTGGCCCGCCAGAGCGGCGCCCAGGCGATCCACCCGGGCTACGGCTTCCTCTCCGAGAACGCCGCCTTCGCCGAAGCCTGCGAGGCGGCCGGCATCGCCTTCGTCGGGCCGACGCCCGCGCAGCTGCGCGTCTTCGGCCTCAAGCACACCGCCCGTGCCCTGGCCAAGGCCGAGGGGGTGCCGATGCTCGAAGGCACCGAACTGCTGGAAAGCCTCGACGCGGCGCTGGTGGTCGGCGAGCAGGTGGGCTACCCGGTGATGCTCAAGAGCACCGCCGGCGGTGGCGGCATCGGCATGCGCGTATGCCGCTCGGCCAGCGAGTTGAGCGAAGCCTTCGAGGCGGTGAAGCGCCTGGGGCAGAACAACTTCAGCGACGCCGGGGTGTTCATCGAGAAGTACATCCAGCGGGCCCGCCACCTGGAAGTGCAGGTGTTCGGCGATGGCCAGGGCGAGGTGATCGCCCTCGGCGTGCGCGACTGCTCGGTGCAGCGGCGCAACCAGAAGGTGCTGGAGGAAACCCCCGCGCCCAACCTGCCCGCCGGCATGGCCGAGGCGCTCTGCGCCGCCGCCATCCAGCTGGCCAGGGCGGTCAGCTACCGCAGCGCCGGCACCGTGGAGTTCGTCTACGACAGCGAGGCCGAGCGCTTCTACTTCCTGGAGGTGAACACACGTCTGCAGGTGGAGCACGGCGTCACCGAACAGGTCTGGGGCGTCGACCTGGTGCGCTGGATGATCGAGCTGGCCGCCGGCACCCTGCCCCCGCTCGCCGAGCTGGCGAAGGGCCTGCGCCCCAGCGGCCACGCCATCCAGGCGCGGCTCTACGCCGAGGACCCGGGCCGCGACTTCCAGCCCAGCCCCGGGCTGCTCACCGCCGTGCGCTTCCCCGAGGCGGACGGCCGCGCCCTGCGCATCGACACCTGGGTGGAAGCGGGCTGCGAGATCCCGCCCTACTTCGACCCGATGATCGCCAAGCTGATCACCTGGGCAGCGACCCGCGATGAGGCCAGCGTCGCCCTCGACCGCGCCCTGGCCGACACGCAGCTCTACGGCGTGGAAAGCAACCGCGACTACCTGCGGCAGATCCTGGTCGACGCGCCTTTCGCCAGCGGCCAGCCCTGGACCCGCTGCCTGGAACACCTCGCCTACCGCGCCCACACCGTCGAGGTGCTCGGCGCCGGCACCCAGACCACCGTGCAGGACTACCCCGGCCGCCTCGGCTACTGGGCCGTGGGCGTGCCGCCATCCGGCCCCATGGACAGCCGCGCCCTGCGCCTGGGCAACCGCTTGCTGGGCAATGAAGCAGGCGCCGCCGCGCTGGAAATCACCATGAGCGGCCCCGCCCTGCGCTTCAACACCGACGCGGTGGTGGCCGTCACCGGCGCCCCCATCCCGCTCAGCCTCGACGGCCAGCCGCAGCCACTGGGCACTGCGATCCTGGTGCCCGCCGGCGCCACCCTCGCCCTCGGCACCATCGCCGGGGCCGGCGCGCGCAGCTACCTGTGCCTGCGCGGCGGCCTGCAGGTGCCGGACTACCTGGGCAGCAAGAGCACCTTCACCCTCGGCCAGTTCGGCGGCCACGGCGGCCGCGCCCTGCGGGCCGGCGACGTGCTGCACCTGGCGCCCTTGGCCGACCGCGCAGCCGGCGCCCGCCTGCCCAAAGCCCTGTACCCACCGCTGCCCGAGGTGCGCCGCCTCCGCGTGATCTACGGCCCCCACGGCGCACCGGAGTATTTCACCCCGGCCTCTATCGAGACCTTCTTCGCCACCGCCTGGGAAGTGCACTTCAACTCCAGCCGTACCGGCGTGCGCCTGATCGGCCCGAAGCCGGAATGGGTGCGCGAAAGCGGCGGCGAAGCCGGCCTGCACCCCTCCAACATCCACGACAACCCCTACGCCATAGGCGCGGTGGACTTCACCGGCGACATGCCGGTGATCCTCGGCCCGGACGGCCCCAGCCTGGGCGGCTTCGTCTGCCCGGTGACGGTGATCGAGGCCGACCTCTGGCAGCTCGGCCAGCTCAAGGCCGGCGACAAGGTCCGCTTCGAGCCGGTGGATATCGCCACGGCGCGGGCCTTGGCCAAGGCAGGTGACCGCGAATGCACCACCCTCCGTGGGAGCGAATTCATTCGCGATGCGGGTAGCAGCCAAATCGCGGATGAATCCGCGCCTCGAGGTGCGGCCGAGCTGTCGAGCCCCATCGTCCTCGACCTCGGGCAGGACGCCACTCGCCTGGTCGCGCGCCTCTCCGGCGACACCCACCTGCTGCTGGAGATCGGCGCGGCGGAGCTGGACCTGGTGCTGCGCTTCCGGGGTCACGCGCTGATGCAGGCGCTGGAGGCCGAGGCGCTGGAAGGCGTCATCGACCTCACCCCCGGCATCCGCTCGCTGCAGGTGCACTACCAGCCGGAAACCCTGCCCCTGGAGCGCCTGCTGCAGGTGGTCGCGGGGCTCTGGGACGGCGTCTGCGCCGCCGGCGACCTCGCCGTGCCGTCGCGCATCGTCCACCTGCCGCTGTCCTGGGACGACCCGGCCTGCCAGCTGGCCATCGAGAAGTACATGACCACGGTGCGCAAGGACGCGCCCTGGTGCCCGAGCAACCTGGAGTTCATCCGCCGCATCAACGACCTGCCCAACCTCGACGAGGTGCAGCGCACCGTGTTCGACGCCCGCTACCTGGTGATGGGCCTGGGCGACGTCTACCTCGGCGCACCGGTAGCCACGCCGCTGGACCCGCGCCACCGCCTGGTGACCACCAAGTACAACCCGGCACGCACCTGGACGGCGGAGAACTCCGTGGGCATCGGCGGCGCCTACATGTGCGTCTACGGCATGGAAGGCCCCGGCGGCTATCAGTTCGTCGGCCGCACCCTGCAGATGTGGAACCGCTACCGCAAGGTGGCCGCCTTCGACGGCAAGCCCTGGCTGCTGCGCTTCTTCGACCAGATCCGCTTCTACCCGGTGAGTGCCGACGAACTGCTGCGCATCCGCCGCGACTTCCCCCTGGGCCGCTTCCCGCTGCGCATCGAGCACAGCGAGCTGCGACTGGCGGACTACCAGGCCTTCCTCGCCGCCGAGGCCGAGGGCATCGCCGCCTTCCGCGCCCAGCAGCAGGCAGCGTTCAACGCCGAGCGCGAACGCTGGATCGCCTCCGGCCAGGCGCATTTCGACAGCGAGGACCCGGCGCCGGAGCTGGGCGAAGACGCCCCGCTGGACGCCGGCCAGCACGCCATCGAAAGCCATATCGCCGGCAACCTCTGGCAGGTGCAGGTGGAGGCCGGCGCCAGCGTGAAGGCCGGTGACGTGCTGGTGATCCTGGAGTCGATGAAGATGGAGATCCCCCTCACCGCCCCGCGCGATGGCGTGGTCCGCGAAGTCCGCGTGCAACCCGGCTCCCCGGTGCGCGCCGGGCAGCGGGTGGTGGTGCTGGAGGAGGCGTAGGGGCCCCGAACGGCGCCTCATCCTGTAGGGGCGAATTCATTCGCCAAGCGGTGCGCAGCAGCGCCTCTTCGCGAGCAGAGCTCGCTCCTACAAAGCAGCGCCCAACAGGCCTCGCCTTGTAGGAGCGAATTCATTCGCGATGGATCATCCGGCCGCTCGCAGCAAGGTGCCGGCGGCGGGTCTTTCGCGGCTGAAGCCGCTCCCACGAGGCCGTGCCCGGTGCCATAAAGCGACCCCTGTCGCGCGCCCGCATACTGCGCATTGCCCATCCACCTCGACGGCTCTAGAGTGCACGGCGGCAACGCACGCAAAAGGACCCGCCATGCAGCCGCAGAACCGCGACCAGGCACAACAACGCGCAGACGATATCCAGGCCTTCCAGCGTGAAGCCGCACGCCTGCGCCAGGAGCAGGCGCTGCCCCTGGACGACGCGCAGATGGCGCGCCTGGGCGAACACCACCGCCGGGTGCTGGCCGACTTCCACGGCCGCTTCGATATCGACCCCGACAAGCAGGCCCGCCGCCTGTCCCTGAGCATGCGTATCGCCTCGTTGCTGGGGGCACTGGCCCTGGGCGCCAGCCTGCTGTTCTTCTTCTACCAGTTCTGGGGCCTGCTGCCGGAGAACGCACAGGTTGCGATCCTGGTCGCCGCCCCGCTGCTGGGCCTGGCGCTGACCTGGCAGGTGCGCCGCCGCGACCCGTCCGGCTACTTCAGCAAGCTGGCGGCGATGCTCACCTTCGTCGCCTTCGTGCTCGACCTGGTGATGCTCGGGCAGGTGTTCAACATCACGCCCTCCGACCGCGCCTTCCTCGCCTGGGGCGCCTTCGCCCTCCTGCTCGCCTATGGCTGCGACGCGCGCCTGCTGCTGGTGGCCGGGCTGGTCTGCCTGATGGGCTTCATCTCCGCCCGGGTCGGCAGCTGGGGCGGCTGCTACTGGCTGCAGGTCGGCGAGCGGCCGGAGAACTTCCTGCCCGCCGCCGTGGCGGTGTTCCTGGTGCCGCAGTTCATCAGCCAGGCCGGGTACGCCGGTTTCGCCGCCACCTACCGCCTGGTGGGGCTGATCACCCTGTTCCTCACCCTGCTGGTCCTCGCCAACTGGGGCAGCGCCAGCTACCTGCCCGGCAACCACGACCTGATCGAGGGCGGCTACCAGTTGGCGGGCTTCATGCTCTCCGCGCTGGGCATCTGGCTCGGTGTGCGCCGCGACTGGCCGGAAGTGGTCAACGGCGCCCTGACCTTCTTCATCATCTTCCTCTACACCAAGCTCTTCGACTGGTGGTGGGAGCTGATGCCCAAGTACCTGTTCTTCCTGCTGCTCGGCCTGATCGCCGTGCTGATCCTGCTGGTCCTGGGCCGCCTGCGCCGCAGCTGGCTGAAAGAGGAGGAACGCCCATGAGCGCCTTCGACCGCACGTACGCCCTGCCCGCCGCCCTGGCCCTGGTGCTGGCCACCAATGCCGTGGTGCTCGGCGGCGCCTGGTACAACCGCTCGGGCGAGCCCGAAAGCAGCCTGCGCCTGACCCAGCGGGAAGTGCACCGCGACTTCGACAGCTTCGGCTGGGGCCGGGACGAGAACAGCGGCCTGGCGCTGGACCTCGACTGGCGCGTGCTGCCACTCGACGATGAGACCGGGCGCTACCGCGGCGACTGGCTGGAGGCCGACCGGCTCATCGAGCTCGGCTTCCCGCCCTACGAGGCGGGGGGTGGCGAAATCGACCTGAACACCCGCGAAGCCTTCCTGGTCCTGGAGCTCGACGGCCCCGCCCACCAGCAGGCCCTGCGCCGCGCCGAGGAGCAGCTGCGCGAGGCGGGCGAGGCCCTGGCCCGCGACCCAGGCGATGAGGAACGCCAGGAACGCGAAGCGGATGCCCGCAAGGCCCTGGAGGAAGAGCGCGAGACCGCCAGCCGGCTGTTCGTAGTGGACGTCGGCCTCGATGCCGAGGCGCTGCGCGCGCGCCACCCCGATCGCCAGCGCTATGCCGTGGTGCGGGGCGAGATCTACGCCTGGCTGCGCACCGACGGCACCAGGACGCGCATGGTGGGCCAGGTCTCGCGGCTCGCGGTGCCGGCCGTGCAGGTGCCCCTGCGCTGGCGCGAGGCGCTGGACCGCCAGGTGCGCGACAGCGCCTACCTGCCGTCCAAGGGGCCGCTGGAGCTGCAGCTGAACTTCGGCAAGCGCCTGGAGCCGTGGATCAGCGAGGTGGTCGTACCCGCAGGATGAAAGACGGGGCACGCCACCCGTGACGCGGCCCCGACGAGTGGATAGCATAGTGCCATTCGACCAGGGACCCCCTCGCCCGATGCCTTCCAGCCCCCGTTCCAGAAAGAGCCAGCACCTGCTGGTGGTGCTGCTCGTGCTGCTGCTCGCCAGCGGCTTCCTCGTCACCTCGCTGGTGAGTTACTACGCCTCCCTGGAGTCGATCCGCGACAGCATCGTCAACACCGAGCTGCCGCTGACCTCGGACAATGTCTACTCGGAGATCCAGAAGGACCTGGTACGGCCCATCCTCATCTCCTCGATGATGAGCCGCGACACCTTCCTGCGCGACTGGGCCATGCAGGGCGAGCAGGACCCGGGGCAGATGACCCGCTACCTGCGCGAGGTGCAGGAACACTACGGGGCCTTCACCAGCTTCTACATCTCCGAACGCACCCAGACCTACTACCAGGCCAAGGGCGTGCTGAAGAAAGTGCGCGAGGACGAGCCACGCGACGTCTGGTACTACCGCGTGCGCGACATGAAGGAGCCCTACGAGATCAATGTCGACGTCGACATGGCCAACCAGGACCGCCTGACCATCTTCATCAACTACAAGGTGCTGGACTACGACGGCCGCTTCATCGGCGCCACCGGCGTGGGCCTGACGGTGGATGCGGTGGTCAAGCTGATCGACGCCTACCAGGAACGCTACGAGCGCTCCATCTACTTCGTCGACACCAGCGGCAAGCTGGTGCTGACCAGTGCCCAGGGCGGGCCGATGGGGGCGCAGGTCGGGCAGAACCTGGCGGATATCGATGGCATGCGCGACCTGGTGGCCAAGTTGCCGCGCCCCCAGGGCGGCGACTTCACCTGGAGCGAACAGGGCGACAGCCACTACCTGAACGTGCGCTTCATTCCCGAACTGGACTGGTACCTGTTCGTCGACAAGGCCGAGGAAGGAGCGCTGTCGCACATCCGCAACACGCTCTACCTCAACCTGCTCATCTGCCTGGCGGTCACCAGCGTGGTGCTGATCCTGCTCAACCTGCTGATGCGCCGCTACCAGCTACGCATCGCCGCGCTGGCCACCACCGACGTGCTCACCGGCCTGCCCAACCGCCGGGGCTTCGACATCCTCGCCGGCCAGGCACTGCAGGAGGCCCGCCACGAACAGCGCCCACTCACCGCCCTGCTGCTGGACCTCGACCATTTCAAGCAGCTCAACGACAGCCACGGCCACCTGGCCGGCGACCAGGTGCTGCAGGGTTTCGCGCAGAACCTGAAAAGCGGCCTGCGCCAGTCGGACATCATCTGCCGCTGGGGTGGCGAGGAGTTCATCCTGCTTCTCAAGGACACCGGCACCGCCACGGCCTTCGAACTGGCGGAGAAGATCCGCGAGCAGGTGCAGGCGCAGCGCTACCGCTTCGAGGGCAAGGAACTGCAGGTGACGGTGAGCATCGGCCTGGCCGAGATGCACCAGGACGACAGCCTGCACAGCCTGATCGGCCACGCCGACCGCGCGCTCTATCGGGCCAAGCAGGCAGGACGCAACCGCGTGTGCAGCGAGCCGGGCGGCGGGGAGTGACGGGAGGCGGAACGCTTGGTTACGGTGAGCGCGGTGCGGCTCAGGCCATCACATCGATGGTGTTGCCGAGGTTCGGCGGGTTGCTCGACACCGGCGACGGCACCGCCTCCAGCAGCGCCAGGGCGCTTTGCGACTGAATGTCCATCGACTGCTTGAGCACGGCGATCTGCACCTTCATGGCGAGCTGGGCGGCGCTGGCGTCGGAGATGGAAGCGGCGGATACGTCCACGCTTTTCGAGTCCCGGGGGCGGTGTGTTCGGGGTGGATTCTGAGGCCCATCGGGGCCCCTGAAAAGCACCGTCAGTCGCCTGAAACCCGCGCCGTTGCGCTTGCGGCAGCATTCTGGGCCGCTCTTGTAGGGGCGACTTCAGTTGCCAAGCAGCCCGCAGGGCTGCCCTGTCGGCCACCGGGGCCACTGCGTTGCCCATGGGCGAATGAATTCGCCCCTACACCAACCGTCCGGTCAAACCGTGCCGATCCGCATGGGGTTCGCTTCGCTCTACCCATCCTGCGTGCTTGCATTGAGTTCACCTCGACGTCGGTTGCCTGCCCACTCAGAAATCCCGCTTGTAGAACAGGTCCAGGGAGCTGGCGAGGCCGCTGGCGGCTTCGATGTACAGGCGCTTGGTGAGTTCGTAGCGCAACGCGACGACGCTGGTGGGTTCGAGCACGCCGAGGCCGTAGCGGATGCTGAGGCGGTCGGTGAGCACGCCGGTGGCGCCGTCGTCGCCGATCTGGAAGTCCTTGAGGCCGAGTTTCTGCGCCAGCTCCGAGGTCAGCGGCGCGCTGCCGGACAAGCCCAGCGCCAGTGCCGCCTGGCCCAGCGCGTTGCCGTCGCTGCCGCGCTCCAGCGGACGGCCCAGCACCAAGTAGGACAGCGCCTGCTCCTGGCTCATGGCCGGGGTGGAGAAGACCTGCGTGGTGGGCTCGTCGGCGCGGCCGTTGAGGCGGATGCCGGCGGTGACGTCACCGATCTTGCGCACCGCCTCGACGTCCAGGTAGGGCTGGTCCAGCGGCCCGGCGAACAGCAGCCGGGCCCGGCGCAGGTCGAGGCGCTGGCCATAGGCGCGGTAGCGGCCGTTCTTCAGGTTGAGCTCGCCGCGCCCGGCGAGATTGTCGCCCACCTTGAGGTGGCCGACGAGATCGGCGGTGAGGCCGAAGCCGCTGAAGGACAGGCGCTCCTGGCCCACCTCGACGTCGACGTCCATGGCCAGTTGCAGCGGCGCCTGCTCGTCCTCCTGCTCACCCACCAGGTGCGCGTCCGGCGAGACCTTGACCGCCTGGGGCGGCAGCTCGCGGATCTTGATCTGCCCCCGGGGCACCCGCACCTTGCCGGTCAGTGCCAGGCGCTGGTCGGCCATGCGCACGCGCAGGTCGGGGTCCACGTCCAGGTTGGCGTAGGGCTCGACCACCACCGGCAGCGCATTGCCGCGCACCGCCAGGTCCATATCCAGGCCCTGGCTCCAGGCCAGGGTGCCGGAAAGGGTGCCGCGGCCCTTCTCGCCGCTGTGCCAGGCGCCGCTCAACTCCAGGCTTTCCCCGGCGATGCGGGCATCCAGGGTCAGGTCCTCGATGCGGGTCGGCAGGTCGCCGCCGGCCAGCTTGCCGCCGTGCAGGCGCACCTGGCCCAGCACGTTGGGCGCCAGCAGGGTGCCGCCCAGGGTGCCGGCGCCGTCCAGCTGGCCTTCCAGTTCCTCGACGCCGGTGACGAAGGGGCGCAACACGGCGAGGTCCAGGCCCTCCAGGCGGAAGTCGCCGGACAGCGGCTTGCGCAGCGGGCGCGGGTCGATGCGCGCGTCGACCTGCAGGCGGCCGAGGCGCTCGCCCTGGAACAGCAGGCGGCTGTCGATGCCCTGGGGCCGCAGGGTGCTTTCCAGGCGCATGGCCTGGTAGGGGAAGTCGACCCATTTGCCGTCCCTGCCCTCCTCGCACAGGCGCAGCACGCCGTTGCTGGCATCCAGTTGCACGCGCCCGCTGGGGCCACGGGCCAGGAGTTCGAGCTGCAGGTCGCCGTCGAGGGTGCCGTGCCAGGCGAAGTCGTCCGGCAGCCATTCGGCCAGGCTGTCGAGGGGGAAATCGCGCAGGCGGTAGTCGAGCTTGGGCTCAGGGAGCAGGCGCTGGTCGCCGCCACAAAGACTGGCGGGGCCGGAGCGCCAGCAATGGGCGCCCAGCTCCAGGCGCCCATCGGCCAGGCGCTGCAGCTTCGCAGGCTGCTCCAGGCGCCAGTCCTGGCCGCCGCTTTGCAGCTCGCCCCGGCTCAGCCGGCCGCGCCAATCGCCTTGGTCCAGCACGCCGTCGAGGGCCAGTTGCAGGTCGAGCAAGGGGCCTTGCAGGCGGGTTTCCAGTTGCTGCCGTTGCCGGTCGCCCGAGGCCTTGAGGCTGAGGTCGCCCAGGGCCTTGTCGCCGGCCTGGAGCTGGCTGGCATCCAGTTGCAGGGTGCCGTTCTGCCGCGCATCCAGCCGCGCCTGCAGGGTCAGCTGGCGCAGGCGCTGGTCACGCATGCCGAGACGCTCGCCCTTGAGATCCAGTTGCCCCTGGGGCGCGTCGGCGCTGCCGGCCACCACCAGCTTGCCGGTGAGGCCGCCGAACAGGCCGGGCCAGAGCTGGCCGAGCCGACCCAGGGCGATGTCCAGCTGGCCATCCAGGCGCTGGTCGAGGCGGCCCTTGCCGTCGATGCGGTTGTCGCCCAGGCGGGCCTGCACCTGGCCCAGCTCCCAGCGCTGGCCCGCACCCTCGGCCACGGCCTTGAGCAGCGCCGGCTGGCCGCGCAACTGGCCCTTGAGGTCGAGGTCGGCCTTGAGTTCGAGCTGCTGGCGATAGCGCCCCTGGCTCGCCAGGGTGCCGGCCAGGCGCCCCGGCAGCTCGGCCAGCCAGTAGGCCGGGTCGAGGTCGTCGAGGGCAAGAGCGGTTTCCCAGTCGAGGCCATCGGCGAAACCGAGTTGCAGGCGGCCCCGGGCCTTGCCCTGCCCGGCCTTCAGTTGCAGGTCGGGCAGCTCCACGCGGGCCAGGTCGCCCTGCAACGGGCTGGCCAGGCTGAAGTCGCCGGCCGGCCCCTTGAGCGCGGCGTCGATCTGGCCCTGGTAGCGGCCTTCGCTGAAGTGCACCTCGCCGTCCAGGCGCTGCAGGGCCACGGGCGGCTCCTGCTCCTGGGGGTAGAGGCGCGGCCAGGGGAAGTCGCGCCAGGCCAGTTGCGCGTCGATGGCCAGGGCCTGCTGCCAGTCGATGCGCCCCTGCACTTGCACGCTCTGTTCGGCGGTGGCGCTGAGCAGCAGGCGCTGGACTTCGGCCCCGGCGGCGGTGACCTTGCCGGCGAGATCGAGGGCGACATCACCGCCCTGCCCCGGCAGGTTGGCGTGGCCCTGCACGGCGTAGCCCTGTTGCAGGTCACCCTTGGCGTCCAGCTCGATGCGCTGCAGGACCAGGGTGTCCGGCAGCTCGGCCTGGGCCTTGAAGGCGGCGGCCCTGATGCGCGCGCTGGCAGGCAGGTGCGGCGCCAGGGGCTGCAACTGGCCGTCGAGGGTGGCGGCCAGGTAGCCGCTGCTGGTCGCATGGGCCACGAGGGTGCCCTGCAGGTCGCCTTTCGCCTCCAGGGCCAGGGACCAGGGCTGGCCGTCGACGGCGGGCAATTGCAGGCTGCCGCTGGCCTCGAGCGGCCAGCCGTCGCGAGGTTGCAGGGTGCCCTCGAGCGCCAGGGCGAGATCACCGAGGCGCAGGCCGGCTTCCTCTATATGCAGGCCGTCGGCCAGCCACTGGGCACGCAGGTGCAGGCCGCTGAGCTGCTCGCTGCCGTCCAGCTCGAAGCGCTGCACGCGCACCTCGCCCAGGCGGATCGCCAGGGGCAGGTCCAGGGCCGGCAGTTGCAGTGGCTCGTCGGAAGGCTCGCCGCCCGGGGCCAGGCTCAGGGCCACGTCGTCGGCCGCAAGCGTGTCGATGCACAGGGTCAGCTGGAGCAGGCACCCAGGCGACCACTCCAGTACCGGGGCCGTGATCGACAGGCTGTCACCGTCCTGCTGCCAGGCCAGGTGCTCGGCGCTCCAGCGCCCACCGAGCGTACCGCTGAAGCCCTCCACGGTGAGGCCCGGCACCCGCGCCAGCAGCCAGCGGCCGCCGGCTTCGCTTAACAGCAGCGCAGCGACGCCCGCCAGCGACAGGGCGAGAGCGCCGGCCACCGCGAGCAGGCCGAGCCTGAAGCCGCGCCTCACAGTTCGGGCCCCATGGAGAAGTGGATGCGGAAGCCGCCGGGGTCGTCCAGCGCCTTGGCCAGGTCGAGGCGGATCGGCCCCACCGGCGATACCCAGCGCACGCCGATGCCGGCACCGGTCTTCATCGCCGCGTTGAGCGAGTCCATGGCGTTGCCCCGGTCGACGAAGGCGGCGATGCGCCAGCGCTCGGCCACCGGGTACTGGTACTCGGCGCTGCCCACCATCAGGTAGCGGCCGCCGACCTTGTTGCCCTGGCGGTCTTCGGGGGAGAGGGTCTGGTAGTCGTAGCCGCGTACGCTCTGGTCGCCGCCGGCGAAGAAGCGCAGCGAGGGCGGGATGGCGCCGAAGTCGGTGGTGGCGATGCCGCCGAGCTGCACCCGCGCCAGCACCCGGTGCCCGCCGGGCAGGGTGTAGAGCCCCTTGGCCAGGGCGCTGGCGTAGGTCATGTCGGCATCGGAAAGGATGCCTTCCTTGGCCGCGCGCAGGTCCGCCTGGAGGTGGTAGCCCTGGCTGGGGTCGAGGCGGTTGTCGCTGCGGGTGACGCTGTAGCCGATGCCGGGAATGAGGAAGCTGCTGCGCCCATCCGGGCTGCCGTCGCCGAAGTCGTAGCTCTCCTGCTCCCAGCGCAGGGAGACGACGCGCTGCCAGTCGTCCGGCAGTTTCGATTGCCACTGGGTGCCGAGGGTGAAGCGGCGGCTCTCGACGTCGACCAGCTCCTCGCGCTGGAAGCCACTGGTGAAACGCAGGCTGTCGGTCAGCGGCGGGTCGAGGGGGATTTCATACCAGGCGCCGACGTTCTGCCGCGCCGCGGACACTTCGGTCTCGGCACCCAGGCGATGGCCCTGGGGGTTGACCCAGTGGCGCGTCCAGTTGGCCCGCGCGCGTGGCCCGACGTCGGTGGAGAAACCGACGCCGAGCCCCATGGTGCGCGGCTTGACCGCACCGAGCTGGACCTTGACCGGTATCCGCCGGCCCTCCTCCGGGTCGGGCAGCGCGTCCACCCGCACCTCGTCGAAATAGCCGCTGGCCTGCAGGTTCTGGCTGAGCTTGGCCACCAGGTCGGCGTCATAGGGGGTGTCGGGGGGGAAGGGCACGAGTCGCGCCAACAGCTCTTCGTCGAAAGGCGTGTCGCCCTGGAAGCTGACCCGGCCCAGGTCGTAGCGCGGGCCACTGGCGTACACCAGCTCGATGTCGGCGACGCCGGCACGGGGATCGATATCGAGGCGCTGGGACGTGAACGCGCCATCGAAGAAGCCATAGCGCAGGGCCTGGTTCTGGATGAGCTTCTTGGCGTCCTCGTAGGCGCCGTGGTTGAGCGGCTGACCAGGCTTCAGCGCCTTGCTCGCGGGCACGCGGAAGGCCTTGAGGGCACTGGCTTCCCCGTCGACGCGCACGTTCACGTTGCGCAGGCGCACCGGCTCGCCGGGCACGACGTCCAGCTGCAGCCTGGGGTCGTCGCCCGGTAGTACGCGGCTGTCGATTTCCGCCTGGTAGTAACCCAGAGCCTGCACGGCCTGCCGTGCCTGCTCCTCGGCGGCACGGCGGTAGCGGCGCAGGGCGATTTCGTCACGGTCGCCGAGGCTGCCGATGAAGGCCTCGATATTGGCCTTCACCGCAGCATTGGCGGGGGTCACCTTGACGTCCAGCGAGGCCTTGGCCAGCGCGGTCGAACAGAGGCACGACAATCCGAGCGCGAGCAGCCCACGCAATCCTTGGCACACATTCATGCGCGGGATGCTAGCACGGCTTGCCGGGAGTCTTCCTAGGCGTTCGCCTGCAGCGCCGGCGTCGGGTTGGGATGGAAGAACACGTGCTCCCGCACCGGTCCGAGAGCCACTTCGCCGATCTCCTCGTAGCCCTGGCGCTTGTAGAAGTCCAGGTAGCGCGCGTTGCCGGTATCGAGCACCACGCCCTGTGAGCCGGCGTCCTCGGCACACCAGTCGTGCAGCGCCTGCAGCAGCTTCTCGCCCAGGTGCTTGCCCTGGAACTGCGGGTGGATACCCAGCAGCGGCAGCACGTGGTAGGGCCCGGGCGGCAGGCAGGCGAGCACGGCGTCGTGGTACTCCAGGTAGCGCTTGGTGCAGCGGAAGCCGGTGGTCATCAGCATGCGCAGCCGCCAGCCCCAGCTTTCGGTGATGTCCAGCCGGCGCTGTGGCGGCGCGATCAGGGCGATGCCCACCAGGCGGTCCTCGATCAGCAGGCCGATGGCCGGCAGGTCCTCGAGGAAATGCTGCTGCACCAGCTCGCGCACCGTGGCACGCACGCGCTGGTCATAGCCGGCGCGCTCGGCCTCGAAGAGGTAGGCGAAGGTGGGTTCGTGGCGGTAGGCGTGGTAGAGCAGCGAGCGGGCCTCGCGGGCGTAGCCGCCGTCGAGCATGCGGACTTCGACCGGCGCGGTGGGAACGTATCCAGGCATTCACGGTGACCTCGTTTGTTATGTGGTTATCAGGCCCACAGGCAAGGTAGCACCGCCCCCAGAGCCTCGCCACACGGGTGGCAGGGCGTGCCGACGATGGGCTAGGATCGGCGTTTTTCCAGGGTGGCTCAGTCATGAAGATCGTTTCTTTCAATATCAACGGCCTGCGTGCGCGTCCTCACCAGCTCGAAGCGCTGATCGCCAAGCACCAGCCGGACGTGATCGGCCTGCAGGAAACCAAGGTCGCCGACGACCAGTTCCCCGAGGCGGACATCCGCAAGCTCGGCTACCACGTGCACTACCACGGCCAGAAGGGCCACTACGGCGTCGCCCTGCTCTCGCGCCAGGAGCCGCTGGCCTTGCACAAGGGCTTCCCCAACGACGGCGAGGATTCCCAGCGCCGCTTCATCTACGGCACCTTCGCCGATGCCCAGGGCAACCCGGTGACGGTGATGAACGGCTACTTCCCCCAGGGCGAGAGCCGCGACCATCCGATCAAGTTCCCCGCCAAGCAGCGCTTCTACGCCGACCTGCAGGACCTGCTGCTGGGCCGTTTCCAGCCGGACCAGCCGCTGGTGGTGATGGGCGACATCAACATCTCGCCGGAAGACTGCGACATCGGCATCGGTGAGGAGAACCGCAAGCGCTGGCTGAAGACCGGCAAGTGCAGCTTCCTCCCCGAGGAGCGCGAATGGCTGGCGACCCTCAAGAACTGGGGCCTGGTGGACAGCTTCCGCCACCTCCACCCCGAGGTGAACGACCGCTTCAGCTGGTTCGACTACCGCAGCCGCGGCTTCGAGGACGACCCCAAGCGCGGCCTGCGCATCGACGTTATCCTGGCCACCAGCCCGCTGCAGGCACGCATCAGGGACGCCGGCATCGACTACGAGCTGCGCGGCATGGAGAAACCCTCCGACCACGCGCCGATCTGGCTGGAGCTGAGCTGATGGCGCTCCGCTCGCCATCGATCCTTCCCTCCCTTTTCCGCAATTGACGCCCCCGCCCGAGCCCCTAACGGTGCCCCGCTGCCCGCCCTGGGCAGCCGGGATTGGCGTCCCGATCAGACTTGATAGGGCACTGAGCATGGCTCGGCGCCTGGCATGGCCGCACCCGTTATATGGGTGGACCGTGCAGGGCATCTTCCGATGCGCCGGTTCTCTTGTCCCGGAACGCCAACCTGTACGGTCCACCCACCCTGATTGGCGTCAGGGCGTGGAATTCTGAAGAGACGGGAGTCAACCATGACCATCACCACCTCGATTCCGCCCCACCTGAAAGGCGATCTGAGCTACCTGTCCCACCACGAAGCGGCCTACGGTCGTCTGCGGGCACTGCTCGACATGCTCAGTTTCCTCGCGGCCATTCCTGATCACGGCACGCCTTCGACTAAGGTGTTGGCGGGCGCCTTCACCTGCCTGGAATACCTCGCCGAAGACGTCATCCGGCTCTACGATGCCGACCTGTACCAGCGCCGCCCCTAGGCATGGGCGATAGCCCGGAAACGGAGGCAAAAAAAAGCCCATCTCGCGATGGGCTTTTTCAGTTGCGCCGCACTCAGACCAGTTCGATCTTCGGCGTGGTGCCGAGGGTCATGATGTTCTCGATGGCCGCGTCCAGGGTCGGCTCGGAATCATAGAGGTGGCTTTCGAGGATCACCTCGCGCCCGGCCTTGAGGCGGAAATAGTTCTTGCCACCGGTGGCCATGCGGCGCTCGTAGCGATCCTCGTTGGCGCAATGGTTGCGGAACAGCGCGATGGCGTTCTCGGCGCTGTCCCGGCAGGGGTAGCGGCCGCTCTGCAGCACGACCTGCGCCTCCCGGGTCTTCAGGCGGAAGCGATATTCACCATTGCCATACTTCTTCAGCTCGAACCAACTAGCCATTTCCAACTCCTTAGCTACGCGTGGATGCACCCCAAAAACGAGGCCTGGTGCCTGGCACGGGCGAGCGAGGGACGCTTGAGCTTCCTTGCCTGCCGCCCGGCCAGACAAAGTTGCGAACCATACCGAGGTCCCCGCGAGCGGTATGCCGGCCGAGCGGGGCATCCGGCGTAGGCCTTGGTCCATGCAGGGGCCGGAAAGGGCCCAGGGCAGAGCGCCCTGTCATATCTTCGTCACCTCGCTGACTTAATCTCGCGGCATTTCCCAGCCACCCCTAGCGATAAGGCCCGCCGCACGATGCGCGACCTCTGTGAACGTGATATCTGGAGCCGGACCCTCAGCCTGCTGCTGCTCGGTTTCGTCTGCTACGCCCTGCCCTGGTCGGTGTTCGCCGCCCTGCCCCTGCCCGCCGACAAGAACCCGGTGCTGCGCATCCAGGGCTCCAACACCATCGGTGCCAAGCTCGGCCCGGCCCTGGTACGCGGCCTCATGGAGGAGGAAGGCCTGGGCGGCATCCGCCAGGAGCCCGGCACCCAGGAAAACGAAGTGCAACTGGTGGGCAGCGCGCCCAACGGCCGGGAAGTGCGGATCACCGTGGCCGCCCACGGCTCGGGCACCGGTTTCGTCGCCATCAAGGACGGCAGTGCCGATCTCGCCGCGTCCTCGCGCCCGATCAAGGACGCCGAGGCCGGCGACCTCTCGGTGTTCGGCGACCTGAAGAGCCGCTACGGCGAGCATGTGATCGCCATCGACGGGCTGGCCATCGTCGTCAACCCGGGCAACACCCTGACCAGCCTGAGCACCGAGGAGCTGGCACGCGTCTTCGCCGGCGAGGTGAAGACCTGGGAAGAGATCGGTGGCAAGGGCGGCGCCATCCACCTGTACGCCCGCGATGACAAGTCCGGCACCTTCGACACCTTCAAGGAGCTGGTGCTGGCCGCCCACGGCAAGAGCCTCGCGGCCTCGGCCAAGCGCTTCGAATCCAACGACAAGCTCTCCGAAGCCGTCAGCGCCGATGCCGCCGGCATCGGCTTCGTCGGCCTGGCCTCCGTGGGCAAGTCCCGCGCCGCGGCCATCGCCGATGGCGAGTCCCAGGCCATGGCGCCGTCGGTGACGCAGATCGCCACGGAGGACTACCCGCTCTCGCGCCGCCTGTTCTTCTATATGAAGCCCGGCGAGAAGAACCCCTGGGCCCAGGCCCTGGTGCGCTTCGCCCAGGGCCCGCGCGGCCAGGCGATCGTCGCCCAGACCGGCTTCGTCGCGCAGACGGTGCAGGCGGTCAAGGTCGCCGCCCAGCCCGACATGCCCAGGGACTACCAGCAGCTGGCCCGCGATGCCCAGCGCCTGTCGGTGAACTTCCGCTTCCAGGAGGGCAGCGCCAACCTCGACAACAAGGCCCTGCGCGATGTCGAGCGCGTGCTGGACTACCTGAAGGAGAACGACAAGCTGAGCAACCAGGTGACCCTGGTGGGCTTCGGCGACCCCAAGGCCGACCCGGGCCGCGCCGCCCTTCTCTCCAAGCTGCGCGCCATGGCCGTGCGCCGCGAGCTGGCCAAGGCCGGCGTGTCCTTCCGCGAGATCACCGGCCTGGGCGATGAACTGCCGGTGGCCGCCAACAGCGAAGAAGGCCGCATCAAGAATCGCCGCGTGGAAGTCTGGGTCTACTGAGCGGATCGACCTCACGCGTCATCCTCGCCCCCGTCCGGATCGGTTCCGGATGGGGGCGATTTATATGGGCCAGAGGTTTGGGAGCGGTTTCAACCGCGATGCCCGGGACAGGCCGCTTTTCGCGAATGAATTCGCTCCCACGGGGATGGCGGCACGGCGCGCCGCTTGGCGACTGAAGTCGCCCCTACGAGTCGCCCCGTCGAAGCCGGCAGCGAATTCCCTTCGCACTCCCCGCCCCTTCCGCAGTCGATAACCTTGACCGCGCGCAATGAAATGAAACGTTGCCGGTTTTCCGGGTTCCATCGCTGCGCTAGCCTTCCCTCATGTGACGCCGGGCCCCTCTGACGGTTTGCACCCGCCATGTCGGAGTCACTGTTGAGCATTCAACACGACAAGCAAGGAGGGGCTCATGTCAGCTCTGCACACGTTCCTGTTCGCCGATTTCCTCGGCACCGCCACCTGGCTGTGGCTGGTGTTCATGGCCATCGTCATCGGCCTGCTGGTGTTCGACCTCGGCGTCCTGCACCGCGACCAGCATGAAATCGAGATGCGCGAGAGCCTGCTGCTCTACAGCGGCTACTTCGCCGTGGGCGTCGCCTTCGGTGGCTGGGTCTGGTTCGAGCTGGGCGCGCAGGCGGCGCTGGAGTTCTACACCGGCTTCCTGGTGGAGCAATCGCTGTCGATGGACAACGTGTTCGTCATGGCGATGATCTTCGGCTTCTTCGCCATCCCCCGCCGCTACCAGCACCGGGTGCTGTTCTGGGGCATCCTCGGGGTGATCGTGCTGCGTGCGCTGATGATCGGCCTGGGCACCGCGCTGGTGAAGGAGTTCGACTGGATTCTCTACATCTTCGGCGCCTTCCTGCTGTTCACCGGGGTGAAGATGCTGTTCAGCCGCGAAGAGGCCGAGCGCGACCTGTCGCAGAACCGCGTGCTGCAGTTCGTGCGCCGGCACATGCGGGTCACCGACGAGATACATGGCGCGCACTTCTTCGTGCGCCTGAAGGACGCCTCCGGCCACACCCTGCTCTGGGCCACCCCGCTGTTCCTCGCCCTGGTGCTGATCGAACTGGCCGACCTGGTGTTCGCCGTCGACAGCGTGCCGGCGATCTTCTCCATCACCCAGGACCCCTTCATCGTCTACACCTCGAACATCTTCGCCATCCTCGGCCTGCGCTCGCTGTACTTCGCCCTGGCCGCACTGATGCACCGCTTCGTCTACCTCAAGTACGCCCTCGCCCTGGTGCTGATCTTCATCGGCGGCAAGATCTTCCTGCATGGATTCATCGGCAAGATTCCCGCGCTGCTCTCTCTTGGCGTAACCTTTGGCCTGCTTGCCGGTGGCGTGCTGCTGTCGCTGTTCAAGACCCGCAACCGCCCGCAGGCCTCATCAGCCGGAGACTGAGAATCGATGCGAGACGTGCAGATCGTAGTGCTCGAACAACGGGGTCGAGTGATCTGGCAGGTAAAGATGGGCCAGCGCGGGGTGAGCTTCCACGAAGAGCTCGCCGCGCGCACCTTCGCCGCCCAGCTGCACATGCGCCTGGAGTGGCTGCGCCAGCAGCGCGACGCCGCCAACGCCGTTTCCCAGGAACCCTCCCACCCCCACCAAGATTGACTCCAGGCCGCGCTTGACCCTCACGCGACGTCAGGCCCGAGGATGCCGCCAGGCACGCGAGGAGAGACAAGGACATGCCTTTGAAAGTCGGTGAACTGGCCAAGCGCTGCGGGCTGACCGTGCGCACGCTGCACCATTACGACCAGATCGGCCTGCTCCGCTCTTCCGCGCGCTCGGGTTCCGGTTACCGCCTCTACGGCCGCACGGATATCGCCCGCCTCCACCAGATCCAGGTCCTGCGCAAGCTGGGCCTGTCCCTGGGCGAGATCGGCACATGGCTGGACGAGGCGCCGGCGTCGCTTTCCCCGCTCATCGAGCAGCAGATCCGCCAGCTCGACCGGGAGATCGCCCACCGCCAACTCCTGCGCGAACGCCTGGCCACCCTCGGTGGCCAGTTGCAGAGCGGCCAGGAACCGGAGCTCTCCGAATGGCTCGGCACTCTGGAGTTGATGAACATGTACGACAGCTATTTTTCCCCCGGGGAACTCAAGGAACTGCGCCTGTACGCGGACGAGGCGCGGCGCCGCGAATGGGCCGCGCTCGTGGCCCGGGTCCAGGCGCTGATCGCCAGGGGCGTGCCACCCCAGGCGGACGAGGCGCAGGCGCTCTCACGCACCTGGATGACCATGCTGGAGGCGGATACCGGCGCCAACCCGGTGCTGTTCGCCAAGCTCAACGCCATGCACGAGGCGGAGCCGGCGCTGCGGGAGGAGACCGGCATCACCCCACAGACCATGGCCTACGTGGTCCAGGCCTTCAGCGAGACCAAGCTGGCGATCTACCAGCGCTACCTGACGCCCGAGGAATTCGCGTTCCTCAAGGCCAACTACGGCACGCGCATGCACGAGTGGCCGCCGCTGATCGCCGAGGTGCACCAGCAGATGGAGTCCCGCGCCCCGGCGTCCGACCCGGCCACGCTGGCCCTCGCCCGGCGCTGGCTGGAGCTGTTCCGCTCCTATGCCGGTGACGACCCGGCCACCCAGCAGAAGATCCGCGAGGCGCTGGTGAGCGAGCCGGAACTGCGCCACGGCTCCTGGGCCAGCGACGCGATGCTGGACTACTTGCGCCAGGCCATGGGGCACCTGATGGCCGCCCGCCGCTGATGGGTTCCGCCACCTGAAACGAAGAGGCCCGCACGGTTTCCCGTGCGGGCCTCTTCGTTACTGCGCGGGCGATCAATGGCCGCTGCGCAGCATTTCCTTCGGTACGTACTTGCCGATCTCGAACTTGCCGATGGCCGCGCGGTGCACTTCGTCCGGGCCGTCGGCCAGGCGCAGGGTGCGCTGCATGGCGTACATGTAGGCCAGCGGGAAGTCGTTGGAGACACCGGCACCGCCGTGGATCTGGATGGCGCGGTCGATCACCCGCAGGGCGACGTTGGGCGCCACGACCTTGATCTGGGCTATCTCGCTCTTGGCCACCTTGTTGCCCACGGTGTCCATCATGTAGGCCGCCTTCAGGGTCAGCAGGCGGGCCATGTCGATCTCCATCCGCGAATCGGCGATCTTGTCGATGTTGCCACCCAGGCGGGCCAGCGGCTTGCCGAAGGCGGTGCGGCTGACGGCGCGCTTGCACATCAGTTCCAGCGCGCGCTCGGCCATGCCGATGGAGCGCATGCAGTGGTGGATACGGCCCGGGCCGAGGCGACCCTGGGCGATCTCGAAGCCACGGCCCTCGCCCAGCAGGACGTTCTCGTAGGGCACGCGCACGTCTTCGAACAGCACTTCGGCGTGGCCGTGGGGGGCGTCGTCGTAGCCGAACACCGGCAGCGGACGGAGGATCTTCACCCCGGGGGTGTCCACCGGCACGAGGATCATCGAGTGCTGCTGGTGGCGCGGCGCGTCCGGGTTGGACAGGCCCATGAACACGAGGATCTTGCAGCGCGGGTCGCAGGCGCCGGAGGTCCACCACTTGCGGCCGTTGATCACCCACTCGTCACCCTGGCGCACGGCGCGGGCTTCCATGTTGGTGGCATCGGAGGAGGCCACGCCCGGCTCGGTCATGGCGAAGGCGGAGCGGATCTCGCCGCGCAGCAGCGGCTCCAGCCATTGCTTCTTCTGTGCTTCGTTGGCGTAGCGCACCAGCACTTCCATGTTGCCGGTGTCCGGCGCGGAGCAGTTGAACGGCTCCGGGCCGAGCAGCGAGCGGCCCATGATCTCGGCCAGCGGCGCGTACTCCATGTTGGTCAGGCCGGCGCCGAGTTCGGACTCGGGCAGGAACAGGTTCCACAGGCCCTCGGCGCGGGCCTTGGCCTTGAGCTCTTCCATGATCGCGGTGGGCTGCCAGCGATCACCCTCTGCAACCTGTTGCTCGAATACCGGCTCGGCCGGATAGACGTAGGTGTCCATGAACGCGGTGACGCGTTCACGCAGTTCCTGAACCTTGGGGGAGTAGGCGAAATCCATGCGGAGCTACCTTCTGACGGATGTTTTCTGGGTACGGGTGAGGTGTGGAAATGATGCTAGAACAGCGATTAAGATTTATCTAACCTATTTTCGCCGTGTATAAACATTCATCACCGATATATGATCCGCCGATAAAAACAGCCTACGGAGTGCGCTCGAAAATGAATCTGAACAAGGTCGATCTCAACCTCTTCATCGTCTTCGACGCCATCTACACCGAGGCCAACCTGACCCGCGCCGGGCAGATCGTGGGCATCACCCAGCCCGCCGTTTCCAACGCCCTCGCCCGCCTGCGCGAGACCTTCAACGACCCGCTCTTCGTGCGCACCGCCCAGGGCATGGTGCCCACGCCCATGGCGCAGAACATCATCGGCCCGGTGCGCAACGCCCTGCAGCAACTGCGCATCTCGGTCCAGGAAAGCCGTACCTTCAACCCCGGCCAGGCCAACAAGACCTACCGCATCAGCATGACCGACCTCACCGAGACGGTGATCCTGCCGCCGCTGTTCCAGCGCCTGCGCCGGCTCGCCCCCAACGTGCAGATCGAGAGCTTCCTGGCCAAGCGCCGCGAGACCACCAAGGAGCTGGCCGCCGGGCGCCTGGACTTCGCCGTCGACGCCCCGCTGAACACCGACCCGCAGGTGCGCCACGTCAAGCTGATGGAAGACCGCTACGTCTGCGCCATGCGCCGTGGCCACCCGCTGGCGAAGGAAAAGATCAGCCTCGACGAATACCTGTCGCTGACCCACATCCACATCTCCAGCCGCCGCAGCGGCCTCGGCTACATCGACCTGTCCCTCGGCAAGATGGGCATCCAGCGCAAGATCGCCCTGCGCTCCCAGCACTACCTGATGGCCTCCACCGTGATGCAGAACACCGACATGGCGATGACCGTGCCCGAGCGCTTCGCCCGCCGCCACGAGCTGCACTACGTCGAGCTGCCGGTGAACGACGTGCCCTCCCTGGAAACCCACCTCTATTGGCACGAGAGCACCGACCAGGACCCGGCCAACCGCTGGATGCGCGAGCAGATGATCGAGATCTGCCAGCAGGTCACCGCCCAGGAACAGCGCGCCGAAAAAGCCGAGAAGGCCTGACCCGCCACCCAGGGACGCCCCCATGCCGACTCATCGATCCGCCTGGGCGCTGTCCCTGGCGCTCGCCTCGCTGGCCCAGGCCGAAACGCTGCAGGTCGAGCCGCTGGTGATCACCGGCAGCCGCTACCCGGCCAGCGGCTTCGACCTGCCCTTCTCCGTCGACCGCATCGAGCGCGAGCAGGCCAGCCTCGGGCAGCCCGGGGTCAACCTCTCCGAGGCGCTCAACGCGGTGCCCGGCCTGGTGGTGCAGAACCGCCAGAACCAGGCCCAGGACCTGCAGGTCTCCTCGCGCGGTTTCGGCGCCCGCTCGGCCTTCGGCATCCGCGGCATCAAGCTGATCGCCGACGGCATCCCCGCCTCCAACCCGGACGGCCAGGGCCAGGCGGCCACCTTCGACCTCGACACCCTCGACCACATCGAAGTGCTGCGCGGCCCCTTCGCCAGCATCTACGGCAGCAACGCCGGCGGCGTGATCCAGGTCTTTTCCCGCGACGGCCAGGGCGCGCCCAAGGTCTCCAGCGAAACCTCCCAGGCCGCCTGGGGCACCCGTCGCACCCGCCTCACCGCCGAGGGCGGCAACGACCAGGGCGGCTTCCTGGTCAACCAGTCCCACTACGAAAGCGACGGCTACCGCAAACACAGCGCCGCCACCCTGGACAAGACCTTCGCCAAGCTCACCCTCTACCCCGACGACGCCAGCAAGCTGGCCCTGACCTTCAGCCAGCTGAACCAGAACGACACCCAGGACCCGCTCGGCCTGACCTGGGCCGGCTACCAGGCCGACCCGCGTGGCGTCGCCGATGCGGCGCTGAACTACGACACGCGCAAGACCATCGACCACCGCCAGGCCGGCCTCAACTACGAACACGCCTTCGACGCCGGCACCTGGCAAGCCACCCTCTATGGCGGCACGCGACGGGTGATCCAGTACCAGGCCATCCCCTCCTCCGCCCAGGCCAGCCCGCGCAGCGCAGGCGGCGTGATCGACTTCGAGCGCAGCTTCCACGGCGCCAGCACCCGCTGGCTGCAGGACTTCGACCCCGGCCTCGGCAACCTCACCCTCACCACCGGGGTGGACTACGACCACTCCAGCGACGACCGCCAGGGCTACGAGAACTTCGTCGGCACCCAGCTGGGCGTGCGCGGCAACCTGCGCCGGGACGAGCGCGACGAGGTCAGCAGCATCGCCCCCTACCTGCAGCTGGGCTGGCGCCTGGGCGACATCAACCTGCAGGGCGGCCTGCGCTACAACGAAGTGGCCTTCGATGTGGATGACCGCTACATCCGCCCCGGCAACGGCGACGACAGCGGCTCGGTCACCTACCGCGACCTGACCCCGACCCTGGGCGCCAGCTACGCGCTGACGCCCGATCTGAACCTCTACGCCAGCTGGGGCAAGGGCTTCGAGACGCCGACACTCAACGAGCTGTCCTACTCCGGCCCCGGCGACAGCTTCGGCTTCGACCTCGATGCCGCCAGCAGCCGGCAGTACGAAGTCGGCATCAAGAGCCTGCTGGGCGAAGCCACCCGCCTCAACCTCGCGCTGTTCCGCATCGACACCGAGGACGAACTGGTGGTCGACGCCGCCAGCGGTGGCCGCACCCGCTACCAGAACGCCGCCCGCACCCGGCGCCAGGGCCTGGAGCTGTCCCTGGACAGCGCGCTCGGCGAAACCCTGCACACACGCATCGCCTACACCCGCCTCAGCGCCACCTACGACCAGGGCTTTCGCAGCGGCGGCCGCGACATCCCCGCCGGCCGCCACCTGCCGGGCGTCCCCGCCACCAGCCTCTGGGGCGAACTGGAATGGCGCCCGCGCGAAGGCATCGCCACTGCGCTGGAAGGCCTCTACCGCAGCAAGCTCTATGTCGAGGACAGCAACAGCGCCCGCCCGGCACCCGGCTACGCCCTGCTCAACTGGCGCGCCCGCTTCGAACAGAAACTCGAGCGCCTGACCTTCAGCCAGACCCTGCGCCTGGACAACCTGCTGGACCGCCGCTACATCGGCTCGGTCATCGTCGGCGACGGCAACCAGCGCTACTACGAACCCGGCCCGGGCCGTGCCTGGTATGTCGCGGCGGGACTCGAATACGCGTTCGATTGAGGCGCCGTCCAGTGGGTCCCCGCCTTCGCGGGGATGATGGCGCTCGCAGGGATGATCACAGTCACGGTGGCCGACATCGGCGCCTCGGCCAACCGGCCCAACCGCTCCGGCCAAGCTCCGGGACGTGAGCGCGTGCAGACCCCGACTCCGCTTGGTGGAGGTAAAAAGCGACCTCCACCCTACGCCCGCTGATAGTCGGTGCCACGGCGAGGGCGGGCAAATGAATCCGCTCCTGCACCCTCCCCCGTAGGAGCGAGCTCTGCTCGCGAACTCCGTGCGCCGTAGCCTGGGTTTCAGCCGGGGTGCTCCCCCTCGGCTACGGCTCAGGGCATGAGCGCGTGCTGATCCCGGCTCCGCCTGGTGGAGGTAAAAAGCGACCTCCACCCTATGCCCGTTGATCGTCGGTGCCACGGCAAGGGCAGGCGAGTGCGTGCGCCCCTGCAAGCCTGCCAGGCATCACGCCAGCGCCGGCTCCTCCAGGCGCATCGGCCGCCAGTGGCGCAGCTTGCGGTAGAGCGTCGGCACCACGAACAGGGTAAAGAAGGTGCCCACCAGCAGGCCGCCGACGATCACCATGCCGATCTGCTGGCGGCTCTCGGCGCCGGCGCCGGTGGCGATCGCCAGGGGCAGCGAGCCGAGGACCATGGCGCCGGTGGTCATGAGGATCGGCCGCAGGCGCTGCACCGAGGCTTCCATCACCGCCTCATCCAGGCTGCGACCCTCGCGCAGCAGCTGGTTGGCGAACTCGACGATGAGGATGCCGTGCTTGGTGATCAGCCCGATGAGCGTGACCATCCCCACCTGGGAATAGATGTTCAGGGTGCCGCCGAACAGCTCCAGGGCGAGCAAGGCGCCGGCGATGGAGAGCGGCACGCTGAAGAGGATGATCAGCGGGTCGACGAAGCTCTCGAACTGCGCCGCCAGCACCAGGTAGATGAACACCAGGGCCAGGGCGAAGGTCAGCGCCACCCCGGCGCTGGATTCCTTGAAGTCGCGGGAGGTGCCGGTGTAGTCGAACTGGGTCTCCGGCGGCATCACCTCGCGGGCCACGCGCTCCAGGTGGGTCAGCGCCTCGCCGAGGGTGTAGCCGCTGCCGACGTTGGCGCTGAGGGTCACCGCGCGCAGCTGGTTGAAGTGGTTGAGCTCGCGCGGCGATACCGTCTCCTTCACCTCGATCAGGTTGGAGAGCTGCACCATGCTGTCGTCGCGGCCGCGCACGTACACGCGGTTGAGGTCGTCGGGGTTGCTGCGGTCGACGTTGGCCAGTTGCACCAGCACGTCGTACTGCTCGCCGTTCTGCTTGAAGCGGGTCACCTGGCGGCTGCCGAACAGGCTTTCCAGGCTGCGGCCGATGGTGGCGACGTCGGTGCCCACGGCGGTGGCCTGCTCGCGGTTGACCGTGACCTTGAGCTGCGGGGTGTTGAGCTTGAGGTCGGTGTCGATGCTCTCCAGCCCCGGGTAGTCGCGGATGCGCGCCAGCAGGGTGTCCACGTACTGCTGCAGCTCGGCGTATTCCAGGGACGAGCGGATGACGAAGTTCACCGGCTGGTTGCGCGCGCTCTGCCCCAGCGGCGGGCGGTTGACCGGAAAGGCACGCACGCCGGGGATGTCCTGCAGCTTGGGCAGGAGCTCGTCGCGGATCTCGAACTGGCTGCGGCTGCGCTTGTCCCAGTCCTCCAGCTTCATGAACGACAGGCCCTGGGCCACGGTGGGGAAGCCCACCACCACCATGTAGCGGTTGGTCTCGGGGATCGACTTGTAGGCGTCCTCGAGCATCTTCGCGTAGCGGCTGGTGTACTGCAGGGTGGCGCCGTCCGGGCCGTTGAGGGTGCCGACTATGGTGCCGGTGTCCTCGGTGGGCGCCAGCTCGCTGCGCAGCCCGGTGAACATCCAGGCGCACAGCAGCAGCACGCCGACCAGGAACACGGCGATCAGCACCCAGGCGCGCAGCACCCGCTCCATCAGGTGGCGGTAGCTGTAGGTGAGGCCGTTGAGGAAGCCTTCGACCAGGTTGTACAGGCGGCCATGGCGCTCCCCGGGCCGGTGCGCCTTGAGCAGTTGGCCGCACATCATCGGCGACAGCGTCAGGGCGACGAAGCCGGAGACCAGCACCGCGCCGGCCAGGGTCCATGAGAATTCGGTGAAGAGCTTGCCCGAGGTGCCCTGCATGAAGCCGATGGGCGCATAGACGGCCGCAAGCGTCAGGGTCATGGCGATCACCGCGAAGGCGATCTCGCGGCTGCCCTTGAACGCTGCCTGCACCGGCGACAGGCCCGCCTCGATGTGCCGGTGGATGTTCTCCAGCACCACGATGGCGTCGTCCACCACCAGGCCGATGGCGAGGACCATCGCCAGCAGCGTGAGGGTGTTGATGGTGAAGCCCATCAGCGCCATCAGCGCGCAGGCGCCGATCAGCGACACCGGGATGGTCACCAGCGGGATCAGCGTCGCCCGCAGCGAGCGCAGGAACAGGAAGATGATCAGCACCACCAGCACCACCGCCTCCCAGATGGTGGCGTAGACGTTGGAGATGGATTCGCGGATGAACAGCGAGTTGTCGTTGGCGATGGCCATCTGCATGCCCTCGGGCAGCAGCTCACGCACCTCGGGCAGCGCGGCATTGAGGCCGTCGGAGATTTCCAGCGGGTTGGCCGTGGCCTGGCGCACCAGGCCCAGGGACACCGCCGGGCGGCCGTTGAAGCGCACCAGCGAGCGCTCGTCGGCGGCGCCGATCTCGGCGTGGCCCACATCCGACAGGCGCAGCAGGTAGCCACGGCGGTCGTCGATGATCAGGTCGTTGAATTCCTCGGGGGTCTTCAGGTCGGTTTCCGACAGCACGCTGAACTCGCGCTGCACCGACTCGATGCGCCCGGCGGGGATCTCCACGTTCTGCCGGCGCAGGGCGTCCTCCACGTCCTGCACGGTGAGGTCGTGGGCGGCGAGCTTCTCCGGGTCCAGCCAGATGCGCATGGCGTAGGTGCGCGCACCGCGTATCTGCACCTCGGAAACGCCGGGGATGGTCTGCAGGCGGTCCTGGACCACGCGCTCCAGCACGTCGGTGATCTCCATCGCCGAGTGCCGCTCGCTGTAGAAGGCGATCCACACCACCGGCTGGGCGTCGGCCTCGACCTTCTGCACCACCGGCTCGTCGATCTCGGTGGGCAGCAGGCCGCGCACCCGGCCCAGGCGGTCACGCACGTCGTTGGCCGCCTCGTCGGCGTCTGTGCCGAGGCGGAACTGCGCGGTGATCTGGGTGTTCTCCGAGCGGCTGATGGAGGACACGAAGTCCAGCCCCTCGATGCCGGAGAGCACGTCCTCGATGGGCTGCGCCACCTGGGACTCCATGATCTCCGGGCTGGCGCCGGGGTAGATGACGTTGACGGTGACGATGGGCACGTCGATGTTCGGGTACTCGCGCACCGTCAGGCGCTGGTAGGCCATCAGCCCGAGCAGCACCACCACCAGGGAGAGGACGGTGGCGAATACCGGGCGGCGGATGCACAGGTCGGACAGGGTCATAGCTCACCCCGCGCGACGGTGCGCACCTCCTGCCCGGGCCCGGCCTTCTGCCAGCCCGCAGTGATCACCTGCTCGTTGCCCTGCAGGCCCTCGCGCACCTCGGCCTTGCCGCGCTGGCGCTGGCCGATGCGGATCTGCCGGCGCTCCACCTTGCCGTCGACGACGATGGCGACGAACAGCTGCTGGCCGACCGGGATCACCGCCTCCTCGGGAATCAGCAGCGCGTCGGGGCGCTCTTCGAGGATCACCGAGACCTTGACGAACTGGCCGGGCTTGAGGCGGTGGTCGGCGTTGCCGATCTGCGCGCGGATGGCCTGGCTGCGGCCGACCTCATCCAGGCGCGGGTTGAGGGCGATGATGCGGCCACGGAAGCGCTCGCCCAGGTAGGCGTCGACGCTGATCTCCACGGTCTGGCCGAGGTGCACCTGGGACACGGCCTTCTGCGGCACGCGGAAATCCACCTTGAGCGGGTCGAGCACCTCCAGGTTGACGATGTCCTGGCCGGGGCTGAGGTAGTCGCCGGTGCTCACCTGGCGCAGGCCGAGGAAGCCGTCGTAGGGCGCGCGGATCTGGGTCTTGTCGAGGCGCGCCTGGGCCAGGGCCAGGCTGGCGCGGGCGGCCTGCTGCTGGGACTGCGCCTCGTCCTGGGCCTGGGCGTTGCTGGCGCCGCGCTTGAACAGCATCTGCGCGCGCTGGTAGCTCTTCTCCGCCAGCTCCAGGTTGGCGCGGGCCTGGTCCAGCTCGGCGCGGGCGATGGCGTCATCGAGGCTGACCAGCAGATCGCCGCCCTTCACCTGCTGCCCTTCCTTGAAATGCAGGCTGGCCAGGCGCCCTTCGATCTCCGGGCGGATGGTCACCGACTCGTCGGAGCGCAGCGAGCCGAAGGTCACCAGCTCGTCCCGCACCAGCGTGCGCTGGGGCTCGGCCACCTCCACCAGCGGCGGGTTGGCGGCGATGGCCGGACAGGTGAGCAATCCACACAGCAGCAACGGCCAGGCGCGGCGACGAGCGATCATCAACAGCCTCTTTTCGAGTCGTTCTTGTCGGAAATGAAAAAGTCTACCGGGAGTATCGGCGGACTTTTGTCAGGGGCACGTAAAGATAGAGGCAGTCTGTGACGCTTTGTATCGGGACGGATGCATTTCGCAGGCGGGCCAGGCGGCGTGGGAGCGGTTTCAACCGCGATGCCCCGCAAGGGGCCTTTTTCGCGAATGAATTCGCTCCCACGAAGATGACGCCCGGTACCGCGTTGCGCCCAGCTCCGCTCGCGTGCCGGTGATCAGCCTTCGCGCGCGGAGCTCGCTCCTGCGAGGTGCGCCGTGCTCACTGGCGCATGCCGCGCCCGCTCACCAGCAGGCGGATGCAGGCGATGTAGAGGATCACCGTGGTCAGGGTCATCAGGCCGATGGCGATGCCGATGTTGATGTCGGAGACGCCGAGGATGCCGTAACGGAAGGCGTTGACCATGTGCAGGATGGGGTTGGCCAGGGACACGGTCTGCCAGAACGGCGGCAGCAGGCTGATGGAGTAGAACACCCCGCCCAGGTAGGTCAGCGGCGTCAGCACGAAGGTCGGGACGATGGAGATGTCGTCGAAGTTGCGTGCGTACACCGCGTTGATGAAGCCGCCCAGGGAGAAGGTGGTGGCGGTCAGCAGCACCACCAGCACGGTCACACCCAGGTGGTGCACCTGCAGCTTGGTGAAGAACAGCGACAGCAGGGTCACGATCACCCCCACCGCCAGGCCGCGCAGCACGCCGCCTATGGTGTAGCCGAGGAGGATGGTGTGCGGCGAGACCGGCGACACCAGCAGCTCTTCCACCGAACGCTGGAACTTGCTGCCGAAGAAGCTGGAGACCACGTTGCTGTACGAGTTGGTGATCACCGACATCATGATCAGCCCCGGCACGATGTACTCCATGTAGCTGAAGCCGCCCATGTCGCCGATCTGCCGGCCGATCAGGTTGCCGAAGATGACGAAGTACAGCGCCATGGTGATGCCCGGGGGCAGCAGGGTCTGCGGCCAGATGCGGGTGAAGCGGCGGACTTCGCGGTAGACGATGGTGTTGAGGGCGACCAGGTTGGCGCGCAGTTCGGAACTCATACGGCCACCTTCGACAGGTTCTTCTCGACCAGGGACACGAACAGTTCCTCCAGGCGGTTGGTCTTGTTGCGCAGGCTGAGTACGTCGATGTGCAGCGCCGACAGCTGGCGGAACAGCTCGGTGATGCCCTGGCTCTTGTCCACCTGCACCTCCAGGGTGTGGTGGTCCACCAGGCGCGCCGGGTAGCCGTTGAGCTGCGGCACGCTGGCCAGCGAATCCTTGAGGTCGAGCAGGAAGGTCTCCACGTGCAGCTTCTTCAGCAGCGCCTTCATGCTGGTGTTCTCGACGATGGTGCCGTGGTCGATGATGCCGATGTTGCGGCACAGCTGCTCGGCTTCCTCGAGGTAGTGGGTGGTGAGGATGATGGTGATGCCCTTGGCGTTGAGCTCGGTGAGGAAGCTCCACATCGAGCGGCGCAGCTCGATGTCGACGCCGGCGGTGGGCTCGTCGAGGATCAGCAGGCGCGGCTCGTGGATCAGCGCACGGGCGATCATCAGGCGGCGCTTCATGCCGCCGGACAGCTCGCGGGAGGCGGAATCGCGCTTCTCCCAAAGGCCCAGCTGGGTGAGGTACTGCTCGGCGCGCTCCTTGGCGATCTTCGCCGGGATGCCGTAGTAGCCGGCCTGGGTCACGACGATGTCGAAGACCTTCTCGAACTGGTTGAAGTTGAACTCCTGGGGCACCACGCCGAGGCAGCGCTTGAGCGCGTAGGGCGAGGTGTCCAGGTCGTTGCCGAACACGCTCACCGTGCCGCTGGTCTTGTTCACCAAGGTGGAGAGGATACCGATGGTGGTGGACTTGCCGGCGCCGTTGGGGCCCAGCAGGGCGAAGAAGTCGCCTTCGGCCACTTCCAGGTCGATGCCCTTGAGGGCCTGGAAGCCGTTGCCGTAGGTCTTGGTCAGCTGCCGGATGGACAGAGCAGATGTCATGACGTGCCTTTGCAGAAGAGATTGAAATTGGCCTTGATGGCTGCGAACGCAACCATCAAGCAGCTTGATGGGTTCAGCCTAGCATCAGGTCAGCGCGGTCATCACCGCCTTGCGGTAGGCCGGGCGTTCCCTGAGCCGCGCGTACCAGGCCTCCAGGGCCGGCAGCTCGGGGCGCTCGATGGGCATCTCGAACCAGGCGTAGATGAAGCTGCCCAGGGGGATGTCGCCCATGGCGAAACGCTCGCCGGAGAGGAACGGCTGTGCAGCCAGCGCCCGTTCGGGCATCGCCAGCAGCTCGCTGCAACGGGCCAGGGCGGCGGCGATCCTGGCCGGGTCGCGCTCCGCCGGCGGCGTACGCAGGGTGCCCCAGAACAGGTCGCGGAAGACCGGGGCGAAGGCCGATGTGGTCCAGTCCATCCACTTGTCGCCCTGGGCGCGCAGCGCCGGGTCCTCGGGATAGAGATCGCCCGCAGCGTAGCGCGCGGCCAGGTAGCGAACGATGGCGTTGGACTCCCAGAGCACCAGTTCGCCATCCTCCACCAGCGGCACCAGGCCATTGGGGTTCTTCGCGCGGTACTCGGGATCGTTGACCAGCCCGAAGGCGCCCCCGGCATCGATCGCCTCGAAGGCGACACCGGCCTCCTCGGCGGTCCAGAGCGCCTTTCTCACGTTGGACGAATTCTTGCGGCCCCAGATCTTCAGCATCTGTGATTGTCCTGTCGTTTCACGAGGCGTCGATTCTAGAGGCAATCCCCCCCTCCTTGGCCAAGGATTTGCGTTGATAACGCATATCGACCCGAGCGGGGTGGCGGATGCGCGAAGGCGTGCTTCGGGTGGAAATCCCACGCGGCAGGGTCGGACCACGATGCGTTGGGCCTCGCTGCGCTCGGCGCCAACCTACGGTGTCTTTACGGCAGCCGCCTCGCTGTGCAGGTCACCGCTCATGAACGCCGCACCGGGCTCGAACAGGTGCGGGTAGACCTTCGCCAGGTGGCCGAAGAACAGCGCCTCCGGCAGGTCCTCGAACTGGCCGTGGTCGGCGAGGTATTCCATGTAGCGCTCGCCCTGGCGGTTGAAGGGGTGGAAGACGCTGTCGCTGGCGCCGTCGAACTCCAGCGGCGCGACGTCGAACAACCGGCACAGCTCCAGGTTGAAGGCCGGCGTCGCCTTGACCCAGCGCCCGTCCAGGTAAAGCTCGGTGTAGCCGTGCATGGCGAACACCTCGCTCCGGAGCAGCTGCAGCAGGCGCGGGGTGGCCAGGTGGTTGCGCACGTCCGCCAAGCCGATGCGCGCGGGGATCCCGCAATGCCGCGCGCAGGCCGCGAGGAGGATGGCCTTGGGCACGCAATAGGACTCACCCGCCGCCAGCGCGGTGCTCGCCTTGAGCGAGCCGGGGTCGCGGCTGAAGGCGTAGGGGTTGTAGCGGATGGCATCGCGCACGGCGTAGTACAGGCTGACCGCCTGGTCACGCGGCTGCGCGCTCGCGCCGCGGTTTTGCGAGGCGAACTCAACCACCAGGGGGTGGTCACTATCAACGAAGCGACCGGATCGCAGGTAGGGCTGCATGGCATCTCTCCAGGGTGAACCGCCCCAGTCTAGGGGCTGCCCCAGTGCCCGCCCAACGACGATCCGGCCAAGCTGACTGCCCATGTCGCCAGCTTTCATGGCGACGTCTACGCTCGTGACGGTCGCGCCTGTGCCGCACCGTCATCAAGGAGGATCACGCATGGTGTTCGTCTGGTTGCTCGTCCTGGTACTGGGGGTCGCCTGGCTGGCGCACCGCCGCACCGCTCCCCTGCCCGCCCTCGGCGCGGTGGCCCTGTATCTCCTGGCCATGGGGGTGTTCAGCCACTCGCCCGGCTGGCTGCTGGCGATCCTCTGGGTGCTGTGGCTGGCGGTCGCCCTGCCCCTGGCCTTCCCCGAAATGCGCCGCAAGCTGATCACCGCCCCGCTGTTCTCCTGGTTCCAGCGCGTGCTGCCGCCCATGTCGGAAACCGAGCGCGACGCCATCGAGGCCGGCACCGTGTGGTGGGACGGCGAGCTGTTCAGCGGCCGCCCCGACTGGAACAAGCTGCTCGACTACCCGCGCCCGGCGCTCACCGCCGAGGAGCAGGCCTTCATCGACGGCCCCACCGAAGAGCTCTGCGCCATGGTCAGCGACTGGGACATCGGCCAGCGCATGGACCTGCCCCCCGAGGCCTGGGAACACATCAAGGCCAACGGCTTCTTCGCCCTGATCATTCCCAAGGAATACGGCGGCAAGGGCTTCTCCGCCTACGCCCACTCCCAGGTGGCCATGAAGCTGGCCACCCGCAGCGGCGACCTCGCCTCCACCGTGATGGTGCCCAACTCCCTCGGCCCGGCCGAGCTGCTGCTGCACTACGGCACCGACGAGCAGCGCCAGCACTACCTGCCGCGCCTGGCCCGTGGCGAGGACATCCCCTGCTTCGCCCTCACCGGCCCGCTGGCCGGCTCCGACGCCGGCGCCATGCCCGATGTCGGCATCGTCTGCAAGGGCCAGTGGCAGGGCGAGGAAGTCATCGGCCTGCGCCTGACCTGGGAGAAGCGCTACATCACCCTCGGCCCGGTGGCCACCCTGCTCGGCCTGGCCTTCAAGGCCTACGACCCCGAGCACCTGCTGGGTGACGAGGAAGACCTGGGCATCAGCCTGGCGCTGGTGCCCACCGACACCCCCGGCGTCGAGATCGGCCGCCGCCACCTGCCCCTGGGCGCCGCCTTCATGAACGGCCCCAACTCCGGCAAGGACGTGTTCGTGCCGCTGGACTACCTGATCGGCGGCCAGCCCATGCTCGGCAAGGGCTGGATGATGCTGATGAACTGCCTTTCCGTCGGCCGCTCCATCTCCCTGCCGGCGGTGGGCACCGGCGCCGCCAAGTACACCAGCCTGGTCACCGGCCAGTACACCCGGGTGCGCGAGCAGTTCAACGTGCCGCTGTCGGCCTTCGAAGGCATCCAGGAAGCCATGGCGCGCATCGGCGGCAACGCCTGGATGATGGATGCCGCGCGCATGCTCACCGCCAACGCGGTGGACCTGGGCGAGAAGCCCTCGGTGCTCTCGGCCATCCTCAAGTACCACCTGACCGAGCGCGGCCGCGAATGCATCGGCCACGCCATGGACGTGCACGGCGGCAAGGGCATCATCATGGGCCCGAACAACTACCTGGGCCGCTCCTGGCAGGGCGCGCCGATCTTCATCACCGTGGAAGGCGCCAACATCCTCTCGCGCAACCTGATGATCTTCGGCCAGGGCGCCATTCGCTGCCATCCGTTCGTGCTCAAGGAGATGGCCCTGGCCGGCCGCGAGGACCACGACCGTGCCCTGGAGGAGTTCGACGACCTGCTGATGCAGCACATCGGCTTCGCCGTCAGCAACGCCGCCAGCACCCTGCTGCTGGGCCTGACCTTCGGCCACCTGGGCAGCGCCCCGGGCGATCGCCTGGCCCAGGGCTACTTCCGCAGCCTCAACCGCCTCTCGGCGGCCTTCGCCCTGCTCGCCGACTTCAGCATGATGCTGCTGGGCGGCGAGCTGAAACGCCGCGAGCGCCTCTCCGCGCGCCTGGGCGACGTGCTCAGCCACCTCTACCTGGCCTCCGCCGCGCTCAAGCGCTACCACGACCTGGACAGCCCCGAGCACCTGCGCCCGCTGCTGCGCTGGGCCCTGGAGGAAAGCCTGGGCAAGGCCGAGGATGCCCTCGCCGGCCTGCTGGCCAACTTCCCCAGCCGTGTCTTCGGTTGCCTGCTCGGCGTGCTGGTGTTCCCCTTCGGCCGTCGCCACAAGGGGCCCTCGGATGAACTGGACGCGGAGATCGCCGCCATCATCGGCCGCGACCGGGGTGACCCGGCGCTGGAGAACCTGCTCGCCGGCTGCTTCCGCCCGCAGGCCGAGGACGACCCGGTCGGCGCGCTGCAGCACGCCGTCGACGCCCTGGCCGCCGTGCAGCCGCTGCAGAAGAAGCTGCACAAGGCGGTCAAGGACGGCCAGGTGAAACCCGCTGCCGGTGAAAGCCTGATCGACGCCGCCCTGGCCGCCGGGGTCGTCGACGCCAGCGAGGCCCAGCGCCTGCGCGCCGCCGAGGCCGCACGACGCAAGGTGATCGACGTCGACGACTACGCCAAGGACGAGCTGCTGCCGACCGAGGGCCGGGTCCGCTAGGGCCACCACCCGGCCAGGCGGGCGGGACAGCGGGCGCGGAGGGACTTATACTCCGCGCCCGTTTTCATTCCGCCCCAGGACCCACGCCATGGCCAATCTCTACCTCGACCACCACCTCGCCCTGCTCGCCCACCTGCGCGGCATCCTGGTCGCCCTGGGCGAAGCCGAGCAGGTTCCCGAAGAGAACCACGCCCTGTTCGTCGAGCGCTTCGACGAACTGATGAGCGAACTGCCGCGCGACCCGGAATCCAGCCTCTACCTGGGCCAGGACCTGATCGCCCAGGTCTTCCACCGCTATCCGCAGATCGCCCACCTGGTCCCCCGCGACCTGCTGTGGTTCTTCGGCGGCGATTGCCTGCACTTCATGCCCGATGAAGAGATCGCCCTGTTCCAGCGCCTCGACGAGCGCCGCTTCGAAGCCGAGGAGAACGACGAGCCCTTCGACTGGAACCAGGAAAAGCAATTCCTCGCCCTGCCCGACGAAAGCGGCAAGCACTGATCCCTCGCGCCCAGACCCGTGCCCGGCACGGGACTGGAGCCGCCGGCCGTCCCGGACCTCAGTCCGGGCCGCGCCCCACCGCAATGCCCGCCGCCATGCAGGCACCGTCATCGCCCGAACGGCGTCCCACCGGGCCCGGCCTGCACCGCGCCCCTCCTGCGTGCGGCGGGTGAATCCGTGGCTCGGGGCGCAACTTTCCCGCCGCCATGCTGCCGAAACGCTAGGCCCCATGGGCCCGCTCCCCAGCCGCCACCCCGTGCTCCGGACCCGCCAGCCGATGACCGATGATGCGACCCGCCGTCCCGACGGCGCCCCGACCCCCTACTTCCTGCCCGGCAGCGGTGAGCTGGGCCGCCTGATCAATGCCCACGACTGGGCCGCCACGCCCCTGGGGCCCATCGAAGGCTGGCCGCAGAGCCTGAAGACGGTCACCGGCATGCTGCTGCTCTCGCCGGTGCCCATCGTCCTGCTCTGGGGCGAGGCCGGCACCATGATCTACAACGACGCCTACTCGGTGTTCGCCGGTGGCCGCCACCCGCAACTGCTGGGCTCGGAGGTGCGCAAGGGCTGGCCGGAGGTCGCCGACTTCAACGACAACGTCATGAAGGTCGGCCTGGCCGGCGGCACCCTCGCCTACAAGGACCAGGAGCTCACCCTGCACCGCAACGGCCTCCCCGAATCGGTGTGGATGAACCTCGACTACTCACCCGTGCTGGACGAGAGCGGCCACCCCGCCGGGGTCATCGCCATCGTCGTCGAGACCACCGAGCGGGTCCGCGCCGAGCAGCACGTGCGCGCCGAACGCAGCCGCCTGCAGAGCCTGTTCGAGCAGGCCCCGGGACTGATGGCGCTGCTCGCCGGGCCGGACTACGTGTTCGAGCTGGCCAACCCCGTCTACCGCCGCCTGGTGGGCGACCGCGACCTGATCGGCCGCCCCCTGCGCGAGGCCCTGCCGGAGGTGGAGCGACAAGGCTTCATCGAGCTGCTCGACCAGGTCCGCACCAGCGGCAAGGCCTATGTGGGCACCGGCGTGCACGTCATGCTGCAACGCGAACCCGGCGGCGCCGAGGAAGAGCGCGTGCTCGACTTCGTCTACCAGCCGGTGGTGGATGGCCAGGGCCGGGTCACCGCCATCTTCGTCGAGGGCCAGGACATCACCGAACGCGCCGCCGCCGAGGCCCGCGTGCGCAAGAGCGAGGAGCGCTTCCGCGCGCTGGTCAACGCCTCCTCCGACATGCTCTTTCGCATGGACCCGCACTGGACCGAGATGCGCCGCCTCGACGGCAAGGGCCTGATCGCCGACCTCCGCCGCCCCACCGCCAACTGGCTGCAGGACTACATCCCCGCCGAGGACCAGCCCCGGGTGCGCGCGGCGATCGACCAGGCCGTGCGCACCAAAGGCATCTTCCAGCTGGAGCACCGCGTGTACCTGCTCGATGGCAGCCTGGGCTGGACCTTCTCCCGTGCCGTGCCCTTGCTGGACGCCGACGGCGAGATCAGCGAATGGTTCGGTGCCGCCAGCGACATGACCGGGCGCCACCTGGCCGAGGACGCGCTGCGCGAGAACGAGGCGCGGCTGCTGTTCCTCGACGCCCTCGGCAAGGAAACCTCCCGCAGCGTCGATGCCGACCAGATCCTCGCCATCACCACCCGCATGCTCGGCGAGCACCTGGGCGTGGCCGTCTGCGCCTACGCCGACATGGCCCCCGACGGCGACGGCTTCACCATCCGCGGCGACTGGGCCGCCCCGGGCAGCCAGAGCATCGTCGGCCACTATCACCTTTCCGATTTCGGCCAGCTAGCGGTGCAACGCCTCGGCGCCGGGCTGCCGCTGGTCCTGGACGACAACCGCGGCCAGTTGCCCCCCGAGGAGGCCGCCACCTTCCTGGCCATCGGCCTGGCGGCGACCATCTGCCTGCCCCTGGTCAAGGGCGGCCGCCTCACCGCGCTGATGGCCATCCATGACAGCGTGCCGCGCAACTGGACCCACAAGGAACTGGCCCTGCTCACCGAGGTGACCGAGCGCTCCTGGGCGCACATCGAGCGGGTGCGCTCGGAGATGGAGGCCCGTGACGGCGAGCGCCGCTTCCGCGCGGAACTGGAAGCCAAGGTGGAGGAGCGCACCGCCGCCCTGGCCCAGAGCGAGGCCAGCATCCGCACCATCTTCGAGACCTCGCACCTCTACCAGGGGCTGATCGCCGCCAGTGGCGAGGTGCTGCACTTCAACGCCACCGCCCTGGCCGGCATCGACGCCAGCCTGGAGGAAGTGGCCGGCCGGCCGTTCTGGGAAACCCCCTGGTTCACCGGCCCCCCCGGCATGCCCGAAACCATCCGCGCGGCGGTGCAGCGGGTCGCCACCGGCGCCACCGCCAACCTCGGCATGGCCCTGGAGCTGCCCGGCGGCACCCGGCTGTTCGACTTTTCCCTGCGCCCGGTGCTCAGCGACACCGGCGAGGTGGTCGCCATGGTCCCCGAGGCGGTGGAGAAGACCGCGCGGGTCAAGGCCGAGCAGGCCCTGCAGCAGGTGCAGAAGATGGAGGCCATCGGCAACCTCACCGGCGGCATCGCCCATGATTTCAACAACCTGCTGATGGCGGTGCTCGGCAGCCTGGAACTGCTGCGCCGGCGCATGCCCCACGAGGCTCCGCTGCTGCGCCTGCTGGACAACGCCCGCGCCGCCGCCGAGCGCGGCGCCTCGCTGACCACGCGCATGCTCGCCTTCGCCCGGCGCCAGGAGCTGCGCCGCGAGCGCATCGACCTGCGCCAGCTGGTGGAGGACATGACCGACCTGCTGCAGAGCGCGCTGGGCTCCACCATCGCCGTGGAAACCCTGTTCCCGCTGCAACTGCCACCGGTGGAGACCGACCCCAACCAGCTGGAATCCGCCCTGCTCAACCTCGCCGTCAACGCGCGCGATGCCATGGGCGGCCAGGGCCGCATCTCCATCGCCGCCCGCGAGGAAGCCGCGCCGCCGGGCGACGGCCTCACGCCCGGGCGCTACCTGTGCCTGGCCGTGACCGACAACGGCGAGGGCATGGACGAGGCCACCCTCAAGCGCGCCACCGAGCCCTTCTTCACCACCAAGGGCATCGGCAAGGGCACCGGCCTCGGCCTGTCCATGGTCCACGGCTTCGCCGAGCAGTCCGGCGGCCTACTGCGCCTGCGCAGCACGCCCGGGCACGGCACCACGGCGGAAATCTGGCTGCCGGCGCAGGAGTGGCCGCACGAGCAGGCGTCGCGGCCGTCGCCCGAGGTCAGCGAAGCGCTCGATGACGCGCCTACCGCCGGCCTGTCGATCCTCGCCGTGGACGATGACGACCTGGTGCTGACCAATACCGCCGAGATGCTCGAGGACCTCGGCCACCGCGTGCTCACCGCCCACTCCGCTCAGGAGGCCCTGGAACTGCTGGAGCGCGAGGCCTTCGACCTGCTGGTGACCGACCACGCCATGCCCTACATGACCGGCGCACAGCTGGCGCTGGAGGTGCGCTCGCGACGCCCCGGCCTGCCGGTGCTGATGGTCTCGGGCTACGCCGAACTGCCGGCCGGCGTGCGCCTGGACCTGCCGCGCCTGTCCAAGCCCTTCACCCAGCAGCAGCTCGCCGACGCCGTCGCCGGGCTGGCCACCCGCAACGCCCCCTGCGCCTGAGCCGACCCTTCGTCCAGGCGCCGGACGGCGCTACCACCCGGACGCGGCGGCGCCTTAACATGGCGACCCCGCCCGGCGCAGGATGCCGGGCCCGACCGACCTGCCAGGACCGATAATGCTGTTCGTCGTGATGCTCGGGGGCAAACACCCCCGGGCCAAGATCGAAGTCCATGACGTGGTGTTCGCCTTCGCCGACACCATCGAAGAAACACACCCGCAATTGCGCCAGGAATGGTTCGGCAGCCCCGCCGGCCTGCACATCGACTCCTGGATGGCCATCGAAGGCGTCGACGGCTACCGCGTCAGCCTGGGGGCCTGCGCTCCCGCCGCCGGCGCGCCGCGACTGTTCTTCATCAACCTCGGCGGCTACGAGCCCGGCGCCTTCGGCGAAGCCCACCGCTACCTCCTGGTGGTGGCGCGGGACAAGGCCGAAGCCAAGGAGAAGGGCAAGCGACGCATGCTGGCGAACTGGGACAAGCCCCACACCGACGCCCTGCTGGACGTCGACGACTGCATCCCCATCGACCAGGTGGACGGCCGCTACGTGCAGCTGGTCGAAGGCGAGCACCGGGGCATCACCCAGCGCAGCGACTACGTCATCCTGTCCTGACCGGCGCCCCCGCCGCCTCGCGCTGGCGGGCCGCCCACAGGCGCTGCTGGGTGATGCCGCGAACCTGTGCCTTGCTCCGCTCCACGTGCTCGCGCAGCAGCTGCTGCGCCTCCGCACAACGCCCGTCGAGCATGGCGGCGAGGATGTGCCCGTGCTCCTCGTAGGTCGCCGCCACCCGCTGCGCCTGGGTGAAATCCAGGCGCCGGACGATGCGGATGCGCTCACTCAGCTCGCGGTGCACGCGGGCCATCTCGGCATTGCCGGCGGCGGCCACCAACTGGCAGTGGAAGGCCTCGTCGAGCTCCGCCACCGCACGGCCATCGACCAGGCGCTCGCCCTCCTCCACCTGCCAGGTGCGGCAGAGCACGGCCAACGGGCCCGGCCGCTCGCCGGCACGCCGGCACAGGCGCTCCACCGCGGCCAGCTCGAGGACGATGCGCAGATCGTAGAGCGCCTCGAAGCGCTCGAAGTCGAAGGGCCTGACCTGCCAGCCGCTGCGGAAATGCACCTCCAGGTAGCCCTCGCGCTCGAGCCGGTACAGGGCCTGGCGCACCGGAGTACGGCTGGCCGCCATGCGCCCGGCCACCTCGCCTTCGCTGAAGCGGTCGCCGGGCAGCAGGCGGAATTCGGAGATGTCCTCCTTGAGCCGCTGGTAGATGCCGTCCACCAGGCTTTGCGGGCGACCGGCACGCCCTGGCGCAGCCTCCACGCGCCTCAGGCCGACGCACGGCTGGCGATGTAGGCGCGCCAGCCACCGAAGGCGGTGATGTCCTCGGCATCGGCCAGTGCCCAGGGCTCGCAGATGAAACCCTTGACCCAGCGCCCGTCCTCCAGCTGCAGGTTGCCGATGCCCAGCGGCGGCGGGATCTCGGCGACGAACTCGCCGAAGCGCGCCAGGGGGATGTCCCACAGCTCGACGATGATCGACGCGCCTTCGGCGGCGCGGGCCAGCCCCGGCTTGGGCGGCACCGAGCCGGGCAGCGCGTGGAGGCGGTAGGTCGGTGCGGTCAGGGTCTGCTCCACCAGCACCGCATCGCGGGTGGTGAGCTGGGCATTCAGCGGCATGCCGGTGAGGTGCGCGCCCACCACCGCCACGCGCACGCTGCCGGGCGCCTGGGTGGGCGCGGCGGCGGGTGCCAGGGGGCGGCCGGTGGCACCCAGGGGCAGGCCGAGGCTCGCCTGCCAGCGCTTGCCCAGGGACGCCAGGGCCCGGTCGTGCCAGGCCGGGGCGATCAGGGTGATGCCGGCCGGCAGGCCGTCGTCGCGGAACCCCGCCGGCAGCGCCAGCGCGCTGAGGTCGGCGAGGTTGGTGAAGTTGGTGTAGGTGCCGAACTGGCTGTTGTAGAGCACCGGTTCCGCCTCCATCTGCGCCAGGGTGCGCAGGGTCGGCGAGGTGGGCACCACCAGCGCATCGAAGCCCTCCAGGGCCTGCTCGATGCGCCGCGCCAGTTCGGCGCGGCGGTATTCCGCGCGGTAGGCGTCGCAGGCGCTGTAGCCCAGGCCGTTGGCGACGATACCGCGCACCACCGGGTTGATCGCTTGCGGGGCGCGCTCCAGCATCCCCGCCAGCGCGACGGTGCGTTCGGCCACCCAGGCCCCCTGGTAGAGCTGCTCGGCCAGCTCGCGGAAGGGCGTGAAGTCGATGGGCACCAGCTCCGCCCCGAGCCCGGCCAGGTGCTCCAGGGCACGCTCGAACACCGCCTGGTTGGCGGTATCGCCGAAGAACTCCAGCGACTGCGGCACCGCCAGGCGCGGCCTGGCGCCGATGGCCACCGGGGCGCGCCCGGGGTTGCGCCGCGAATAGGCGTCCGCCGCATCGAAGCCGCCGGCGACCTCGGCGACGCATTCGGCGTCCGCCACCGTCAGGGCGAACACCGAGATGCAGTCCAGGGTGCGGCACGCCGGCACCAGCCCGTGGGTGGAGAGCCAGCCCTTGGTCGGCTTGAGGCCGACGATATTGTTGAAACCGGCCGGCACCCGGCCGGAACCGGCGGTGTCGGTACCGAGGGAGAACGCCACCAGGCCGCGCGCCACCACCGAGGCGGACCCGGAGCTGGACCCGCCGCTGACGTAATCGGCATCGAAGGCGTTGGGCACCGCGCCGAAGGGCGAGCGGGTGCCCACCAGGCCGGTGGCGAACTGGTCGAGGTTGGTCTTGCCCACCAGCACCGCGCCGGCCGCCTGCAGGCGCGCGACCACGGTGGCGTCCTCTTCGGCCAGGTAGGCGAACTCGGGGCAGGCCGCGCTGGTGCGCCAGCCGGCGGCATCGATGTTGTCCTTGATGGCGAAGGGCACCCCGTACAGCGGCAGACGGCTGCGGACGCCGCCCACGGCCGCCAGCTGCGCCTCCAGGGTCGCCAGGCGCTCACCCAACTGTGCATCGCTGGCCAGCACGATCCAGGCGGGATCGTCAGCGCGCAGGCCCTGCAGCCATTCGAAGAGGATCTGCGGGGTGATCCGCTCGCTGGCGTAGGCATCGCGCCAGTCATCGAGGGTCCAGCCTTGGGGTTGCCGGTCGGGGGTCTGCATCGGGCTCTCCATCTTGTATCCAAGTTGTGGCGGCAGCCCTGCAACTCGCGGACCAACTATGCTGAACCCCATGAAACCGGGCCGTTCGAACGAGACAGGGAAGGATCGAGCCATGCCCGCGCCATAATTCGGTGCAATCCTGCATGTTTTTGGTGCCCGTCACCGAACGTGCGACGGGGCTGCCCCGGCGGAGGCAAACCGCTAGACTGCCATCACTTAGCCAGTACCCGAGCAACGGAATGACCGCAGCCCCCTCCTACATCACGCCGGACCAGCTTTGCGTCGGCCTCTACATCCAGCTCGAACTGGGCTGGTGGGAGCACGATTTCACCTTCAGCAACTTCAAGATCAAGGATGAAGCGCAGATCAAGGCGCTTCGCGAGCTGGGCCTCAAGCGCCTGCGCTACGACCCGGCACGCAGCGATTGCGAGCCCCTGGACCTGGAACCCGAGGCCCCGCCCGCCCCTCAGGAACCCGAAGTGCCCGCGCCCAGCCCCGAGGACATCGCCCGCCAGGAGCGGGTGGTCAAGCTCAGCAAGCTGCGCAAGCGCCTGGCGGAGGTGGACCGCAAGTTCATCCACGCCAGCCAGCAGGTGAAGCAGCTCAACCAGACCCTGCGCAGCCAGCCCGAAGAGGCCTTGAAGCAGGCCGGCCAGGTGGTCGGCGACCTGGTGGCCTCGGTACTCGGCGAAGATGGCGCGGCCCTGCACAGCATCAACGGCAAGCCCGCCGAGGACGCCTACTTCCATTCGCTGAACGTCACCGTGCTGTCGGTGATGCTCGGCCGCCAGCTCGGCTACGACAGCGAGGCCTGCCACAGCCTCGGCCTCGGCGCCCTGCTCCATGACATCGGCAAGATGGACGTGCCCAGCAAGGTGCTGCTCAAGCCCGAGCCGCTGACCCGCCCCGAGCAGCAACTGCTGCAGATGCACACCGACTTCGGCCTGCGCCGCAGCCAGCAACTGATGCTCGACGACGAGGTGCAGCGGATCATCCACGAGCACCACGAGCACTGCGACGGCAGCGGCTACCCCAGGCAGCTGCACGAAGCCGGCATCGGCCGCCTGAGCCGGGTGGTGTGCATCACCAACCACTTCGACAACCTGTGCAACCCGCTCAACCCGCGCGACGGCCTCAGCCCCCACGAGGCCCTGTCGCGCATGTACGGGCAGTACCGCCAGCGCTTCGACGAGGTGATGCTCAAGGCCTTCATCCGCTGCATGGGCGTCTACCCGCCGGGCAGCCTGGTGCAGCTGCAGGACGATCGCTACGGCCTGGTGCTGGGCATGCACCCGACGCTGCCGCTGAAGCCGACGCTGATCCTCTTCGACCCCAAGGTGCCGAAGGAGGAAGCGCTGATCGTCAACCTCGAGCACGAAGAATCGATCGCCATCGCCCGCAGCGTCCGCCCCGCCCAGGTGCCGCCGGAGGCCCTGGAGTACCTCGACCCGCGCCAGCAGGTGACCTACTACGTGGACCCGCGCACCCGGGGCTGAACGACGCCTGCGATCGCAGACCGTTCGTACGGCCCCCGGGCACCCGGCCACGACCGGCCGGGCGAAATTCCGCCCGGATTCCCCCAGGCCAGCCCCTGTAATGGCGGACTCCCGCCACTACATGCCGCCGCCAGGCCGCCGGACCCGCGTGGCGCCTGGCCTGCAGCCACCGGGCACGCTCCTTGCTCTATCGGCCGCCCACGGTGGCGAACAGCTACCGGATGCAGGGCGCCGAGGCGCCTGACCGGGGCGCCGCACACGCCCCGGCCACGAAGAATGCAGGGCCGCCAGCCCAGGAAGACGTCACTCCCGCCACCCTGGCCGAGAACCGTCGATCCGCGTGCCCCCGGGGCGGCAGGCCATGCTCGAAATCTGGACGGTTGGTATATGAAGAAACTACTGCTGGCGCTCCTGTGCCTGAGCGTCATGGGCTGCTCCCAGCCCGACTCCTCCGAGAAACCCCTGGACGTGCTGCTGATCGGCGGCGGCATCATGAGCGCCAGCCTCGGCACCTACCTGCACGAGCTGGAGCCCGACTGGAAGATCGAGACCTTCGAGCGCCTGGACCAGGTCGCCGAGGAAAGCTCCAACGCCCTGAACAACGCCGGCACCGGCCACTCCGCCTTCTGCGAGCTGAACTACACCCCCGAGACCGCCGACGGCGGCATCGACATCAGCAAGGCCGTGGCGATCAACGAATCCTTCGAGATCTCCAAGCAGTTCTGGGCCTACCAGATCGACCAGGGCGTGCTGAAGAACCCCCGCGCCTTCATCAACACCGTGCCGCACATGAGCTTCGTCTGGGGCGACGAGAACGTCGCCTACCTGAAGAAGCGCCACGCGGCCCTGCAGCACAGCCCGCTGTTCCGCGGCATGCAGTACAGCGAGGACCACGCGCAGATCGCCCAGTGGGTGCCGCTGGTGATGGAGAACCGCGCCCAGGACCAGAAGATTGCCGCCACCCGCATGCCCATCGGCACCGACGTCAACTTCGGCGAGATCACCCGCCAGCTGTTCGGCTCGCTGTCCGAGTCGCCCAACTTCAAGCTCAACCTCGGCCATGAAGTGCGCGACATCGTGCGCAACGAAGACGGCACCTGGAAAGTGGTGGTCGCCGACCTGGCCAAGGGTGGCGAGGAGCGCGCGGTCAATGCCCGCTTCGTGTTCATCGGCGCCGGCGGCGGTGCCCTCAAGCTGCTGCAGAAATCCGGCATCCCCGAGGCCGACGGCTACGCCGGCTTCCCGGTGGGCGGCTCCTTCCTGATGACCCGCAACCAGGACATCGTCGCGCGCCACCACGCCAAGCTCTACGGCAAGGCCTCGGTCGGCTCGCCGCCCATGTCCGTGCCGCACCTGGACACCCGCGTGGTCGATGGCCAGGAGGTGCTGCTGTTCGGCCCCTTCGCCACCTTCTCCACCAAGTTCCTCAAGAACGGCTCGCACATGGACATGTTCAGCGCCATCACCACCGGCAACATCGGCCCGATGACCAACGCCGGCATCGACAACATGGACCTCAGCCAGTACCTGATCGGCCAGCTCATGCTCGACCAGGACGACCGCATGAACGCCCTGCGCGAATACTTCCCCGATGCACAGGACGCCGACTGGGAGCTGATCCAGGCCGGCCAGCGCGTGCAGGTGATCAAGAAGGACGCCGAGAAAGGCGGCGTGCTGCAGTTCGGCACCGAAGTGGTGAGTGCCGCCGACGGCTCCATCGCCGCGCTGCTGGGCGCATCCCCGGGTGCTTCCACCGCCGCGCCGATCATGCTCAGCGTGCTGGAGAAGACCTTCCCCGAGAAGATGAAGAGCGACGCCTGGCAGGCCCGCCTGAAGGCGATCATCCCCTCCTACGGCCGCAAGCTGAACGATGACCTCGAGCTGACCAACGCCACCCGCGCCTGGAGCCATGAGCGCCTGCAGCTGGACTTCATCCCCGTCCAGCCCGAAGAAAGCGCCCCGGCCACCACCGCCGAGTGATGCAACCGCCCCACCCTCCCGGGTGGGGCGTCTCGCCTGTGGGTGCCCATTCATTGGCTCTGTCTGCGTTAGCTGCTGTGAACTTGATGCGAAGCGTCAAGCCTGGTGCTTTCCGGGCATGTATGACTCCCTGTCACACCCACCGCGTGGGTTTCGCTTCGCTCTACGCCACCCTACGGAAACCACTGCACCCCGAGCGTAATGCGCACATAGATGAAGATTTTGGCGAAGAGGTTGGAGCGGCGGCCAAACGCCCCTTCAGGAGGCCGAGCGAAATCGTCGTTTCAGGGGTTGAGCGACATGGATGTCGCGAGAGCCGCGATGGGCCAGGGATGGCCCTTCGCGGCGTGCCCCTGAAACGATGATGGAGCGAGGGGAGTCTGGCGAAGCCAGACCCGTATGTAGGGGCAAGTTTTTTGGTTCCTTTTCAACGATTGGAAAAGGGACTCGCCCGGCAAGGCGAAACAGAAACCATCAGCAAAACTCGGCAATCGGCTTGGCCAAAAACCTCCTAGCAACACTTGACGCAGACAGAGCGACTTCATTCGCGATGCTTTTCGCGGTTGAAACCGCTCCCACATCCAACGGGAAGCCCTCACCCCTTGAGCGGCAACTCCTTCCCGCCGACGCCTTCGCCGATCACCAGGTAATGCCCGCCCGCCACATGGTGCAGGGTGCGCAGGTCGTCATGCCCCTCGAAATGCCAGCGGCCGTCGCTGAACACCCGCGCATCGGCCCAGGCGGCCACCACTTCGCCGAGGAACAGGTCATAGCGTTCCTGGATGTGCGGCTCTGGCAGCAGGCGGCATTCCAGCCAGGCCACGCAACCCTCCACCAGCGGCGCCGGCACCTGTGCACCGGGGAAGGTGGCGATGCCATAGGCGTCGAACTTGTCGCGCCCCGCCTCGTCGAGGGTCTGCCCAGAGCTGGAACCAACCGTCTGCACCAGGTCGACCTGGCCGCGCGCCGGCACGTTGAGCACGAAGCTGCCGGAGGCTTCCAGCAGGCGGCGGGTCCAGGTGGACTTGTCGAGCACCACTGAGACCTTGGGCGGCTCGAAGTCCAGGGCCATCGCCCAGGCGGCCGCCATGACGTTGCGCTTGCCCTCGTGGGCGGCACTGACCAGCACGGTGGGGCCGTGGTTGATCAGGCGATAGGCCTTGGCCAGCGGAACGGGACGGCGGTGATCGACGGACATGGCAGGGCTCCGGAGGGCTGCGAAAGGGGACGGCGCAGCCTGCACCAGGGCGAAGCCGGAGAGCAAGCCCGGCGGTGCCGGCTCACCAGCGCAGCAGGCGCGGCCCCAGCAGCCAGCCGGCGAGGGTCGGCAGCGCCATGCCCAGCACGTACCAGACACCCCAGAACGGCACCGCCATCTCCGGGCAGTGCAGGCAGTAGACCAGGGTCGCCAGTGCCCCGGCGAGCAGGCCGCCGGCGACCCCGGCGAGGCGCAGCCGGGTGGGTGCGAGGCCGCGCAGGGCCCAGTTCACCGCGATGAAGGCCGGCACCGAGAGCAGGGCGATGTTCAGCGGGCAGGTCCGCCACGTGCTGCCGAGCACGACCGCCAGCCTGTCCCCGGCGGGCAGTGCCGCCAGCAGCACCAGGCTCGCCCCCCAGACCAGCACCAGGGGCAACGCGATGGCGGCCCAGCGCGCGCCCACCGGCACGCCCGGCCGCGCCAGCCGGCCACTGGCCCAGAGCGCACCCAGCGCCAGCACCATGGGCAGCGCCACCTTGGCCCAGAACAGGGGCGTGGCGGCCACCTCGGCCAGGTCCTTGCGCACGCCGAAGAAACAGGCCATCAGCACCAGCGCCCCCACCAGGCCGCAGCCGAGCGCCAGGGCGAAACGCCGGGCCGAGCGGGCCAGGGGCACCTCCGGGTTGCCGCTGGCGAGCATCGCAATCAGGTCATCGGTCTTCATCGCTTACCTCGAATCATGTCCGCGAGCACCTTGAGCCCGCGGTGTATGCCGACCTTGACGGCAGAACTGGAAAGCCCGGTGAGCCGGGCGGTTTCCTCCACCGAGAGGCCTTCCAGCTTCACATGGATGATCGGCAGGCGCTGCTTGTCGGGCAGTTGCTCCAGCAAGCGCCCCAGGTCACGACTGGCCTCGCCCGGCTCCGCGTCGGCCTCGTCGAACAGGCCTTCCTCGTCCAGCGGGTCGTGCAAGGCCTCGCGCCGACCACGGGCGCGAAAATGGTCGGCCAGCTTGTAGCGCGCGATGGCCTGTACCCAGGCCGTCACCGGCTGGTCGGCACGGTAGGTGTGGCGGGCGTTGTGCACGGCCAGCAGCACCTCCTGCACCAGGTCCTCGCAATCGCTCGGCTGCCGCAGGCGACGCATCAGGAAGGCCCGCAGGTGGGCGCCGAGCTGGCCGAGGAAATCCCGGTACGCAGCCGCCTCGCCCGCAAGCCCCCTGAGCAGCAGCGCCTGCAGTCCGGCCTCCCGTGCTTCCAGTGCCTCTTGATCACTAGTTCGCTTCATCGACCGCCCTGGTTACACCCCGGATGAAATTCTCCCGCCGTCGGCATCCGCCGCGCTGCGGGCGACACACGTTAGGGCGCGGCGAAAAAAATCTCAAAAAAATTTCGGCGGGCTGTAACCGGAGGCGAGGTGCCGGCGAATTACCCCTCGAGCCACCGGTGAAAGGCCGGTCGCCACCCTCAACGGAATCTGGAGATACGACATGAACAACATCGCTCTCACCGCTGCCGCCCTGGCCCTCGCCACCCTCGCCGGCGGTGCCGTCGCCGCCGACGCCAAGCCCGGCGCCATGGAGAAGTGCTACGGCGTGGCCATGGCCGGGCAGAACGATTGCAAGGCCGGCGCCGGCACCAGCTGCGCGGGCACCTCGAAGAAGGACTACCAGGGCGACGCCTGGAAGAACGTCCCGGCCGGCACCTGCACCTCGATCAAGACGCCCAACGGCATGGGCTCGCTGACCCCGATCAAGTCCTGACCGCCGGCCGTCGACCATGCAACGCCATGCGCCGCTGGGCGCCGGACTGGGCCTCAAGCCCGAGCACTACGAACAGGCCCACGCCTGCACGGCAACGGGCTTGTGGTTCGAAGTGCATCCGGAGAACTACTGGGTCGACGGCGGCCCCCGCCTGGACTGGCTGCAGGCCATAGGCGCACGCCACCCGCTCTCGCTGCACGGGGTTTCGTTGTCCCTGGCGGCGGATTGCCCGCCCGACCCGGCCCACCTGCGGCGCCTGCGCGCCCTGGCGGACCGGGTACGGCCGGCCCTGATATCCGAGCACCTCGCCTGGTCCACCTGGCGCGGTGCCTACAACCCGGACCTGCTGCCCTTTCCCCGTACCGAGGCGGCGCTGGTCCGCATCAGCGACAACATCGCCCGTACCCAGGACGCCCTGGGGCGGCGCATCGCCATCGAGAACCCCAGCCACTACCTGCGCATGGACGGTCACCGGTACCCGGAGATCGACTTCCTCGCCGAACTCAGCCGGCGCAGCGGCTGCGGGCTGCTGCTGGACCTGAACAACGTGCAGGTGAGCGCGCACAACCTGGACTTCGACCCGGCCGGCTACGTGGACGCCTTCCCCGCCGAGGCCATCCTCGAGCTGCACCTGGCCGGGCACAGCCACGACGGGGGCGGTAGCGGGCTGCTGGTGGATTCCCACGACGCGCCCATCGACGAGGCCGTGTGGGCCCTTTACCGGCGCCTGATCGAACGCATCGGCCCGCGCCCGACCCTGATCGAGCGCGACGACCACATCCCCCCGTTCGCCGAGCTGCTGGCCGAGCGCGACATCGCCCAGGCCGTGCTGGACGGCCACGGGGAACGGCCATGACGCGGTCCCTCGAGGCCTTCCAGGACGCCTTCATCGCGGCGGCCCGTGGCACGCCCCTGGCCAGCGACAGCGCGGAAAGCCGACTGGTGGCCGACCTCGCCCGCCAGGCCGGCTTCGACCTCTACCGCAACACCCTGGCGAAGGGCTGCGTGGACGCCCTGCGGGCCAACTTCCCGGCTGTGGAACGCCTGGTGGGCGTCGACTGGTTCGGTGCCGCGGCGGCGCTGTACGCACGCCAATCGCCGCCGACCTCGGTGCAGTTGCTGGAATACGGCCAGGGTTTCGCCGACTTCCTCGACGCCTTCGAGCCGGCCCGCGAGTTGCCCTACCTGGGCGCGGTGGCGCGGCTGGACCGCCTCTGGGTGGAGGTCTTCGCCGCAGCGGAGCGGCCATCGCTCGCGCTCGGCGACATCGCCGGCCTCGCCCCCGAGGCGCTGGGTGAGCTGTGCCTGCACCCGAGACCGGCACTGCGCTGGTTCTGGTGCGCCGACATGCCGGCCTACAGCATCTGGCGCCACCAGCGCGAGGAGCGGCCCCTGCCCGACACCCTGAAGTGGCGCGGCGAAGGCGCCCTGCTCGGGCGCAGCAGCGGCCAGGTGACCTGGCAGGCACTGGGCCCGGGAGGCTACGCCTTCCTAGACGCCTGCGCCCGGGGCCAGTCGCTGGATGAGGCCAGTGGCCTGGCCCTGGCCGCCGAACCGGCTCTCGACTTCATCGACCTGCTCGGCCGCCTGCTGACGGCCGGCGCCTTCACGCCCCTGCTCGCCACGTGCGACACCTGACCGGAGCCCCCCATGGATACCCCGCACGCCCAGCCGATCACCACCGGCCCCATCGCCCCGCGCAGCCTTTGGGCGCGGCTGCACGCCCTGCTCCCCGACGCGTTGCTGTTGCTGGTGGCGCGCCTGGGCATCGCCGGGGTGTTCTTCCTCTCCGGACGCACCAAGGTGGAGGGGGTGCTGAGCATCACCGACAGCACCTACGAGCTGTTCCGCAGCGAATACGCCCTGCCCCTGCTGCCGCCGGAGCTGGCCGCACACCTGGCCACCTATGCCGAACACCTGTTCCCGTCGCTGCTGGTGCTGGGCCTGTGCACCCGCCTCTCGGCCCTGGCGCTACTGGGCATGACGCTGGTGATCCAGGTGTTCGTCTACCCCGACGCCTGGTCCACCCACCTCAGCTGGGCCGGCCTCCTGCTGCTGCTCGTCGGGCGCGGCGCGGGCGCCTGGTCGCTGGACAGCCGCCTGGGCCTGCGTTGACCGGCCGCTAGGGCTGCAGCCTGCAGCAGTCGGAGGCCACCGCCGTACCCGGCTCGAAGGGTGGACGCAGGCCGCCGAGCAATTGCTCGCGCAGCTCCGGGTCCTGGGTGCGGGCATCCAGCCAGATGCCGAAGAAGGTCCGCGCGAACAGCGGGTCGCGAACCTCGTGGGGCGGACGCCCGTCGACGTAGAGGCGCCCACCGACACCGGGCAGGTAGACGCCGGTGATGCGCTGGCCGGGCTCGACATCGACGAAGGCGCGTTCCATCTCCGACTGCCAGGCGCTCAGCCTGGCCGCATCCACCGCCTCGCCACCGAGCCGTTGCAGGTCATCGAGGCTGGCCTCCACCAGGGTCTCGCGGCTGATGGAGCGCCGGTAGGTCAGCTCCAGGGCGAAGGGACGGTCCTCGCCAAGCCCCGCCTCGGTGGCCCACAGCCTGGCGTCGTAGATGTGGAAGCCGTAGGCACTGAAGGCGCCGCTGCCCACCAGCCGCGCGTCGGGCACGGCCTCGTGCCAGGTATCGGCCAGGGCCTGCGACAGGCCCAGCAGGCCGATGAGCGCGGCGACCAGAAGGCGGCATGGCGAGAAGAAGTAAGTGGTCACGGTTGGCTGCTCCGGGGACGTTGATTCGAGCAGTCTCCTGAAGCCAGGTTGCAATATTCCGTTCGCGGCCAACCTAGCGTCGCAGCAGCTCCAGCACCCCAGCGACCACATCCTCCGGTGCCTCCTGGGGGATGTTGTGGCCGACGCCGGGCAGCAGCCGGCGCTGGTAGGGGCCGGTGAAATGCACGGCGTCCCCGTCCTGCTCCGGTGGCGGGCCGACGCCGTCGTCCAGGCCGCAGAGGGAGAGGCTCGGTACGCCGATGGCCGGCTGCGCCGCCAGCTGCCGCTCGATGGACTCCAGCGCCGGGTCGCCCGGGGCGTAGCCATAGCGATGGCGGTAGGAATGGATCACCACCTCGACGAAGTCCGGGTTGTCGAAGGCTTCCGCCGTCGCGGCGTAGGTCGTCTCGTCGAAGCGCCAGGTGGGTGACCACAGCTGCCAGAGCAGGCGGCACAGTGCACGGCGGTTCGCCTCCAGCCCCAGGTGCCCGCGCGGCGTGTGGAAGTAGAACTGGTACCAGTAGCGGAACTCCTGCTCGGGGGCCGCCGGCGTGCCGGAGGCGGCGATGTCCTGGATGTTGTAGCCGTCCCCCGTCACCAGCGCCCTCACCCGCTGCGGCCAGAGCGCGGCGACGATGCACGCCGCGCGCCCGCCCCAGTCGTAGCCCACCAGCGTCGCGCGCGGGATCGCCAGCGCGTCCATGAAATCCAGCAGGTCACGTCCCAGGGCCGCCTGCTGGCCGGAGCGCGGGGTGTCGCCGGAGAGAAACCGGCTGGGGCCGTAGCCGCGCAGGTAGGGCACCAGCACCCTCATCCCTTGCGCCGCCAGGGCCGGCGCCACGGCGTCATAGGCCCGTACCGAGTAGGGGAAGCCGTGGAGCAGGATCACCACCTCGTCCCCGGCGCCATGCTCTTCATAGGCCAGCGCGAGGCTGGGCGTGTCGACCCTGTGGATCGTCCTCGTCGCCATGAAACCGCTCCTTGCATCGATGATGGGGACAGCTTAGCCAGCCAACGCCCGATCGCCGCTGGAACCAACCTGGCGGCTGCCACACCTAAGGACTATCGACCAGCTCGCGACGAGGTCACCCGCCATGCCCGGCACCGTCCAACGCAGGCTCGCAGTCCTGGCCTTCACCCTGATCGCCTGCAACGCCCGGGCGGCGGATGGGGATGCGCCCGACCCCGGCGCCCTCGCCGCCCTGGTGAAGATGGGCGAACACCTGCGCGGCCTGCAGCAGTACGCCCTCGACGCCGAAAGCGACAGCGACCAGTTGCTGGAAAACGGCCAGGCGCTGGTGGTGCATGCCAGCACCCGGTTGCTGGTGAGCGCACCGGACAAGCTGCAGGTGCAGGTGACGGGCGCCGAGTACCAGCGCAGCCTGTTCTACGACGGCCAGCACTTCACCCTCTACGACAGCCGCCAGGGCTACTTCGGCCGTGACGTGGCGCCCACCAGCCAGGAGGAACTGCTGGCCCTGCTCGGCGAGCGCTACGGCATCCAGCTGCCGCTGGCCGACCTCATCCAGTGGCACCCGGATACCGCGCAGCGCGTCGGCCTCGACAGCGCCCTGCATATCGGCAGCGAACAGGTCGGCGACCAGACCTGCGAGCACTACGCCTACCGCCAGCCCGGCCTCGATTGGCAGCTATGGCTGCGCCAGGGCGACGAGCCCCTGCCCTGCAAGATGGTGCTGACCCGGCTCGACCAACCCGAACGCCCGCGCCACAGCGTGACCTACCGGTGGGACACCCTGCCGATGGTCGGCCCCGGCGACTTCGTCTTCACCCCGCCGGAGGGCGCGAAGCCGGTGCCGTTGCTGGAGTTGCAGGCGGATGAAAGCGGGGGGCGGAAGCCTTGACCCCTCTTTCAGCCGAACGGATTCAGCACCCGCAAACGCCCATCGAGGAGCAACCCCGAGTGCATGTCTTCGCTGTGGAGGGTCGAGCAGCCCGCGACAAGCGCAGCGGCGGCGATACAGGCATCGTAGAAAGACAGCCTGTAGCGATCAGCCAGCTCACGCGCCTGCCGGTGGACCTCCAGCGTCACCGGTACGACGCGACAGAAGCCTTGCACCAGCTCCAGGAAACGGCCGATCTCATCCCAGCTCATCCTCAACTTGCGGGAGCAGACGCTGGCCACCTCATTGAGAACCTGCACACTGATCGTCGGTCTCTTCGCCAGCAGTGCCTCGGCGGCATCCGCCTTGGCCGGGTCGGCGGACAGCAGATAGAGCAGCACGTTGGTATCGAGAAAGATCGATGCCCTAGTCCTCACGGCCAGCGGCCTCATCGCGGTTGAAACGGAAATCCGCCGGCAGCTTGCCGCGAAACGCCCGTAGCCGCGCAAGCCGCCCCTCATCGTCAGGCCTCTTGCTGATGGCGAAGGTGCGATCACCCTCGATCAGTATCTCGATATCGTCGCCCTCCTTCAGTTCCAGCGCCTCGACCACGCTCGCCGGTATACGCACCGCCAGGCTGTTTCCCCACTTCGCGACTTGCATGGCTACCTCCTCCCTTGGATATACAAAGCAATCGTATATCAACGACGCCTACCGCATGCCATGGACAGCCTGCCGGCGAGACGCTAGCTTTTGCCGCCTGGGCGCCCCAACAGGCGGTGCCATGACAAGGAACGTCCCATTGAAATACCTGATCGCCCTGCTGCTGGCCCTCGGCCTGTCGGGCTGCCAGACCGGCCAGAGCAGCCAGTTCCAGCACCAGGACATCCCGGCCGCCGGCCCCTACCGGCACGACGGCACCGGCATCATCTTCCCGACCACCTCCGGCATCTTCCTCCGTGCCCAGATCCTGCGCTTCGACGAGCAGGCCCGGCACATCATGGTCGCCTACAACTCCGAGCTGATCGCCCAGCCCGTCATCCTCAGCGCCTATGTCTACCCGGCGCCACAGGTCACCTCGTTCGGCTCGCCGGCGGACGTGATCGCCACCGCCAGGCGCCAACTGGCACTCGATCACCAGAGGCAACAGAAGGCGGAAATCCTCGCCTTCCATGAGAACGGCAAGCTGGTGAGCGAACAGCCCGCGACCCTGGCCTACAGGGGCCGGACGATCACCGGCCTGCGTGCGGACTTCGCGTTCGTCGAACCCTTCGCCGGCGAGGTACAGCCCATCCGCTCCTCGCTCTACCTCTTCGAACTGGGCGAGAGCATGCTCAAGCTCCGCGTATCCGCGCCCGCCTCGGTGGACAGCGAGGCGGCGGTCAAGGCGGTGATCGAAGAGATTGGGGGCAGCTCGGCTGGGGAGCCGCTTTAAGGTTCGACACTCCACAGGAGGTGTGGCCTGGCCCCACATCGCTGCGCTGGGCTTCGTACCTCAGCCCAACCTACCGCATCGCCTAGCCTCGCCCCGTAGCCCGGGCTTCAGCCCGGGACGCGCACCGCACCGACGCGCGGCCCGATCAGCAGGCGGCGCTGAACCGGGCTGCCGCGCACGTCACAGCGTCGTCGCCCGCCCCTGGCTGTCCAGCTCGAACACCTTGTTGCGCATCAGCCGCTCGCGCAGCCAGCGTTGCGCCTGGCCGCGCCCGTGGCGGCGCTGCCAGAGCAGGTCGACGCCCACCAGCCAGTCGGTGAAGGGGTAGGCGGCGAGCTGCAGCTCCACCAGTTCGCCAGCGGCCAACTCGCGTTGCACCAGTTGGCGCGGCAGGGTCGCCCAGCCGAGGCCGGCGCGGACCATTTCCACCAGGGCCATGTAGCTCTCCGCCTGCCACAGGCGCGTGGCGCGCAGGTACTCGCTGCTGGGCAGCTTGCTGGCGTGGGCGCTGAAGGCCAGGCGGCGGTGGGCATGCAGGTCGGCGAAGCTGACCCCGTCGCGTTGGGCCAGTGGATGTCCGGGATGGGTGACGTGGACCATCACCAGCTTGCCCATCTGCTGGAACTCCAGCTCACGCGGGTATTCCGGCTGGGAGAAGGCGATGCCCAGCTCCACCTCGCCGCGCTGGAGCATGCCGGCGACATCGCCGCTGTGCGGATGGCGAACGATCAGGTCGACATGGGGAAAGGCCTGCTCGAACTCGCACAGCACCGGCATCACCGTGCTGTAGGGCACCTCGATGGCGAGGGTGAGGTGGGGTTCGGTTTCCCCCGCCAGGCTGTCGGCATGGCCCTGCAACGCCAGGCAGCGCTCCAGCACGGCCTCGGCCTCCAGTTGCAGTTTCTGGCCAGCGGCGGTGAGGCCGGGAATGCGCGTGGAGCGGTCGAACAGCTCGACGCCCAGGTCGGCCTCCAGGTTGGCGATGGCGGCGCTGACGGTGGACTGGGTGCGCCCCAGGCGCCGCGCCGCCGCCGAGAAGGACCCGGCCTGCACCACGGCGACGAACACCTGCAGCTGATCGAGAGAAAACCGCATCGCACCACCCCTTCAACCATCGATGAAGGCGATGGTTATTCATTTGAACCATCGCCATCAAGCCCCTGAAGATGCGGGCGAGCCAGCACTGCCTCCTCGAAACGCTGGGCAACCCGAATCCCATAACAAGAAACGTTGCACCTTCAGGAGAACACCCCCATGACCCGCCCCACGCCCCATCCCGTCGACCAGCTTCTGCCTGTGCGACAGCTCCTCACCTATGGCCTGCAACACGTGCTGGTGCTCTATGCCGGCGCCGTGGCGGTGCCGCTGATCCTCGGCAGCGCCCTGGGCCTGAGCCATGCGCAGATCGTCCTGCTGATCAATGCCAACCTGCTCACCTCCGGCATCGCCACGCTGGTCCAGACCCTGGGCTTCTGGAAGTTCGGCGCGCGCCTGCCGCTGGTGCAGGCCTGCTCGTTCATCGCCCTGGCGCCGATGATCATGATCGGCAAGGAGTACGGCCTGGCCCAGGTGTTCGGCGCGGTGATCGCCGCCGGTGCCATCACCATCGCCCTGGCGCCGGTGTTCAGCCGCCTGCTGCGCTTCTTCCCACCGGTGGTGATCGGCAGCCTGATCACCATCATCGGCATCTCGCTGATGCCTGCCGCCGCCATCTGGCTCGGCGGCGGCAACCCCGGCGCGGCGGACTTCGGCGCCCCGGCCAACCTGCTGCTGGGCCTGGCCACGGTGGCCATCACCCTGGTGGTGTACGCGCGCTTTTCCGGCTTCATCGGCAACCTCGCGGTGCTCATCGGCCTGCTGCTGGGCAGCCTGCTGGCGGCGGCATGCGGCATGACCGACTTCAGCCGTGTCGGCGAGGCGGCCTGGTTCGAGCTCTCCGCCCCCATGGCCTTCGGCGTGCCGCAGTTCTCGCTGACGCCGATCCTGATCATGACCCTGGCGATGCTGGTGATCATGGCCGAGACCACCGGCAACTGCCTCGCCATCGGCCAGCTCACCGGCAGGACGATCGATGCACGCACCCTGGGCAACGCCTTCCGTGCGGACGGCCTGTCGACGGTCATCGGCGGGCTGTTCAACAGTTTTCCCTACAACGCCTTCACCCAGAACACCGGGCTGATCGCCCTGTCACAGGTCAAGAGCCGCTTCGTGGTGGCCGCGGCCGGCGGGATCATGGTGGCGATGGGGCTGTTCCCCAAGCTCGGTGCGCTGATCGCCGCAGTGCCGACGCCGGTGCTCGGCGGCGGCGCCATCGTGATGTTCGGCATGACCACCGTGGCGGGCATCCAGGAGCTGTCGCGGGTGCGCTTCGAAGGCACGCGCAACGCCATCGTGGTCGCCGTCTCGGTGAGCGTCGGCGTGCTGCCGATGTCCTTCCCCGCCCTCTTCGCCCATGCCCACGGCGCCCTGAAGCTGGTGCTGGAGAGCGGCATCTTCCTCGGCGCCATCACCGCCATCGTTCTCAACCTGCTGCTCAACGGTCGCGAGCGCAGCGAGCCGCACGCCCAAGGCGCGGCCGACCTCGCCGACTGATTTCCCGCGCCCTGCGCACCCACTGCCAAGGAGTCACCCATGACCTTCACCCAACTGGTCCCTGCCGGGGTCACCGAGCTCGATCTGGAGCTGCTGCGCGAGTCCATCCGCCTTTCCCGGGAATCGCGCCAGCGCGGCCGCCACCCCTTCGCCGCCCTGGTGGCCGACCGCGACGGCAAGGTGATCGCCCGTGCCGGCAACAACTCGATGCCCCCGGAAGGCGACCCGACCCAGCACGCCGAACTGCTGGCGGTGGCCGAAGCCGCGCGCCTGCTGGGCCCGGAGGCCCTGGCCGGATGCACCCTCTACACCAGTGCCGAGCCCTGCTGCATGTGCGCCGGCGCGGTGTACTGGACCGGCGTCGGCCGGGTGGTCTACGCCCTCTCGGAACATGCGCTGCTGGGGCTGACCGGGGCCCACCCGGAGAACCCGACCTTCTCCCTGCCCTGCCGCGAGGTGTTCGCCCGTGGCCAGCGCCAGGTCACGGTGCTGGGGCCGATGCTGGAACGTGAAGCGGCGGTCCCCCACGAGGGCTTCTGGACGTGAAGGGCCTCTCCATCCATGTCGTCGACGTCGCCCGTGGCTGCGTCGCCGACGGGCTGGAGCTGCGGGTGGAGCGCCTGGAAGGCGAGCGTCGCGAGCTGATCCACGCCGGGCGCATCGGCGCGGACGGCCTGCTCGCCGGGCTGGCCGACGAAGCCGGGCGCTGCAGCGCGGGCGTCTACGAAGTCAGCCTGAGGGTGGCGGACTTCTACCGCGCCCAGGGCATGGTCCTACCCGAGCCGGCCTTCCTCGACCTGCTCGTCTACCGCTTCGGCATCGCCGATACGGGGCAGCACTACCACCTGCCCTTCAAGCTCACCGCCTGGGGCGTCTCCTGCTTCCGGGGCGGTGCCTGAGCCTTTCCGCCACATGCACCGACACCCGCCATGGATATGCCGGCGCACCCCTGCACGAGGGTGCGCTGCGCTACCTGCGGGAGTTTGACGAGTCGTGTCGGCGTCGCTGCCGGCTGGTTGAGGGTCGCATCCGGGGGCTAATGCCACGGGCAGGCCCGGTAGGTTGCCGTCAGGGGGACGCAAAGGCCCAGGCCCGATGCGTCCGTGACCATCGGAAGGCTCGGAGCGACCATGACCATCCAGGATATTTCCCACGCCACCTCGCCCGTCGATCCGGCGACCTTGCGCAAGGTCATCGCCGCCTCGGCCATCGGCAACTTCGTCGAATGGTTCGACTTTGCCGTGTACGGCTTCCTCGCGGTGACCATCGCCAGCCTGTTCTTCCCACCGGGCAATGCCTCCCTCGCGCTGCTGCAGACCTTCGCCGTGTTTGCCGTGTCATTCGCCCTGCGCCCGCTGGGCGGGATCGTCTTCGGCATCCTCGGGGACAAGGTCGGGCGCAAGCGCATCCTGGCCATCACGGTGTTGCTGATGGCCGCGGCCACCACCCTGATCGGCCTCTTGCCGACCTATGCGTCCATCGGCCTGCTCGCCCCGCTGCTGCTGGCCCTGGCCCGCTGCATCCAGGGCTTTTCCGCCGGCGGGGAGTACGCCGGCGCCTGCGCGTTCGTCATGGAGCACGCGCCTCCCGAGCAGAAGGCCCGCTATGGCAGCTTCGTCCCGGTGTCGACGTTCATGGCCTTTGCCGCCGCCGCCGGCATCGTGTTCGGCATGGGGCTGCTCCTGTCCGAGGCCCAGATGCAGGGCTGGGGCTGGCGCGTGCCCTTCCTGGTCGCGGCGCCCCTGGGGCTGATCGGCCTGTACATGCGCCTGCACCTGGACGAGTCGCCGGCGTTCCGTGCCCTGGCGGCAGCCCCGCAGGCCGCCCACTCGCCGCTGAAGGAAACCCTGCAGGGGCACGGCCGCACGATTCTCTGCCTGTCGGCCTTCATCTCCGCCACCGCGCTGTCGTTCTATACGTTCACCACCTACCTCACCACCTACATGCAGGTGGTCGGCGGTGCCTCGCGGCCGACCGCCCTGCTCGCCAGCCTGATGGCCTTGCTGTTCGCCGCCTTGCTGTGCCCGCTGGTAGGGCGCTATTCGGACTGGGTCGGGCGTCGGCGCACCATCGTCACGGGGTGCGCCTGCCTGATCATCGCGGTCTACCCCGCCTTCGTGCTGGCAGCGTCGGGCAGCCTCCTGGCCGCGGCGCTGGGGGCGATGCTGCTGGCGGTGGGTGCGGTGGTCTGTGGCGTGGTGACGGCCGTGCTGCTGTCCGAACAGTTCCCGACGCAGGTGCGCTACACCGCCTCGGCATTTACCTACAACCTGGCGTACACGGTCTTCGGGGGCACCGCACCGCTGGTGGCGACCTGGCTGATCGAGCAGACCGGCGACCGCCTGTCACCGGCCCTCTACCTGATCGCCATTGCGCTGCTGGCGCTGGCAGGTGGCCTGGCACTGCCGGAGTCGTCCCGACGCTCCCTGGACTACCAGCCGGAATGACAGCCGCCGCGCCCCGGCACAGGCCGACGGCGCTCGGCCCCGCAGGCCCGCGCACGGGGCAGGCGCCCTGTCGCTGACCGGCGGCGGAACATCCCGCCCGCCCGGGGACTCGAACGTGCGGATGCCCCGGGCGGGCGGATTATTCGAACGTCGGGCTTGCCGCAGCGTCAAAAATTACGCAGAGTGTAAATAGATTATGAAAACAACAGCGTCAGCGGTGAGCCTGCCGACCGACGCGCTGCCCTGCGAGTGCCTGCCATGGACCTGTACACCTACTACCGCTCCACGTCGTCCTACCGCGTGCGCATCGCGCTCGCGCTGAAGGGGCTGGAGGTCCGGCACGTACCGGTCAACCTGATCCGCGACGGCGGCGAGCACCATCAGCCGGCCTACCGCGCGATCAACCCCCAGGGCCGCGTCCCCGCCCTGCGCACCGACTCCGGCGAGGTGCTGATCCAGTCACCCGCCATCATCGAATACCTCGAAGAAACCCACCCGCAGCCGCCCCTGCTGCCGGGCGATGCGCTGCAGCGCGCACGCCAGCGCCAGGTCGCCGCGCTGATCGGCTGCGACATCCACCCGCTGCACAACGTCGCGGTGCTCAACCGCCTGCGCAAGATGGGCACCGACGAGGACGGCGTGAACGCCTGGATCGGCCACTGGATCAGCGAAGGCCTGGCCGCCGTCGAAGCACTGATCGGCGACGACGGCTTCTGCTTCGGCGCCCAGCCGGGCCTGGCGGACGTCTACCTGCTGCCCCAGCTCTACGCCGCCCGACGCTTTGCCGTGGACCTGGCGAGCTACCCGCGTATTCTCAGGGTCGAGCGCCTGGCCCTTGAACACCCGGCCTTCCGCACCGCCCACCCGGACGCCCAGGCCGACAAGCCGGCCTGAGGAGCGCACATGCAGACCCTCGGTTTCAAAGTCACCATCGGCGATTTTCTCGCCCGCAGCGTGCGCGGAGTCTCCTGCGCGCCGCCATCGCGCGCCTGAATCGCCGCCATACCGACTTTCATCCGATTCAGGCGCCGCCGCGCGCCACTGCAAGGAGCCAGAACATGGCCGACATCTTTGAAAACCCCATGGGCCTGATGGGCTTCGAATTCATCGAGCTGGCATCGCCCGTGCCGAACCTGCTGGAACCGATCTTCGCCAGCATGGGCTTCACCAAGGTGGCCACCCACCGCTCCAAGGACGTGCACCTGTATCGCCAGGGCGAGATCAACCTGATCCTCAACAACGAGCCCAAGAGCCTCGCGTCCTATTTCGCCGCCGAACACGGCCCGTCCGTATGCGGCATGGCCTTCCGCGTGAAGAACGCGCACCAGGCCTACGCCCGTGCCCTGGAGCTGGGCGCCCAGCCGATCGAGATCCCCACCGGCCCGATGGAATTGCGCCTGACGGCGATCAAGGGCATCGGCGGCGCGCCGCTGTACCTGATCGACCGCTTCGGCGAGGGCTCGTCCATCTACGACATCGACTTCGAGTTCATCGAAGGCGTGGACCGCAACCCCAAGGGCGCGGGGCTGAAGATCATCGACCACCTGACCCACAACGTGTACCGCGGCCGCATGGCGTACTGGGCGGACTTCTACGAGAAGCTGTTCAACTTCCGCGAGATCCGCTACTTCGACATCAAGGGCGAGTACACCGGCCTGACCTCCAAGGCCATGACCGCGCCGGACGGCATGATCCGCATCCCGCTCAACGAGGAGTCTTCCAAGGGCGCCGGGCAGATCGAGGAGTTCCTCATGCAGTTCAACGGCGAGGGCATCCAGCACGTGGCCTTCCTCACCGATGACCTGGTCAAGACCTGGGACGCGCTCAAGGCCCTGGGCATGCGCTTCATGACCGCGCCGCCGACCACCTACTACGAGATGCTCGAAGGGCGCATCCCCAACCATGGCGAGCCGGTGGAGCAGCTGCAGAGCCGCGGCATCCTGCTCGACGGCTCCGCCGATGCGAACGACCGCCGCCTGCTGCTGCAGATCTTCTCGGAGACCCTGATGGGCCCGGTGTTCTTCGAGTTCATCCAGCGCAAGGGCGACGATGGCTTCGGCGAAGGCAACTTCAAGGCGCTGTTCGAATCCATCGAACGCGACCAGATCCGCCGGGGCGTGCTCGCCACCGAGTGAGTCATCGCCGCAACGAAAAAGCCCGCATCAGCGGGCTTTTTCATGGGCTGCCATCCAGCACCTGGAGACGGCTTCAGAAGCGAAGAGCATCGCGAATGAATTCGCTCCCACCCTGTACGACGAACACGCTGATCAGGCCACGGTCAGGCCGGACGAACACCCGCCATGCGGGCGGTGATGGATTCGGCCGCCTGCTTCAGCAGCTGCGCCGCACGGCCGCTGGTTTCGGCCTGGAAGCCACTGGCGGCACCGACCACGGTGATCACCCCGGCGATCTGCTCGCCCACCGCGAAAACCGGCGCGGAGAGCGCGTTCACCCCCGGCATCAGCAGCCCATGCACGTGGTGCAGGCCGCCGGCGCGGATCTCGGCGATCTGCTTGCGCAGCGCCTTGGCGTCGGGCACGCCGGGCAGGCCGGCCTCCTCCTCGCGCAGCGGCGCCGTCTCGGCGTCAGGCAGGTAGCTGGCGAACACCAGGCCGGTGGAGGAGCCCAGCAACGGCAGCACCGAACCCACGCGGGTGACCAGGGTCACCGCGCGCAGCGGTTGCTCGACATGCACCACGGTCGGCCCCTTGTTGCCCCAGACGGCGAGGAAGCAGGTTTCGTTGAGCGCATCGCGCAGCTCCGACAGCTGCGGCGTGGCGGCCCGCACCACATCGAGCCGGCCGATGGCGGCGAGGCCGACGAACAGCGCCTCACGCCCCAGGCCGTAGTGGTTGGTGGCGGCGTCCTGTTCGGCGAAGCCGCTGGCGATCAGCGCCTGCAGGTAGCGGTGGACCTTGGCCGCCGGCATGCCGACATGCTCCGCCAGGCGTGACAGGGAAGTGGCCGGCGCCAGTTCGGCGAGCCCCTTGAGAATGTCGGTGCCGACTTCAGCCGCCTGCACCTTCTGCCGCTTGGGCGCCTCGGCATCGTCCCGTTGGATGGCCATCTACTACCTCGGTTGGCAATGGAGGCGCTGTTATAGCTTGACCCCCTCAGGCTTTCAAATTACGTTATCCGTAATTCAATTACAAAAAACACAGAGGTTCTCATGAGCTCCTCACTGCCCCTCGCCTACCAGTCCGGCTTCGACAACCAGTTCACCAGCGAAGCGCTGCCGGGCGCCCTGCCCGCCGGGCAGAACTCACCCCAGCGCGCGCCCTACGGGCTCTATGCCGAGCAGTTTTCCGGCACCGCCTTCACCGTGCCCCGCGCCGAGGCCCGCCGCACCTGGCTGTACCGCATCCGCCCATCCGCCGCGCACCCACGCTTCCAGCGCCTGGAGCGGCAGATCCCCGGCCGCCAGCTGGGCCCGATCGACCCCAACCGCCTGCGCTGGGATGCCCACGACATCCCCACCGAGCGCACCGATTTCATCGACGGCCTGCTGACCATCGCCGCCACCGCCGACCCCGAACAGGCGTCCGGCGTCAGCGTGCACATCTACCGCGCCAACACTTCGATGCAACGCGTGTTCTTCAACGCCGATGGTGAATGGCTGATCGTCCCCGAACAGGGCCGCCTGCGCCTGGCCACCGAGCTGGGCCTGCTGGACGTGGAGCCCCTGGAGATCGCGGTGATCCCGCGTGGCATGAAGTTTCGCGTCGAGCTCCTGGACGAGAGTGCCAGGGGCTACATCTGCGAGAACCATGGCGTCGCGCTGCGCATCCCCGACCTCGGCCCCATCGGCAGCAACGGCCTGGCCAACCCGCGTGACTTCCTCGCCCCGGTGGCGCATTTCGAGGATATCGACACCCCCGTGACCCTGGTGCAGAAGTTCCTCGGCGAGCTCTGGGCCACCGAACTGGACCACTCGCCCCTGGACGTGGTCGCCTGGCATGGCAACAACGTGCCCTACAAGTACGACCTGCGCCTGTTCAATACCATCGGCACGGTCAGCTACGACCACCCGGACCCGTCGATCTTCACCGTGCTGACCTCGCCCAGCGACACCCCCGGCATGGCCAACGTCGACTTCGTGATCTTCCCGCCGCGCTGGATGGTGGCCGAGAAGACCTTCCGCCCGCCGTGGTTCCACCGCAACCTGATGAACGAGTTCATGGGCCTGATCCAGGGCGCCTACGACGCCAAGGCCGGCGGCTTCACCCCTGGCGGCGCCTCGCTGCACAACTGCATGAGCGCCCACGGCCCGGACAACGCCAGCACCACCGCCGCCATCAACGCGGAACTCAAGCCGCACAAGCTCGATCACACCATGGCGTTCATGTTCGAAACCGGCCGCGTGCTGCGACCGAGCCGCTACGCCCTGGAATGCCCGCAGCTGCAGAACGACTACGATGCCTGCTGGAACGGCATGGCCAAGACCTTCAATGGCAGGAACTGACCGATGACCCAGATAGACCAACGCCGCAGCTGGATAGCCTCCGCCAACGGCCACCCCGACTTCCCCCTGCAGAACCTGCCCCTTGGCATCTTCAGCCCGGTGGGCGGCACCCCGCGCGGTGGCGTGGCCATCGGCGAGCAGATCCTCGACCTCAAGGTCGCCACCACCACCGGCCTGTTCGAAGGTGAAGCGGCGGACGCCGCGCGCGTCGCCGCCGGGGAAGACCTCAACGCCTTCTTCGCCCTCGGCGCCAACGCCCGCCGCGCCCTGCGCCGCCAGCTGCAGGAGCTGCTCGCCGAAGGCAGCCCCGCCCAGGCGCGCCTCGAAGCCCTCGGTGCCGAACTGCTGCCGGCCGCCGTCGACTGCCAGCTGCACCTGCCGGCACGCATCGGCGACTACACCGACTTCTACGTGGGCATCCACCACGCCAACAACGTCGGGCGCCTGTTCCGCCCGGACAACCCGCTGCTGCCCAACTACAAGTACGTGCCCATCGGCTATCACGGCCGCGCGTCCACCGTGTGCATCTCCGGCACCCCGGTGCACCGCCCCAATGGCCAGACCCTGCCGCCGGGCGCCGAAGTACCGAACTTCGGCCCGAGCAAGCGCCTGGACTACGAACTGGAGCTGGGCATCTGGATCGGCCGGGGCAACGCCATGGGCGAGGCCATCGCCATCGGCGAGGCGGAGCAGCACATCGCCGGCTACTGCCTGCTCAACGACTGGTCCGCACGCGACCTGCAGGCCTGGGAATACCAGCCGCTGGGCCCCTTCCTGGCGAAGAACTTCGCGACCTCGGTCTCGCCCTGGGTGGTGACGGCCGAGGCCCTGGAGCCCTTCCGCACCGCCCAGCCCGCGCGCCCGGAAGGCGACCCGCAACCGCTGCCCTACCTGCTGGACGCCAACGACCAGGCCCGTGGCGCCTTCGACATCAAGCTGGAAGTGCTGCTGCAGACCGCCGCCATGCGCGAACGCGGCCAGCAGCCGCAGCGCCTGGCCCTGAGCAACACCCAGCACATGTACTGGACCGTGGCCCAACTGGTGGCGCACCACGCGGTGGGCGGCTGCAAGCTGCAGCCGGGCGACCTGTTCGGCTCCGGCACCCTGTCCGGCCCCGAGGCCGACGCCTTCGGCAGCCTGCTGGAGAGCACCTTCGGCGGCAAGCAGCCGTTGTCGCTGGCCAGCGGCGAGCAGCGCACCTTCCTGGAAAGCGGTGACGAGGTGATCCTGCGCGCCTGGTGCGAAGGCGAAGGCCGTGTGCGCATCGGCTTCGGCGAGTGCCGCGGCCGGGTGCTCTGACCCCTCCCGACGCGGGCCCATCCGGGCCCGCGCCTCTTCAGGCCAGCCCGCGCAGGGCCAGCGCCGCCATCACCAGCAGCAACACCCCGCACAACCCGTGGCTGACCCGGTGCCAGGTCGGCGAGCTGTTGCGCCGCAGCCAGTCCACCAGCGCCGCGCAGAGGAAGCAGCAGGCCAGCGAGGCCGTCATGAAGCCGGCGAAGAACACGCCGGTCTGGGCCATGTCCGGCGCACCGCCGATCATTCCCGCCATCGCCGTGCCCAGGGCACCCCAGTAGACGATGTTCTTCGGGTTGGTCAGCGAGATCGCCGCGCCGGTGAGCAGCGCTCCGCGCCCCTCGTGCTCGGTGGCGTCCCCCTCCTCCGGCAGCTGCCAGGCATCGCGCAGGCTGCGCAGCCCGAGCCAGGCCAGGTAGGCCGCGCAGGCCAGGGTCAACGGCACGCGCACCTGCTCCTGGCCGAGCAACAGGGTCAGGCCCGCGAGGCCCAGCACCGCCCAGACCGCATCCCCCACCAGGGAACCGAACTGCACCAGCAGCGCCGGGCGGAAGCCGTGCAGCAGGCCGCGACGCAGGGTTTCGGCGAGCACGGCGCCGGGAGACAGGCAGAAGACCACGCCGAAGGCGAAGGCCGAACAGAACAGCAGGAGCATGGGAACCTCGAGCGGTGAACGAGATGGATGGGCGCATTCTGCCCCCGGCCCCGCCGGCGGACTTGAACAGGATTGCACTCAGGCGTTGAACAGGCGCTTCAGCTCGCCGGGGGTGATGCCATAGGCGGCACGGAAGTGGCGATTGAGGTGGCTCTGGTCGGCGAAGCCCAGGGCATGGGCCGTATCGGTGGCCGACCAGCCGGCACGCAGCAACCCGCGGGCGCGACGGGTGCGCAACTGCATGGCCCATTGCCGGGGGCTGAGGCCGGTGTGCTTCTGGAAGGCGCGCAACAGGTGGAACTTGCACAAGCCCAGCTCGGCGGCCAGCTCATCGAGACTCGGGCTGTCCTGCAGCCGCTCGGCCAGCAACTCCTGCACCCGCGTCATCGACCCCACGCCTACCGCCGCCGTATCCGGCAGGGGCCCGGCGCTGCGCTGCACCAGTTGCCCGAGCCACAGCAGGAGGCGTTCCTCCGCGCGCTCGCGCACCAGGGCGTCGCCGCCCAGCGCCCGCTCCACCGCATCGGCCAGGCTGGCGGCCAGATCGGGCTGGTGGATGCAGGCGCGGTGGAATTCCACCCGTGCCAGGCCCAGGTCATCGGCCAGCTGCTCGGCGGTCACGTAGAGGCCGACATAGCGCCAGGGCTCGCCCTCCTTCACCCCGCCGCCCTGGATCTGCCCGGGGTTGTAGAGGGTGATGTCGCCCGCACCGGCACGGAAGCTGCGCCGATCCAGCCACACCTGCTCCTCGCCCACCCGATTCACGCCGATGACGCACTCGTCATGGCTGTGCTTGGCGAAGGCGTGGCCGGTGCCGCTGTTGCTGGCGACTTCCAGGCGGCCGAGACAGGCCTGTCGGCTATGGAGCATGGAGGGAACTCGGGGGACGGGAGGTGCCGAGCATAACGCCCCGGCGATTCACCCGGCCAGAAGCAACACCCCGTGCAACAGCGAGTGCGCCCCCAGGGCCAGCAGGCCGAGGAAGAACAGCCGGCGGAACACGGCCTCGCTCAGGCGCCTGCGGATGCGCCGGCCGATTTCCAGGCCCAGCAGGGCCGGCAGCAGCATCAGCCAGGTGAGGCCGAGGTCCAGGCTCTGGCTGCCACCGTGGATGAACAGGCCCAGGCCCAACGCCAGGGTGGCGACGGTGAAGGACAGGCCGAGCGCCTGGATCAGCATCTCGCGAGGCAGGCCCAACGCCTGCAGGTAAGGCACGGCGGGGACCACGAAGACGCCGGTAAGGCCCGTCACCAGCCCGGTGAGCAGCCCCACCAGCGCCGACCAGGCGCCCTCCCGCCGCTGCGGTGCCCGCGCACGAAAGGACAACAGCCCGAGCCCGCCATAGACCAGCAGGCAGGCGCCGAGCGCGACGGGAATCCAGGGGCTGGCCGATTCGACCAGCCAGCGCGTGGTCACCAGGGTGCCCAGGGCCAGCGCCAGCAGCAGCGGCCACAGGCGACGCAGCAGCGGCAGCAGCCCCGGCCCGCCGAACAGTTGCCAGAGGTTGGTCATAAGCGAAGGCACGAGCAGCAACGCCGAAGCCTCGCCGGGCGTCATCGCCACCGCCAGCAGGCCCATCGCCACGGTGGGCAGGCCCATGCCGAGCACGCCCTTGACCAGGCCGGCGAGCAGGAAAACCAGGGAGGAGAAGAGCAGCAGCATGGTGGATACCGACAAGGAGGATGGCGCCACCTTGCGCGATCCCGCGCCAGGGCGGAATCTGTGATTCCCGAGCCCAGGCTACGCCCTGGACGAAGCCTGGAAGAGCACGATGCGCTACGACCTGATCGACCTGAAGCTGTTCCTCGACATCCTCGACGCCGGCAGCATCACCCGCGGCGCCGAACGCAGCCACCTGGCCCTGGCATCGGCCAGTGCGCGCCTCAAGGGGCTGGAGGAAAGCCTCGGCACACCGCTGTTCGAACGCCAGCGCCATGGGGTCAGTCCCACGCCGGCCGGGCACGCCCTCGCCCATCACGCCCGCGCGGTGACGCACCAGCTGGAACTGATGGCCGATGAGCTGGGCGATTTCGCCAGCGGCCTGCGCGCACGGGTCCGGCTGCTGGGTAATACCGCCGCCCTGGCCGAGCACCTGCCCGGCGTGCTGGGTGACTTCCTGTTGGCGCACCCGCAGATCGACCTGGATATCGAGGAAAGGCCCAGCCACGCCATCGTCGAAGCGCTCAGCCGGGGCCAGGCGGACCTCGGGGTCCTGGCGGACAACACCGACCTGGCCGCCCTGGAAGCGCGCCCCTTGCGCATCGACCGCCTGCTGCTGGTGACGCGCCTGGACGACGCGAGCCTCGATGACGGCCAGCCGCTGCACTTCGAGCAGTTGCTGGACCGCGCCTTCATTGGCCTGGGCCGGGACAACCCGCTGCAGCAGCACATCGCCGGCAAGGCCCTGGAAGCCGGTCGCCACCTGGAGCTGCGCCTGCGGGTCAGCGATTTCGACGCAGTGCTGAACCTGGTGGCCCGTGGCGTGGGCATCGCCCTGGTGCCCGAGGCCACCCTGTACCGCGCCCGAGATCGCCATGCGCTGCGCGCCCTGCCCCTGGCCGATGCCTGGGCCACCCGCCAGTTGCACCTCTGCGCACGGCGCTTCGATGCCCTGACACCGCCCGCTGCCCGCCTGGCCGAAGCCTTGCTCGGCAGCTGACAGGCAAAGAAAAGGCCGCCCGAAGGCGGCCGCAAGTGAATCAGGAGCACGATGTGTAGGCGCAAGACTAGGGCCCCATGACGACCGATTCATGTCGAGGAGGTGACCGTTACATGACGAAAGCCGCGCAGGCGCCCATGGCCCGGGCCGTCTAACCTTCGTTCCCGTAGCGGCGGGCGATGCGCCCCCGCAAGCGATTGGAGAAACCCATGCGATCGATCAAGCACCTGCTGGGCGGCGCCCTGCTCGCCGGCGCGTTGCTGGCCCAGGGCGCAACGGCGGACCCGCGCGAGCCGATTCACTTCGGCGACCTGACGTGGGAAAGCGGCAGCCTGATCACCGAGATCCTCCGGCTGGTGGTCGAGAAGGGCTACGGCCATCCGACGGACACCCTGCCCGGCAGCACCGTCAGCCTGGAAGCCGCGCTGGCCCAGGACGACATCCAGGTCATCGCCGAGGAATGGCCGGGGCGCAGCCCGGTGTGGATCAAGGCGGAGCAGGAAGGCAAGGTGTTCGCCCTGGGCGATATCGTCAAGAACGCCGACGAAGGCTGGTGGGTACCGGCCTATGTGATCGAAGGTGACGCCGAGCGCGGAATCAAGGCGGTGGCGCCGGAGCTGCGCTCGGTGCAGGACCTGGCGCGCTACAAGGCGGTGTTCCGCGACCCGGAAGCGCCGGACAAGGGGCGCTTCCTCAACAGCCCCACCGGCTGGACCTCCGAAGGCGTCAACAGCCAGAAGCTCAAGGCCTATGGGCTCGAAGGCAGCTACGTGAACTTCCGCACCGGCTCCGGAGCGGCCCTGGACGCGGAAATCGTCTCCGCCATCCGCCGTGGCCAGCCGGTGCTGTTCTACTACTGGTCGCCGACGCCCCTGCTGGGCCGCTACAAGCTGATCAAGCTGGAGGAGCCACCCTTCGACGCCGAAGCCTGGAAGACCCTGGCCGACGCCAGCCACCCCAACCCACGCGGCACCCGCTCGCTGCCGGCGCGCCTGGCGATCGGCGTATCCGCCCCCTTCCGCCAGCGCTACCCGCACCTGGTGGAGATGTTCGCCAAGGTGGACCTGCCCATCGACGGCCTGAACCAGGCACTGGCAACCATGAGCGAGAAACGCCAGCCACCCCGCGACGCTGCGCGTGACTACCTGCGCGCCCATCCCGATGTCTGGAAGAACTGGCTGCCCGAAGAAGCCCGCGCCAAGGTGGCTGCCGGGCTCTGAGGGCAAAAGACGCACAAACGAAAACGCCGCTCGAATGAGCGGCGTTTTCGTTTAACTGGAGCGGGAAACGAGACTCGAACTCGCGACCCCGACCTTGGCAAGGTCGTGCTCTACCAACTGAGCTATTCCCGCGTGAAACTGGCGTCCCCTAGGGGACTCGAACCCCTGTTACCGCCGTGAAAGGGCGGTGTCCTAGGCCACTAGACGAAGGGGACAGGTAAAACCTGGCAAGCATCGCTTGTGAAACTGGAGCGGGAAACGAGACTCGAACTCGCGACCCCGACCTTGGCAAGGTCGTGCTCTACCAACTGAGCTATTCCCGCGTGAAACTGGCGTCCCCTAGGGGACTCGAACCCCTGTTACCGCCGTGAAAGGGCGGTGTCCTAGGCCACTAGACGAAGGGGACAAACAACACTGGACAAGCATTGCTTGAAAATCTGGAGCGGGAAACGAGACTCGAACTCGCGACCCCGACCTTGGCAAGGTCGTGCTCTACCAACTGAGCTATTCCCGCAATACAACTACATACAGCCAGAAAATGGCGTCCCCTAGGGGACTCGAACCCCTGTTACCGCCGTGAAAGGGCGGTGTCCTAGGCCACTAGACGAAGGGGACGCGGCCCGGAGCTTACAACAGCTTTAACGCTTTCTTCCGGCCTTCGTCGCTTTTGCCCTCAGGCTTCGCGTCGAAGTGGCGCGCATTCTAGGGAGCGTTTTAGCACCCGTCAACCCTTCGGCAAAAAACTTTTAAAATCAAAGGGTTCAGGTCAAAAACTGAGACGGAGCTATCAGCAGGGTGGCCAACCCTCTACACTCCCGCAGAAAACGCACACGGGAGCTGTATAAAGATGTCGCCACTCGTGATCACCCTGATGGTGATAGCCGGCCTGGTCGTACTGCTGATCATCGGCTACGCCAACCACATGGTCGAGAACAGCAAGTTGGAGAAAGCGCGCCTGCGCGCCGACCTCAACGACAGGCTGCGCCGTACCAGCGCCCTCTCCGACAGCCTGCCCGGCCAGTTCATGACGCCTGAACTGAAACTGCAGCTCACCCGCCTGCAACTGCTGTTCTGCGAACGCCTGCTGCCGCTGGACAAGAGCAATGCGCAGCTCAAGGTCAAGGCCGAGGAATTGCGCGGCCTGGTTGCCCAGGGCGAGGCGATGCCGATCCGCAACGCGCCCCTGAAGATCGCCAACGAAGCCCAGGCCAAGGAAATCCGCTTCCAGCTGGAAACCCTGCACGGCCAGCTGACCCGCTCCGCCAAGGACGGGTTCATGCCGGTGAACGATGCCAAGCGCTGGGTCAACGAGATCCGCGGGATGCTGGTGCAGCTGCATATCGAGTTCTTCACCAATCTCGGCCTCCAGGCCCTGCAGGAAGGCCAGCCACGCCAGGCACGCCTGGCCTTCGAGCGCGGCGTGCAGTACCTGCAGAAGCAGCCGGAACCCGCCCGCTACCAGACCCAGCTGCAGCAGTTGCAGAACCAGTTGGCCCGCGCCAATGCCCTGGCCCTGGACAAGCAGCCGGCCGCCGACGAACCCAGCGAGCTCGGCGAAGCGCTGAAATCCCTGGACGATGAAGACACCTGGAAGAAGAAGAACATCTACGACTGACAGGCTCCGCTCAGACAAGGACCCCCACGATGAGCATCACCCTCTACGGCGCCCCGCTCTCCCCCTTCGTGCGCAAGGTGCGCCTCTTCCTCCTGGAAAAGGGCATCGACTACCAGCTCGAGATCATCACGCCCTTCGGCCAGCCCGCCTGGTACCGCGAGCTGAACCCGCTGGGACGCATCCCGGCGATGCGCGACGGTGACTTCACCCTCGCCGACTCCAGCGTCATCTGCCAGTACCTGGAGGACAAGCACGCCGACCTGCCGCCGCTCTATGGCCGCGACGCCGAGCAGCGCGCCCGGGTGCGCTGGCTGGAGAAGTACGCCGATTACGAGCTGGCACCGCTGACCACCTTCTGCGTGTTCCGCAACCGCGCGCTCAAGCCGACCATGGGCCAGCCCTGTGACGAGGCGGCCGTGCAGGCGGCGCTGCAGGACAAGCTGCCGCAGCATTTCGATTACCTGGAAAGGACGCTGGGCGACGCCGAGTTCTTCGTTGGCGCCGAGCTGACCCTGGCGGACCTGGCCCTGTGCTGCCAGCTGATCAACATGGAGCACGGCACCGAGCTGCTGGATAGCGGCCGCTGGCCGGCCCTGGCGGCGCACTACCAGCGCATCCGCGCGCGGGAGTCGGTGCAGACGGTTCTGCCCGGCGAGCAGCGCACCCTGGCCAAGCTCAGCGGCGCGGCCTGACTGCCCTGCCCCGCAGAAACGAAAAAGCCCGGCACTTGCCGGGCTTTTTCATGGCGCAACCGATCAGCAGTCGGTCAGGCGCAGGAAGATCGCCGCCAGGTTCTCGATGCCGGCCTGGTCCGCCTCGCTGAAGCGACCGACGCTCGGGCTGTCGAGGTCGAGCACGCCGATCAGCCTGCCGTCCTTCACCAGGGGCACCACCAGCTCGCTGTTGGACGCGCTGTCGCAGGCAATGTGGCCGGGGAAGGCATGCACGTCCTCGACACGCTGGGTCTCGCGGGTGCGTGCCGCGGCGCCGCAGACGCCCCGGGTGAAGGGGATGCGCACGCAGGCGACCTTGCCCTGGAAGGGGCCGAGTACCAGCTCTTCCTGCTTGTTGAGGTAGAAGCCGGCCCAGTTCAGTTCGGGCAGCTCGTTATAGAGGAAGGCGGAAAACTGCGAGGCATTGGCGATGAAGTCGCGCTCGTCGGCGAGCAGCGACTCCAGTTGGGCCGCCAGCAGGGCGTAGCCCTCCAGGCCGGCACCGGCTTGTTGCAGGTCGATCATGGGGAAGTCTCCAGCAGCGCCCGGCCAACCCATTGGCGGGCGAATTGATAGGCGCAACGACCATTGCGGTTGCCGCGTCCGAGGGCCCAGCGGATGGCCGCCTTCTCCAGCTCCTCGTTCCACTCCCAGGCCAGCCCGGCGGGGGCCAGGGACTCGATCCAGTGGCGCACCACGGCGAGGAAGTGCTCCTGGGTGAAGGGATAGAAGGACAGCCAGAGGCCGAAGCGGTCGGACAGGGCGATCTTGTCTTCCACCGCCTCGTTGGGGTGCAGCTCGCCGTCGACCATCTGCCAGTGCTCGTTGTCGCTCTCCTTCTCCGGCACCAGGTGGCGGCGGTTGGAGGTGGCGTAGAGCAGCACGTTGTCCGGTGCGCGCTCGAGGGAGCCGTCGAGCACGCTCTTGAGTACGCGGTAATCACCCTCACCGGACTCGAAGGAGAGGTCGTCGCAGAACATCACGAAGCGCTGCGGCAGCTTGGCCACCAGCTCCACTATGCGCGGCAGGTCGGCGAGATGATCGCGCTCGATCTCGATCAGGCGCAGGCCGACGCCCGCGTGGGCGGCCAGCAGCGCGCGCACCAGGGATGACTTGCCGGTGCCCCGGGCGCCCCACAGCAGCGCATGGTTGGCGGGCAGGCCATCGACGAACTGGCGGGTATTGCGCGCCAGCTGCTCACGCTGTGCATCGACGCCGATCAGGTCGGTGAGGTTGAGGTCGAGGCTGACTTCCAGCGGCTGCAGGTAGCCGCCGCGCCCCTCGCGGTGCCAGCGCGCAGCGAGGCAGTCGCTCCAGTCGATCTCGGGGCGCAGGGCGGGCAGCAGGGGCTCCAGGCGCGCGAGCACGGCATCGGCGCGTTCGAGGAAGGCATTCAAACGGGAATCCACAATAAACTCCTTGATTCAGCTCGGAGAGCCGGGCTGTCGGCAGGTGGGATAGGCTATGCTTGGCAAGCCCACGGAACAAGGCCAAATCTTCTCGCCCATGGATATCCCGCTGACCCAACGCCTGTCTTTCAAGCAGGCCAGCATCACCGTGCTGGTGGCGTTCGTACTCGGGACACTCCTCAGCATCATCCAGGTCGGCATCGACTACGCCAGCGAGAACGCCTCGCTGGAGCGCGAGATCAATGCCCTGCTGGAAATCAGCCACAACCCCGCTGCCCGCATCGCCTACAACATCGACGCCGAACTGGCCCAGGAACTGGTGCTCGGCCTGCTGCGCTCCCCGGCGGTGATCCGCGCCGAGATCATCGACAACAGCGGCACCGTGCTCGCCAGCGTCAACCGCCCGCGCACCGAGAGCGACTACCGCATCTTCAGCGACTTCCTGTTCGGCGAGCGTCGCGACTTCCAGGACCCGCTGTACATCGCCCACGCCCCCTCGGAGACCCTCGGCCTGCTGCGCCTGGAGGTGGACACCTTCGCCTTCGGCAACCATTTCCTGCGCCGCTCCATGCTCACCCTGCTGTCGGGCTTCGTTCGCAGCCTGTTGCTGTCGCTGATCCTCCTGGTGCTTTTCTACAGCATGCTCACCAAGCCCCTGGTGGGCCTGATCCGCGCCCTCAGCGAAGGCGACTCGCGCAACCCGGTGGATAACCGCCTGCCCTGCCCCCCCGGCCATGAACAGGACGAGATCGGCGTGCTGGTGGATGTGATCAACCGCCAGTTGGCCAACCTCTTCGCCGAGATGGAACAGCGCCGCGATGCCGAGGATCGGCTGACCCAGTACCTCGCCGAGCTGGAGAACATCGTCTCGGCGCGTACCGCCGAGCTGAAAGCCACCAACAGCCGCCTCAGCCAGTCCAACCAGGAACTGGACATGGCCCGCACCCACGCCATTGAAACCGCCCAGGCCCGAGCCGCCTTCCTGGCCAACATGAGCCACGAGATCCGCACTCCGCTCAACGGCCTGCTCGGCATGCTCTCGCTGACCCTGGACAGCCCCCTGAACCCCGAGCAGCGCCAGCAGCTGACCATCGCCCACGACTCGGGCAACGTGCTGGTCGAGCTGCTCAACGACATTCTCGACCTGTCCAAGTTCGAGGCCGGCCAACTGGAGCTGGAGGCCATCCCCTTCGACCTCGGCGTGCTGGTGGAAGACACCGCCAGCCTGCTCTCGCAGAACGCCGCGCCCGGTGTGGAACTGAGCTGCCTGATCGACCCGCGCATGCCTTCGCTGGTGGTCGGCGACCCGACGCGGGTCCGGCAGATCGTCAGCAACCTGCTGTCCAACGCCCTCAAGTTCACCCGCTTCGGCCGCGTCGACCTGCGCGTCACGCCCACGGCCGAGGGCGTGACCGTCAGCGTGCGCGACACCGGCATCGGCATCTCCAGCGAGGCCATGCCCAAGCTGTTCCAGCCCTTCGCCCAGGCTGGCGCCGGCATCACCCGCCAGTTCGGCGGCACCGGGCTCGGCCTCGCCCTCACCCGGCGCCTCTGCGAAGCCATGAACGGCAAGCTGCACGTGCGCTCGGAAGAAGGCATCGGCAGCCTGTTCAGTGCCGAGTTGCCGCTGGCCAGCCATGCCGATGCCACGCCGGCACCGGCGCTGCAGGGGCGCGTCATCGCCCTGTGCGCCGCAGGCAGCGGCCTGGCCGAACTGCTGAAGACCTGGCTGCCGGCCTGGGGCATCAACTACCAGCGACGCGACGTCGACACCAGCCTGGCGGGCCAGGTGTTCGACCAGGTGATCACCGACTCGCCGGAACACCTGCAGCGCCTGCGCGGCGAAAGCACGGCGCCGATCCTGCTGATCACCGGCTACGGCAACTTCATCCAGGGCGAACAGGCCGCCCCGCTCGCACCCCTGCAGCAGTTGGCCCGACCGCTGGCCCGCTCGGCGCTCTACCAGGCGCTGCGCCGCAGCCTGCAGGCCCAGCCGGACGAACCCGCCCCCACGCCGACACCCAAGCAGCGCCTGGCGCGCTCGGCCCGCGTGCTGCTGGTGGAAGACAATGCGGTGAACCAGCTGGTGGCCAAGGGCATGCTCGGCAAGCTGGGTTGCGAGGTGTTGATCGCCGCCCACGGGGGCGAGGCCCTGCAGATGCTCGCCGAAGAACCCGTGGACCTGGTGCTGATGGACTGCAACATGCCGATCATGGACGGCTACGAGGCCACCCGGCGCATCCGCCAGAGCGGCAACTGGCCAGGCCTGCCCATCGTCGCGCTGACCGCCAACGCCCTGCCGGACGAACGCGAACGTTGCCGCGCCGCCGGCATGGACGACTACCTGGCCAAGCCCTTCCGCCGGGAAGAGCTGGTCGCCCTGCTGGACAACTGGCTGCCGGCTACCCAGCCAACCCAGTGAAGCGCCCGAGCAGTTCGGACAACCGGCTGCGCAGCTCCACCATCTCGTTGAGGTCCAGGCCGCTGCTGCAGATCAGCTCCGCGCGCAGCGCCGGCAGCTGCTCGCGCAGGGCGACGCCGGACTCGCTCAACCCCAGGTGCACCTCGCGCTCGTCATGGGCCGCACGACGGCGCAGCACGTGGCCGAGCTGCTCGAGGCGCTTGAGCAGCGGTGTCAGGGTGCCGGAGTCCAGCATCAGACGCTCGCCCAGGGCCTTCACCGTGGGCTGCTCGGGCGGCGTGGCGTGCCACTCCCAGAGCACCAGCATGACCAGGTACTGCGGGTAGGTCAGGCCCAGCTGTTCGAGCAGGGGCCGGTAGCCGCGGATCACGGCGCGCGAGGCGGCGTAGAGCTTGAAGCACAGCTGGTTATCCAGCAGCAGGTCGGCTTCGGGCGATTCGGGCAGGGTCATTTCAGCAGCGCTTCGATCTCGGCGGTGAGCTCTTCCGGCTTGGTGGTCGGCGCGAAGCGCTTCACCTGGCGGCCTTCGCCGTCGATCAGGAACTTGGTGAAGTTCCACTTGATGCCCTTGCTGCCCAGGAGGCCGGGCGCGCGGTTCTTCAGCTCGACATAGAGCGGGTGGGCGTCGGCGCCGTTGACGTCGATCTTCTTGAACAGCGGGAAGCTGACGCCGAAGTTCAGCTCGCAGAATTCGGAGATGGCGCCTTCGTCACCCGGCTCCTGCTTGCCGAACTGGTTGCAGGGGAAGCCGAGCACCACCAGGCCCTTGTCCCTGTACTGCTGCCAGATGCTCTCCAGGCCCTTGTACTGCGGGGTGAAGCCGCACTTGCTCGCGGTATTGACCACCAGCACGGCCTTGCCGCCGAAATCGGCCAGCGTCTTCTGCTCGCCCTTGATGGTGGTGACGGGGATATCGAAAAGCTTCGCGCTCATATGGTGTACCTGCAGTTGGAGGGGGATGACGGCGATAAAAATAGCTCGCAATTGAATTGTGCGCAATTTAAATACGGCAAAAAAGGCCCGCGCATCGGGCGGGCCCCTTCGATCAGCCTTCGCGAGGAACCAGCTTCAGCGACACCGAATTGATGCAGTAGCGCAGGCCGGTCGGGCGCGGGCCATCCGGGAACACATGGCCCAGGTGCGCTTCGCAACGGGCGCAGCGCACCTCGATGCGATGCATGCCGTGGCTGAAGTCCTCCTTCTCCTCGATCGCACTGCCGTCCACCGGCTGGAAATAACTCGGCCAGCCGCTGCCGGAATCATACTTGGCATCGGAGTCGAACAGCGCCGCGCCGCAGCAGGAGCAATGGTAGATGCCCGGCGTCTTGGTGCCGTTGTACTCACCGGTGAAGGGACGTTCGGTGCCCCCCAGGCGACAGACGTGGAACTGGGCTTCGCTCAGCTCTTCACGCCAGGATTCAAGGGGTTTGTCCAGCTTTTCCATGGGTCACCTCGGCTACGGAAAAAAGCCCGACCAGTACCTTTTCCGGTCATCGGGCCGCACGTATCATGCGTGGCTTTAGACGCCAGTCTGGCAGCGGCGTTACAGGCTGCCAAGGCGCAGTTTCCTCAGATCGGGACACGAACCACCATGCAGGTCAGCAAATCGAACAAGCTCGCCAACGTCTGCTACGACATCCGCGGGCCCGTGCTCAAGCACGCCAAACGCCTGGAAGAGGAAGGCCACCGCATCCTCAAGCTGAACATCGGCAACCCGGCGCCGTTCGGTTTCGAAGCCCCCGAGGAAATCCTCCAGGACGTGATCCGCAACCTGCCGACCGCCCAGGGCTACAGCGACTCCAAGGGGCTGTTCAGCGCGCGCAAGGCGGTGATGCAGTACTACCAGCAGAAGCAGGTGGAAGGCATCGGCATCGAGGACATCTACCTCGGCAACGGCGTGTCCGAGCTGATCGTCATGTGCATGCAGGCGCTGCTCAACAACGGTGACGAGGTGCTGATCCCGGCCCCCGACTACCCGCTGTGGACCGCCGCCGTGAGCCTGGCCGGCGGCAAGCCGGTGCACTACCTGTGCGACGAGCAGGCCGACTGGTTCCCCGACCTTGAAGACATCAAGGCCAAGATCACCCCCAACACCAAGGCCATGGTGATCATCAACCCGAACAACCCCACCGGCGCCGTGTACTCCAGGGAACTGCTGGAGGGGATGGTCGAGCTGGCCCGCCAGCACAACCTGGTGCTGTTCTCCGACGAGATCTACGACAAGATCCTCTACGACGAAGCCGTGCACATCTCCACTGCCTCACTGGCGCCGGACGTGCTCTGCCTGACCTTCAACGGCCTGTCCAAGTCCTACCGCGTGGCCGGCTTCCGCTCCGGCTGGGTCGCCATCTCCGGGCCCAAGCAGCGTGCACAGAGCTACATCGAAGGCATCGACATCCTCGCCAACATGCGCCTGTGCGCCAACGTGCCGAGCCAGCATGCGATCCAGACCGCCCTGGGCGGCTACCAGAGCATCAACGACCTCGTGCTGCCCAACGGCCGCCTGCTGGAACAGCGCAACCGTACCTGGGAACTGCTCAACGACATCCCGGGCGTCAGTTGCGTCAAGCCCATGGGCGCGCTCTACGCCTTCCCGCGCATCGACCCGAAGGTCTGCCCCATCGTCAATGACGAGAAGTTCGTCCTCGACCTGCTGCTCTCCGAGAAGCTGCTGATCGTCCAGGGCACCGCCTTCAACTGGCCGTGGCCGGACCACTTCCGCGTGGTCACCCTGCCCCGCGTCGACGACCTGGAGCAGGCCATCGGCCGCATCGGCAACTTCCTCAAGTCCTATCGCCAGTAAGGAACGCCAGCATGGGCCAGGCCAGACGCTACCTGCTCACCGGTGCCAGCTCCGGCATCGGCATGGCCCTGGCCCGGCGCCTCGCCAGCCAGGGGCACGACCTCGCCCTCGCCGCACGCCGCGAGGAAACCCTGCAGCAACTGGCCGATGAACTGCGCAGCCAGTACGGCCGCACCATCGCCGTGCTGCCGCTGGACGTCACCGACTACGCCGCCTGCCAGGACGCCGTGGGCCTCGCCCGCAACGCCCTGGGAGGGCTCGACGGGCTGATCGCCAACGCCGGCATGGGCCTGGCGGGCAAGGCTGGCAGCGGCCGCTTCGAGCGCTACAGGCAGACCCTGGAAACCAACCTGCTCGGCGCCATCGCCTGCCTCGATGCCGCCACCGAACTGTTCCGCGAACAGGGCCACGGCCACCTCGTCGCCATCGCCTCGGTCGCCGGCAAGCGCGGCCTGCCCGCCACCGCCGGCTACTCGGCGAGCAAGGCCGGGCTGATCAGCTACATGGAATCCCTGGAACTCGAACTGCACCGCAGCCCCATCGCCACCACCCTGATCCTGCCCGGCTACATCGACACGCCGATCAACCAGGACGCCGGCCCCCGCCCCTTCCTCATCGGCGTCGAGCGCGGCGCCGAACTGATCGCCCGACACATCGAGAAACGCTCCCGCAGCGCCTATGTGCCCGGCTGGCCCTGGGCCCTGATCGGACGCCTGCTGCCCCTGCTGCCCACCTCGCTGATCGCCAGGGCTCTGTGACCATGGACCTGCAGATCGACGACTTCTACAAGGACTGCGCGGCCGGCATGCTGATGCTCTACCAGGCCTTTCCGCGCAAGGTCGCCCTCTATATCGAGGACCTCATCGGCCACGAGGAACCCGACGAATTCGGCCTCCCCAGCAAACGCCACCAGGGCTGCCTGGGCGCACTGATCTGGCTGGCCGAAGAGGGCTACATCCGCTACGAAAGCACCATCCGCTACGAGGCGCTGGACCAGGCCGTACTCAGCGAGAAGGGCTTCCTGCGCCTGTCCCGCACCCTGCCCCACGCCGTGCGCAGCGACGACGAACTGCCACCCAGCGTGCGCCGCGTCCACGCCACCCTCGCCCACCAGCTGCGCGAGGCCCTGGCCAGCCGCAACAGCGAACGCACCGCCCGCCTCACCCGGTTGCTCTTCGTCGGGACCGGCGGCACGACAGGCGACACAGTTTGAAATAGAGCCCAGGTTGAATAGGCATCTGGCGCACCTTATATAACCCCGCATTACACCGTCTTTCCCTGAGGAGACCGCTTTAACCATGATGCGCATCCTGTTGTTCGTGGCCACCAACCTCGCAGTCCTGGTGATCGCCAGCATCACCCTGAAGCTGCTGGGCGTAGACCGCTTCACTGGCCAGAATTACGGCAGCCTGCTGGTGTTCTGTGCCGTGTTCGGCTTCGCCGGCTCCCTGGTCTCGCTGTTCATCTCCAAATGGATGGCGAAGATGAGCACCGGCACCGAAATCATCACCCAGCCCCGCACCCGCCACGAGCAGTGGCTGCTGCAGACCGTGGAGCAACTCTCCCGTGAAGCCGGCATCAAGATGCCGGAAGTCGGCATCTTCCCCGCCTACGAGGCCAACGCCTTCGCCACCGGCTGGAACCGCAACGACGCCCTGGTCGCCGTGAGCCAGGGCCTGCTGGAGCGCTTCTCGCCCGACGAGGTGAAAGCCGTGCTGGCCCACGAGATCGGCCACGTGGCCAACGGCGACATGGTCACCCTGGCGCTGGTACAGGGCGTGGTGAACACCTTCGTGATGTTCTTCGCGCGCATCTTCGGCAACTTCGTCGACAAGGTGATTCTGAAGAACGAGGAAGGCCACGGTATCGGTTACTTCGTGGCGACCATCTTCGCCGAACTGGTCCTGGGCATCCTCGCCAGCATCATCGTCATGTGGTTCTCGCGCAAACGCGAATACCGTGCCGACGAAGCCGGCGCCCAGCTGGCCGGCACCAACGCCATGATCGGCGCCCTGCAGCGCCTGCGCGCGGAACAGGGCGTGCCGGTGCAGATGCCCGACAGCCTCACCGCCTTCGGCATCAACGGCGGCCTGAAGAACGGCCTCGCCGGCCTGCTGATGAGCCACCCGCCGCTGGAAGACCGCATCGAGGCCCTGCGCCGCCGCGGCTGATCCAAGCGCCACGAAAGAGGCGGCCAACCGGCCGCCTTTTTCATGTCCGCGCGATGTACCCCCTAGCGGCGCTGCAGGCGGAACACCGGCTCGAACAGCTCATCCAGCCCACGGGAGGCGAACTTCCAGTTCTTCTCCAGCACGTCCTGGCGCTCCAGCAGCTCCACGCTCCAATCCGTTCCGAAGCGCTGCCGCACCTCCGCCTCCGGCACCGAGAACGGCGGGCCGTCGAGGCGTTCCTGGTCATATTCCAGGGTCACCATCAGCCCTTCGCAGCGAGCCGGAAGAATCGAACCCAGATGCGCCGCGTAGCGCTCGCGCATCTCCGGCGGCAGGGCGATGAGCGCCGCGCGGTCATAGAGCCCGGTACATTCCGCGACCTCCCGCGCATCCAGGGCGAAGAAATCACCCAGGAGAATCTCGACGCCACCCGCGCTGTAGCGGACCAGGGCGCCCTCATCGCGGATCTCGGGCTGCGACCCCTGCTCGGCGAAGAACCCGGTCACCGCCTTCTCCGCCAGCTCCACGCCCAGCACCCGATACCCCTGCGCGGCCAGCCAGGCCAGGTCCAGGGTCTTGCCGCACAAGGGCACCAGCACCCGCGAGCCAGGCGCCAGGCCAAGCGCGGGCCAGTAGTGCCGCAAATAGGTGTTGACCTCATCCAGATGAAAACCGATCTGGTCGTTGGCCCATCTGTCCTGCCAGAAACGCTCGTGCACCATCCACCTGCCGATTCGATAGGAACGCTCAAGAATTTATGCTGGATGTCGATACGTCCAGCCCCGAAGATGGCGCTCATCCTAACGGAGGAAGCGCCCGATGCTACCCAGTCTTTTCATTTCCCATGGCTCCCCGATGCTCGCCCTGGAACCTGGCGCCAGCGGCCCCGCGCTTGCGCGGCTGGCCCGCGAGCTGCCACGCCCGGAAGCGATCCTGGTGGTCTCCGCCCACTGGGAAAGCGAGCGCCTGGCCATCAGCGGCGGCACGCAGCTGGAGACCTGGCACGACTTCTACGGCTTCCCGCCCGAACTCTACGCGGTGCAGTACCCGGCGCACGGCGCCCCGGCGCTGGCCGCCGATGTGCAGCGACTGCTGCGCGAGCACGACCTGGACGCTGCCATCGACCCGCAGCGCCCGATGGACCATGGCGTCTGGGTGCCGCTGTCGCTGATGTACCCGGAGGCGGATGTCCCGGTGCTGCAACTGTCCCTGCCCAGCCGTCTCGGCCCTGCCTTCCAGACCCGCGTCGGCCGCGCCCTGGCCGCCCTGCGCGAGCGCGGCGTGCTGCTGATCGGCTCCGGCAGCATCACCCACAACCTGGGCGAGCTGAACTGGCGTGCCGGGCCGGAAGTGATCACTCCCTGGGCCCTGGAATTCCGCGACTGGATGGTCGAGCGCCTGGAGGCTGGCGACGAGGAAGCCCTGCACGACTACCGCGCGCTGGCACCCCACGCCCGCCGCAGCCATCCCAGCGATGAACACCTGCTCCCGCTCTATTTCGCCCGAGGCGCAGGCGGTGACTTCAGCGTGGCGCACAAGGGCTTCACCCTCGGCGCGCTGGGGATGGATATCTATCGGTTCGGCTAGACCTCAGGGGCAGCCCTGCAGCCTTGGGCGAATGAATTCGCCCCTACAGGAGTGCCGCCACCCAAACCATCGCCCATAAAAAAGCCCCGCGAGTGCGGGGCTTTTTCGTCAGGCGTGGATCAGTCTTCGCGATAGCGGCGCAGCTTCAGGGACTTGCCCGCGACGCGGGTGTCCTTGAGCTTGCCCAGCAGGCGATCCAGGCCGTCTTCCGGCAACTCGATCAGGCTGAAGGTCTCGCGGATCTGGATGCGACCGATGGCGTCACGTGCCAGGCCACCCTCGTTGAGGATGGCGCCGAGCAGGTTCTTCGCGGCGATGCCGTCACGAGTCCCCAGCGCGGTGCGGCAACGCACGCGGCCTTCGGTCAGCGGCAGCGGGGCACGACGCTCGCGGTACTCGCTGCGCTCAGTGCTGCGCTCGCCATCACGCTCACGACGCTCGCGCGGCTGAGAGGCGCTCGGCACCAGCGGCTGCTCGCGCTCGACGTCGGCGAGGTTCAGCGCCTGGCCGTTGGTGGCCTTGCGCAGCAGCGCTGCGGCCAGGGCACGCGGGCTGCAGCCGATGTCGGCGATCAGGCGATCCAGCAGCTCGCCATGGCTGGCCTCGGCATCGGCCACCAGGGGCGCGAGGCTGGCGGTCAGCTTCTTGATGCGCGCGTCCAGCACCTGCTGGGCGTTGGGCAGGCGCACTTCGGCGACCTTCTGGTTGGTCACGCGCTCGATCACCTGCAGCATGCGGCGCTCGCGCGGGGTGACCAGCAGCAGTGCACGACCATCACGACCGGCACGGCCGGTACGGCCGATACGGTGCACGTAGGACTCGGGGTCGTACGGCATGTCCACGTTCACCACGTGGGTGATGCGCGGTACGTCGATACCACGGGCAGCGACGTCGGTGGCGACGACGATGTCCAGGCGGCCGTCCTTGAGGGACTCGATCACGCGCTCACGCTGGTTCTGGGCGATGTCGCCGTTCAGCGCAGCGGCCTTGTAGCCCTTGGCTTCCAGGGCGGAAGCCAGGTCCAGGGTGGCCTGCTTGGTACGCACGAAGGCGATCAGGGCGTCGAATTCCTCGACTTCCAGCAGGCGCAGCACGGCACCGACCTTCTGGTCGGCATGGACCATCAGATGAGCCTGCTCGATGCGGGCAACGGTCTGGGTCTTGGCGGCGATCTTGACGTGCTGCGGCTCTTTCAGGTGACGCTCGGCGATCGAACGGATCGACGGCGGCAGGGTGGCGGAGAACAGCACGCTCTGACGACTTTCCGGCAGGGCCTGGAAGATCACCTCCAGGTCGTCCATGAAGCCGAGCTTGAGCATTTCGTCCGCTTCGTCCAGGACCAGTTGCTGCACGGTGGCGAGCATCTGCTCGTCACGGCGCAGGTGGTCGCACAGGCGGCCGGGGGTGGCCACGATCACCTGGGCGCCCTGGCGCAGGGCCTTGAGCTGCGGGCCCATGGGCGCGCCGCCATAGACGGCGACCACGTTCAGGCCTGGCATCTGCTTGGCGTAGGTTTCGAAAGCGGTGGCGACTTGCAGTGCGAGCTCGCGGGTCGGTGCCAGGATCAGCGCCTGCGGCTCGCGTTTGGCCGGATCGATACGGGAGAGGATGGGCAGCGCGAAGGCTGCTGTCTTGCCGGTACCGGTCTGGGCCTGGCCAATCATGTCGTGGCCGGCGAGGATCACCGGAATCGACTGGGCCTGGATGGGAGATGGCTCTTCATAGCCGACAGCCGAGATGGCTGCGAGAACGTTGGGATGAAGTCCGAGCGCGGCGAATCCGCCGATATCCTGGGTCATGGGTCTGCCTCATGTGCATCCGCAAAGACCCAAATCCCAGAGCTGCATATGCCGAAAGACCTTGTGGGTCACCCTGGCAGCCTGGGAGAGAATTTGCGAGTTGCTTATTGATATGGATGTAACGTCAAGGGTAGTCCGCGAAGCGGACGGTGCAGCCGAAGGCGAATGCCTCGAAAAATGCAGTTCCTGAACGGGGCCGGTTAAGGCCGGCGCGAATCATACCGGAAAAAGCTGACCGTCGCGCGTGTTTTTCACATGTTCGTCATCAACGCCGCCGGACGGTCATTCCCCCGTGGACAACGACCGACGCCCCGGCTATATCCTCCATGCCCCCGCCCCTTCCACGCCAAAGGACCCACCCATGACCCAAGCCACCCCTGGCCGCGTTAGCCGTGAGAAACGCGGCCACGTCCTGCTGCTCGGACTGGACCGTACCGCCAAGCGCAATGCCTTCGACCAGGCGATGCTCGATGACCTGGTCACGGCATTGGGCGAATACGAGCGTGATGACGACGCGCGCTGTGCGCTGGTCTTCGCCCATGGCGAGCACTTCACCGCGGGGCTGGACCTGGCCAATGTCGCCGAGACCTTCAGGAACGGCTGGCAGTTGCCGGAGGGCGCGGTCGACCCCTGGGGCACCTTCGGGGGCGAGCGCCTTTCCAAACCGCTGATCCTGGCCGTACAGGGCTACTGCTTCACCATCGGCATCGAGCTGATGCTGGCCGCCGACATCAACCTCTGCGCCAGCAACACCCGTTTCGCGCAGATGGAGGTTCAGCGCGGCATCTTCCCGTTCGCCGGCGCCACCCTGCGCCTGCACCAGGCCGCCGGCTGGGGCAACGCCATGCGCTGGCTGCTCACCGGCGATGAGTTCGATGCCCACGAGGCCTACCGCCTCGGCCTGGTCCAGGAAGTGCTGGCCAGCGAGGAGCTGATGCCCCGCGCATTGTGGCTGGCAGAACGGGTCGCCGCGCAGGCACCGCTGGGCATCAAGGCCACACTCGCCTCGGCGCGCCAGACCGTGAGCGAAGGCGAGCAGGTCGCCGCCCGCAACCTGCCGGCGGTGGCCAGGCGCCTGCTGGGCTCCGAAGACGCCCAGGAAGGCGTACGCGCGATGCTCGAACGCCGTCCGGGCGAATTCAAGGGGCGCTGATCCTGGCGACAATCACCCTGGTGCTGCTGCCGGGCATGGACGGCAGCGGCGAGCTCTTCGCTCCATTGATCCAGGCGCTGGGTGGCGACCTGCACGCGCAGGTCGTGCGCTATCCGGCGGAGCGACCGCTCGGCTATGCGCCATTGATGGATCAGGTCAGGCAGCAACTGCCCGTTGGCCAGCCGTTCATCCTGCTCGGCGAATCCTTCTCCGGCCCCATCGCCGTCAGTCTTGCGGCCGATCGCCCCGCTGGGCTGCTGGGACTGGTGCTCTGCTGCACCTTCGTCCGCAACCCTCGCCCCGGCCTCGCGTGGCTGAGCGGCCTGCTGCCGCTTCTGTCTCCGCGGCTGGCTCCCCGCGCCCTGCTGAGCCAGTTGCTGCTCGGCAGGTTCGCCACACCGGCGCTGAACCAGGCCCTGGTCGACGCACTGGCGCCGCTGTCATCGGCGACCCTGCAGGCCCGGCTGCGCGCGGTGCTGGATGTGGATGCCACCGGGCACCTGCAGCGGATCCAGGTGCCGCTGCTGTACCTGCAGGCGGCGGAGGATCGGCTGGTGCCAGCTGACGCTGCCCGGCTCATCGAACGCTATTCAGGGGACTTTCGATGCCTGCGACTGGAGGCCCCGCACTGCCTGCTGCAAGCCAGGCCGCACGAAGCCGCCCAGGCACTGGAAGGCTTCGCGAAGACGGTCGGGATCGACCAGGGCGATCAGGTCGCCGGGCGCAGCACGTCCAGCAGGGGTTGCAGCGAGTAGCCCAGGCGCGGCGCCAAGGCCTCGCAGCGGGCGGCCAGGGCCTCGACGTCCAGCTGCTGCTCGAGATCGGCGGGGACGATGAGGATGACGTTGCCCTCCTTCACCGGGCACTCCCAGTAGTGGCGGTGGTAGAGACCGCGCAGCAGGGCGGCGCCCAGCGGACGACCGTCGTTGCCGGCCCACTGGTTGATCACCAGCCAGCCACCGGGGTTGAGGCGCTTCTGGCAGTTTTCCAGGAAGCGCCAGGCGAGGTGGCCGACGCCGGGACCGGTGTCGGTGTAGAGATCGACGAAGATCAGGTCGGCGGTCTCGGCGCTGTCCAGCAAATCCAGGGCATCACCGATGCGCACCGTGAGGCGCGGGTCGTCGTCGAGGCCGAGGTATTGCATGGCCAGGCGCGGCACCTCGGGACGCAGCTCGACCACTTCCACATCGTCCAGCGGCAGGAACTTCATGCACGCCTGGGTCAGGGTGCCGGCTCCCAGGCCGAGGAACAGTGCGCTCTCCGGGTACTCGTGGCACAGCGCGCCCAGTAGCATCGCGCGGGTGTAGTCGTACTCCAGCCAGCAGGGATCGGCAGTGAAGACGCAGCTCTGCTCCACCGCCTCGCCGAATTCGAGAAACCGGTACTCACCCACTTCCAGCACGCGGATGACGCCGAACTCGTCATGCACCTCCGCCAGCAAACGCTCCTCGCGCATCGCCACTCCCCAGTCCGCTCCCCGTGACATTTCGCACCAGGAGCGCGCCACAAAGGCGCCGTTTGCCATTGAAGCGAGGTGCCCTCACCTCGCCATAATCCGGGCATGCCGCAGGCCCAGCCAGGCGCTGCCCGAAAAAACCCGAGAAGAATAACAGCCAAGAGGTGCATCCCACTCATGTACGCCATCATCGGCGCCGGCCCCATGGGCCTTTGCGCGGCCCGCCAGTTGCAGAAGCATGGAATCCCCTTCGTCGGCTTCGAATTGCATGAAGATGTGGGCGGTCTCTGGGACATCGACAACCCCCACAGCACCATGTACGAGTCCGCGCACCTGATCTCCTCCAAGCGCACCACCGAGTTCAGCGAATTCCCGATGGCCGACGACGTGGCGCCCTACCCGCACCACAGCGAGATGCGCCGCTACTTCCGCGACTACGCCGAGCATTTCGGCCTGCGCGAGCACTACCAGTTCGGCACCCGCGTCCAATCGCTGGAGCGCCAGGACAAGGGCTGGAGGCTCACCAGCGAGCGCAACGGCGAACGCCGCGAATGGCAGGTGGATGGCGTGCTCATCGCCAGCGGCACCCTGCATGCGCCCAACCAGCCGGAACTGCCCGGCTGCTTCGACGGCGAGCTGCTGCATTCGGCCGACTACCGCTCCCCGGCGCTGTTCGAGGGCAAGCGCGTGCTGGTGATCGGCTGCGGCAACTCGGCCTGCGACATCGCCGTCGACGCCGTGCACCGCGCCCGCTCGGTCGATATCTCGGTACGCCGTGGCTACTACTTCCTGCCCAAGTTCCTCCTCGGCCGCCCCATCGACACCTTCGGCGGCGCGGTGAAGCTGCCACGCCCGCTCAAGCAACGCATCGACGGCGCCCTGATCCGCGCCCTCATCGGCAAGCCTTCCGACTACGGCCTGCCCGACCCGGACTACCGCCTCTACGAATCCCACCCGGTGGTGAACTCCCTGGTGCTGCACCACCTCGGCCACGGCGACATCAAGGCGCGGCCCGACCTGGCCAGCGTCGAAGGCCGCCAGGTGGCGTTCCGCGACGGCAGCCGGGCGGACTACGACCTCATCCTCCAGGCCACGGGCTACAAGCTGGACTACCCCTTCATCGCCCGCGAGGAACTGAACTGGCCCGAGCGCGCCGGGGCCCCGCAGCTGTACCTGAACATCTTCCATCCGCAGTACGACGACCTGTTCATGATGGGCATGGTGGAAGCGTCGGGCCTCGGCTGGCAGGGCCGCGCCGAGCAGGCCGAGCTGGTGGCGCTGTTCATCCGCCAGTGCCGGGCCGGCAGCGCCTCGGCCGAAGGCTTCCGTCGCCTCAAGGCCGAGCGCGCCGGGCAGCGCCTGGATGGCGGCTACGCCTACCTGGAACTGGAGCGCATGGCCTACTACGTGCACAAGGACAGCTACCGCAGCAGCGTGAAACGGCATATCGACGAGCTGCGCCGCGACCTGCGCGAACAGCCCGCCGACGCCCCTGCGCTGGCCTGAGGTGGGCGACGATGCCTGGCTGTGGCTGGGCCTGTTCATCCTCTTCGCCTATGGCCTGGAAGCCGTCACCGGCTTCGGCAGCACGGTGGTCGCCCTGTCCCTCGGCGCCCTGCTGCTGCCGATCGACCGGTTGCTGCCGGTGCTGGTGCCGCTGAACCTGCTGATGAGCGGCTACCTGGCCTGGCGCTACCGGCACCTGGCGGACTGGCCGCTGCTGCTGGGCGGCATCCTGCCGGCCATGCTCGTCGGCACCCTGCTCGGCTACGCCCTGCTGCCCTGGCTCGATGGCGACGCGCTGAAGCGGGGCTTCGGCGTGCTGATCCTCTGGTTCGCCCTGCGCGAACTGTGGCGGCAGAGGCGCGAACGCCCCCGGGGCCGCACGCCCCTCTGGATGACCCGCCTGCAGATCGGCGCCGGCGGCCTCTGCCACGGCCTGTTCGCCTCGGGTGGCCCGTTGCTGGTCTACGCGCTGGCCGCGACGCCCCTGGGCAAGGCGCGCCTGCGGGCCACGCTCGCCTGTGTCTGGCTCGCCCTCAACGGCCTGCTCAGCCTGGCCTTCCTGGTGGACGGCCGACTGGTTCCCGCCCTGCCCCACCTGGCGCTCTACCTGCCGCTGCTGGCCATCGGCGTGGTGGCGGGCGAGTGGCTGCACCACCGCGTGGCCGAACGGTACTTCCGCACCGCCATCCACCTGCTGCTGTGCCTCTGCGGCGCACTGCTCGCCTGGCGTGCCTGAAGCGCTGGCAGCGCGGGGCCTTTCGGTTACCATGCGCCATCCGCCACACAGCCCTGATCGAGACCCTGATGAGCAACTTGTCGTCCAGCGCAGACTGGAGCCCGGAAAGCTGGAGAACCAAGCCGATCCTGCAACAGCCGACCTACCCGGACGCCGCGCGCCTGGCCCAGGTCGAGCAGACCCTGGCCAGCTACCCGCCCCTGGTGTTCGCCGGCGAGGCACGCGAGCTGCGCCGCCAGTTCAGCGAAGTCACCGAAGGCCGCGCCTTCCTCCTCCAGGGAGGCGATTGTGCGGAGAGCTTCGCCGAGTTCTCCGCCGCCAAGATCCGCGACACCTTCAAGGTGCTGCTGCAGATGGCCATCGTCATGACCTTCGCCGCCGGTTGCCCGGTGGTGAAGGTGGGGCGCATGGCCGGCCAGTTCGCCAAGCCGCGCTCGGCCGATGACGAGACCATCGGCGGCGTCACCCTGCCCGCCTACCGGGGCGACATCGTCAACGGCATCGGCTTCGACGCCGCCAGCCGCGCGCCGGACCCGGAGCGCCTGCTGCAGGCCTACCACCAGTCCACCGCCAGCCTCAACCTGCTGCGCGCCTTCGCCCAGGGCGGCTTCGCCGATGTGCACCAGGTGCACCAGTGGAACCTCGACTTCATCGCCAACTCGGCGCTGACGGAGAAGTACAGCCAGCTCGCCGACCGCATCGACGAGACCCTCGCCTTCATGCGCGCTTGCGGCCTGGACAGCGCCCCGCAGCTGCGCGAGGCGAGCTTCTTCACCGCCCACGAAGCGCTGCTGCTGAACTACGAGCAGGCCTTCGTGCGCCGCGACAGCCTCACCGGCGGCTGGTACGACTGCTCCGCCCACATGCTCTGGATCGGCGACCGCACCCGCCAGCTGGACGGTGCCCATGTCGAGTTCCTGCGCGGCGTCGGCAACCCCATCGGCGTCAAGGTGGGGCCGAGCATGCCGAGCGAAGACCTGATCCGCCTGATCGACATCCTCAACCCGGACAACGACCCGGGCCGCCTCAACCTCATCGTGCGCATGGGCGCCGAGAAGGTCGGCGAGCACCTGCCGCGGCTGATCCGCACCGTGCAGGCCGAGGGTCGCAAGGTGCTGTGGAGCTCGGACCCGATGCACGGCAACACCATCAAGGCCTCCAGCGGCTACAAGACCCGCGACTTCGCCATCATCCTTTCCGAGGTGAAGCAGTTCTTCCAGGTGCACCAGGCCGAGGGCAGCCATGCCGGTGGCATCCATATCGAGATGACCGGGCAGAACGTCACCGAGTGCATCGGCGGCGCCCGCCCGATCACCGAGGACGGCCTCTCCGACCGCTACCACACCCACTGCGACCCGCGCCTGAACGCGGACCAGTCGCTGGAGCTGGCCTTCCTCATCGCCGAGACGCTGAAACAGGTCCGCCGCTGACGACGCCACCCCGGAAACGACGAAGCCCCGCAATCGCGGGGCTTCGTGCTTTCAGCGGGCTCAGGCGGCGGCGAAGAGTTCGCCGATGCGCTGCTGGGCACCCTTGATCGCATTGCTGCGCGGGTCTTCGCCGTAGGCCAGGCCTTCGGCACGGACGATCTCGATGTCGGTGATGCCGAGGAAGTTCAGCACCTGCACCAGGTAGGCCTCATGAGCCTGGCCGCTGGGCTGGCCGGCGTGGATGCCACCGGCGGTGGAGACGATCACCACCTTCTTGCCACCGGCGAGGCCCTTGGGGCCGTTCTCGTCGTAGGCGAAGGTCTTGCCGGCGACGGCGATGCGGTCGATCCAGGCCTTGAGCTGGGTCGGCACGGTGAAGTTGTACATCGGGGCACCGATGACGATGGCGTCGGCGGCGAGGAACTCCTCGAGGGTTTCCTCGGCCAGCTTCACTTCGGCCTTCTGCGCGGCGTCGCGCAGTTCCGCCGGGGTGCCGCCAGCCACCAGGCTGGCAGCGGAAAGGTGGGCGTAGGCATCGGTGGCGAGGTCACGGTAGCTGAGCTGGACGCCGGCATTGGCGGCCTGCCAGGCCTGCACCACGGCGCGGCTCAGTTGGCGGGAGGCGGAGGCGTCGCCGAGGATGCTGGAATCGAGGTGCAGAAGTTTCATGGGTATCCCCTGATCTGGCGATCACCGGATGTGATCGAAGTGGGGAGAATCCTATCCACGAAGCGAAAGCCTTATTAGTCGGCAAAAATGCGATGCACCGTCCCATCCATGAGACGAAACGGCAGATCAGCGCGATGAGGTCTGCAGGTCGCTCAGGGTCTGGGTGAAGAAGCGCACCGCCTCGGCGTTCAGCTCGCGGTGGATGGCGACCCGGTCGACACCCTCGGCGTCCTGGCACAGCTGCGGCAGCATGGCGTCCATCTCGGCCGAGCACGGCGCCATGAACACGAAGTGCCCGGCTCCCGGCAGCAGGCGGAAATCCGGGGGATTGGGCAACCTGCGCTGCAGGGCCCCGGCGTTCTGCTCCAGCTGCAGGGTGCGATCGTCGTCGCCGGAATAGAGCAGCACCGGCACCTGTACCGGCTCCAGTTCCTTGCGGCCGAACATCAGGCCCAGCGGCGCCATCAGCATCAGCGCGCTGACACGTGAATCGGCGATGGCTTCCAGGTCATCGCGGTCGGAGATCAGTTCGCCGGCATGCCCGCAGGCGTCGCCGTCTTCGGGCCACTGCCGGCAGTAGGCGCGCAGGCGCTCGGGCTCGGGCTGCGCGCCGGCGAGGATCAGCGCCGTCTCGCCACCGGCCGAGTAGCCGATCACCCCGACCCGCTCGGTATCCAGGCTGCCGGCCAGCATCGCGTCCTGCTCGGCGGCGTCGATGGCGGCGGTCAGCTGCAGCGGGCGGCCGTAGAGGTTGCTCAGGGTGCCGCTGCGGCTCTGGTCCTTGTAGTTGTCACCGGTGTGCAGCACCGCCAGCACCACGAACCCGCGTCGCGCCAGTGCGGTGGCCAGGTCATGGTGGGCCAGGGGCGAGCCGCCGTTGCCGTGCGACAGCAGCACCAGCGGGAAATGGCCGCCTGCGATGGGGGCGTCCAGGCCGGCGTCGACCTGGTAGAGGCCGAGCTCGGTACGCGTGGGCTCGCCCGCCGCCGGATAGAAGGCGACCGCGCTCATCTCGCGCTGCTCGTCCACCGGGTCGGTGAGGACCAGGCGATGCACGCCGACCGCCTGTGCGCCGAATGCGGGGAGCGCCACCAGCAGCGACGCCAGGGCCAGTACTGCAGAAAGACGAACCAACATGGTGCTCACCTTCCGTTCCAGGTTCAGGAATCGGGCGTGCCTGCCATCAATTGCGCCTTGCTTCGTTCCTTGAGCCGGCAACGCCGACGGACCACTCCGCCGGCGCTACTCGCGCTGCATGGATCGCGCCACAGGAGCGTGACGCGGGGCAGCCGTCAGATGCCGCCGAGGAAATCCATCTTGCCGATCTTCACGCCGTTGTGACGCAGGATGTTGTAGGCGGTGGTGAGGTGGAAATAGAAATTCGGCAGGGAGAAATTGAGCAGGAAGTCCTGGCCGGTAAAGCTGACCTCGTTGCCACGCATCTTCAACACCACGGTGCGCGCCGCACTGCCCTCCACTTGCTCCGGGCGGATCTCTCGGATAAAGCCCAGGGTGCGCGCGATGCGCTCCTGCAATTCCGGGAAGCTCGCCTCGGTATCGGCGAAGGACGGCACTTCCAGTTCCGCCAGGCGGGCCGCGCAGCCTTTCACGGAGTCGGTGGCGATCTGCACCTGGCGCGCCAGTGGGAACATGTCCGGCGCCAGGCGCGCGGAGATGAATACCCCCGGGTCGATGCCCTGCGCCTCGGCATGGGCCGCAGCCTTGTCGAGGATGACGGAGAGATTGCCGAGCATGCGGGTGAAGACCGGGATGGAAGCCTCGTACATGGACAAGGACATGAGTGCTGACTCCGTTTGGCAGGGGGATCGGCCGGGCGAAGTGCCGGCGACGCTCCACGATACACCCGCAGCGGGCGGTGTGTGCAGCAGCACGCGATTGTCCCGCCGCTGAAATCCGTGGCGCGGAATTCCCCGCCGATGCCATAGTTCGTCCCTTCCACAGGACGACCTTCATGCAAGACCTCAACGACCTCTTCTACTTCGCCAAAGTCGTCGAGCACGGCGGCTTCGCCGCGGCCGGACGCCTGCTGGGCATCCCCAAGTCGCGCCTGTCCAGGCGCATCGCCGAGCTGGAAACCCGCCTCGGCGCCCGCCTGCTGCAGCGCACCACGCGCAAGCTGGCGCTGACCGACGTCGGCGAGCGCTACCTGCGCCATTGCCAGGCGATGCTGCTGGAGGCCGAACAGGCCGACGAAGCCGTGGCGTCGCTGACCAGCGAACCGCGCGGGCGCATCCGCGTGTCCTGCCCCACCGAGGTGGCACGCATGCGCCTGCGCCATGTGTTCCCCAGCTTCCTCCAGCGCTACCCGCAGGTGCAGCTGGAAGTGGTGCTGAGCAACCGCCGCATCGACCTGGTCAACGAAGGCGTCGACGTGGCGCTGCGTGTGCGTGAACAGGACGACGAGGACCCTTCGCTGATCTGCCGGCAGCTGAGCCCCGCCCGCGCCATGCTGGTGTGTGCGCCGAGCCTGCTCGAGGGCGTGACCCTGAACGGCCCGGATGACCTGCACCGGTTGCCGGCGCTCGGCGCCCTGGAAACCGACCGCCGCCTGCACTACCTGCTGCGCGACAGCCGGGGCAATCGCCGTGACATCGTCCTGGAAGCACGCCTGAGCATCGAGGACTTCGAGATCCGCAAGCTCGCCGCGCTGCAAGGCCTGGGCATGACCATGCTGCCGCAGATGAACTGCGAGCAGGAGCTGGAGGCCGGCACCCTGGTGCGCCTGCTACCGGGCTGGGAGCTGCCGGGCGGCAACCTGCAGGCGGTCTACACCCACCGGCGCGGCATGCTGCCGGCGGTGCGTGCCTGGATCGAGCACCTGGCCGAGGCGTGCCAGGCGGAGGGGCTGCAACCCATCTGAGCCGTGCGAAGAATAGTTAGCTAGCTTTCATCCGCGCCATGACTGGGTGATGATGGCGCTCTTCCCCAGCCCCTCCGGACACGCCCCATGAGTGCCGCCGAGCAGTCTGCGACCGCCACCACCTTGCAGATCGTCTCCATCGTCTTCTTCACCTTCATCAGCTTTCTCTGCATCGGCCTGCCGCTGGCCGTGCTCCCGGGCTACGTGCACAACGACCTCGGCTACGGCTCGCTGTTGGCGGGCATCGTCATCAGCACCCAGTACGCCTCCACCCTGCTCTCACGCCCCGTGTCCGGCGGCGTGGCCGATCGCCAGGGGCCCAAGCGCGCCGTGCTCTACGGACTCGCCGGCTGCGCGCTGAGCGGCGTGCTGACCCTGGCCTCCACCTCGCTGCAGCAGTTTCCCACCCTGAGCATGGCGCTGCTGCTGGCCGGGCGCGTCGCCCTCGGCGTGGCCCAGGGCCTGGTGGGCACCGGCTCTATCAGTTGGGGCATCGGCCGGGTCGGCGCCGAGAACACGGCCCGGGTGATTTCCTGGAACGGCATCGCCTCCTACGGCGCGGTGGCCCTGGGCGCGCCGCTGGGTGTGCTGATGGTCTCGCGTCTCGGGCTGTGGAGCATGGGCGCGCTGATCACCCTGCTCGGGCTCGGCGCCCTGGCGCTGGCCTGGAACAAGGCCGCCACCCCCATCGTCCAGGGCGTGCGCCTGCCATTTCGCAATGTCTTCATGCGCATCGCCCCCAACGGCACGGCGCTGGCACTGGGCTCCATCGGCTTCGGCACCCTGGCCACCTTCGTCACCCTCTATTACGCCAGCCGTGGCTGGGACGGCGCCGCCTGGTGCCTGACCGCCTTCGGCTGCGCCTTCATCGGTGCGCGGCTGCTGTTCGCCGGCGCCATCAACAGCCGTGGCGGCTACCGGGTGGCCATCGCCTGCCTGGGCATCGAAAGCCTCGGCCTGCTCCTGCTGTGGCTCGCCCCGCAACCCTGGCTGACCCTCTGCGGCGCGGCGCTGACCGGCTTCGGCCTGTCGCTGGTGTACCCGGCACTCGGCGTCGAGGCCATCTCGCGCATTCCCGCCTCCAGCCGCAGCTCGGCCCTGGGTGCCTATGCCGTGTTCTTCGACCTCGCGCTGGGCATCGCCGGGCCGCTGATGGGCGCCATCGCCAGCGGTTTCGGCTTCGGCGCCATCTTCATGGTTGCCGCCGGCATGGCCCTGGCGGGTATGCTGCTCGGCCTCTACCTGCTGCGCGTCGACGAACGTGGCGCGCCGGATCGCCACCCCTGAAGGAACGCCCATGACTGCCGACGAAATAGCCGCTTTCTGCCTGCAACTGCCGGGCGCCCGGGAAGACCTCAAGTGGGGCAGCAACCGGGTGTTCTCGGTGGCCGGCAACAAGATGTTCGCGATCCTCGACTTCCTCGGCGACGGCCTGGCCTTCAAGGTCGATGCCGACCTCTTCCTCGGCCAGGTCGATCGCCCCGGCATCCGCCCGGCGCCCTATCTCGCCCGCGCCCACTGGATCACCCTGGTGATGCCGCCACCGATGGGCGACGAAGAGCTGCGCGCGGCGCTGACCCGCTCTCACCAATTGGTGGTCGCGAAACTGCCGAAGTACAAGCGCGCCGGCCTGCTGCTGGACTGATCCCCCGGCTGCGACAATCGGCCCGCTGCGCAGGCGACGCGGCCGTTCTATCGTCCGCGTTCAACTCATAACAAGGACGTCACCATGCTTGCGCGCCTGTCCGCTCTCCTCGCCCTGGTCGCCTTCGGCGGCTATACCCTCCATGTCATGTCCATCAGCGAACAACCGCTGCTGGAGTTCGGCGCCCAGTTGATGAGCCGCCCGGATACGGCACAGGTGGTGATCGATCTCTACCTCGCCTGCGGCCTGATCGGGATCTGGATGTACCAGGACAACCGCCGCCAGGGACGCGGGCTCCTCTACCTGCTGCCCTTCTACCTGGTGACGGCCGTGTTCGCGTCCATCGGCCCGCTGCTCTACCTGGTGCTGCGCCGACCCACCGCCAAGGAGTGAAGGATGAAGGCCACCGCACTGTGGCAGCACATCTGGAACGACCAGGCCCCGGCCAGGGGGCTCGAACAGCTACGCCTGGACGGAAGACAGGCGGACGCCTCGATGCTGGCCTTCGATGAAGGGGGCGAGCCCTATCGCCTGGTATATCGGATGGATTTCGACGAGCGCTGGCGACCCAGGCGCTGCCACATCCGCGTCGAAGGCGGGTTCGGCGTGCGCGAGCTGCACCTGCGCCGCAATCCCCGCAACGAATGGCGCGACGGGCCAGGCAATCGCCTGCGAACGCTGGACGGCTGCCAGGACCTCGACCTCTGGCCGACGCCGTTCACCAACAGCCCGGCCGCCTGGCGTCTCGGCCTGGCGCACGATCAGCGCGAGGAGATCGCCGTCGTCTTCATCGAGGCGCCCACGCTCGAAGTGCGCGTGATGCATCAGGCCTACACCCGCCTGGACGCACGCCACCTGCTGTACCAGAACCTCGACGGCAGCGGTTTCCATGCAGTGCTCAGGCTGTCCGCCGACGGCCTGGTGGAGGACTACCCCGGGCTGTTCCAACGCCTGCACCGAGCGCCTCCCTGCTGAGGCCGTTGCCACCGCGAAGGCTCTAGGGCGCCATTCGCGGGAAAAATTCCCGATCATGAACTGTAAAGACTTAGATACACTTCACAGAAATTTTCGGCTCAACTTTGGTGCGTGCAGGCCGATACCCGCTCTAAGCCTTGCGGAAGAACAACATGAGAAACAATCAGCCAGTCACTCAACGCGAACGTACTTTCCCCGCCCAGCAACGCCTGATCTCGACCACGGACAGCAAGGGTGTGATCACCTATTGCAACGAAGCCTTCACCGATATCAGCGGCTACAGCCGTGACGAGCTGATCCGCTCGCCGCACAACCTGGTGCGCCACCCGGACGTCCCGCCCGCCGTCTTCGCCCACATGTGGACCACCCTGAAGAAGGGCCGCCCGTGGATGGGCATCGTCAAGAACCGCTGCAAGAACGGTGATCACTACTGGGTCAATGCCTACGTGACGCCGATCTTCGAAGGCAGCCAGGTCGTCGGCTACGAGTCGGTGCGGGTCAAGCCCACCGCCGAGCAGATCCGCCGCGCCGAGGCGCTGTACCAGCGCATCAACACCGGCAAGTCGGCCATTCCCGGGCGCGACCGCTGGTTGCCCGTGGTGCAGGACTGGTTGCCCTTCATCCTCATCAGCCAGATCGGCTTCATGATCGGCGCCTGGCTCAACTCGCACTGGGGCTTCCTTCTCGCCGCGCTGCTTTCCGTGCCCCTGGGCCTCACCGGGCTGGCCTGGCAGAACCGCGGCATCAAGCGCCTGCTGCACCTGGCCGAACAGACCACGTCCGACCCGCTGATCGCGCAGATGTACACCGACAGCCGCGGCGCCCAGGCACGCCTGGAGATGTCCATCCTCAGCCAGGAGGCGCGCCTGAAAACCTGCCTGACCCGCCTGCAGGACACCGCCGAGCACCTCACCGAGCAAGCCAGGGAAGCCGACGCGCTGGCCCACAACAGCTCCGAGGGGCTGGAACGCCAACGCGTTGAGACCGAGCAGGTCGCCACCGCGGTGAACCAGATGGCCTCGACCACCCAGGAAGTGGCCAGCAACGTGCAACGCACCGCCGATGCGACCCAGGAAGCCAACCGCCTCACCGGCCAGGGCCGCAGCATCACCGCCGAGACCCGCGAGGCCATCCAGCGCCTGTCGCGAGCGGTGGGCGAGACCGGCGAGACCGTCACCCGCCTGGCCCAGGACAGCAACGAGATCGGCGGGGTGGTCGACGTGATCAAGGGCATCGCCGACCAGACCAACCTGCTGGCACTGAACGCCGCCATCGAAGCGGCGCGTGCCGGTGAGATGGGCCGCGGCTTCGCCGTGGTCGCCGACGAGGTGCGCCAGCTGGCGCAGCGCACGGCCGAATCCACCGGGCAGATCCACCAGCTCATCGCGCAGTTGCAGAAGACCGCCGAGGAGGCCGTGCGCACCATGGAGGCCGGTCGCCGCCAGGCCGACGAAGGCGTGGAGCGCGTTCTGCAAGCCGACCAGGCCCTGGTGGGCATCAGCGAGGCGGTGGCCAACATCACCCAGATGACCGACCAGATCGCCGCCGCCACGGAGGAGCAGAGCGCCGTGGCCGAGCAGATCAACCAGAGCATCAGCAGCATCGCCCAGCTCGCCGACCAGACCTCCGGGGAGGCCCAGCGCACCGTGCTGCTCAGCGAAGAGCTGACCACCACTGCGCAAGGCCAGTACTCGCTGGTCGACCGCTTCAACCGCTGAGTCAGCGGGCATGAAAAAGGGCGCCAGGGGCGCCCTTTTCCTTTGCCTGCCGGTTCACCCCATGATCAGGTTCATCACCAGGTGGACCATCAGCTCCTTCTGTCGCGGATCGCTCTGGGCCACCAACAGGGCGATGGCCGCGAGGGCGTTGTCGTTGATCTTCAGTTCGCCATCCGTCTTCAGGTGATGTCGGTTTCGCCTCAGGAACCAGATGAACAGAAAGGCTCCGATGCGCTTGTTGCCATCGGTGAAGGGGTGGTTCTTGATCACCATGTACAGCAGGTTGGCCGCCTGTTCCTCGATGCTCGGGTAAAGGAACTGCCCGCCTAAGGACTGCACGATATTGCCCAGCAGCCCCTCGAAGCTGTCGTCCTTCGGTTGGCCGAACAGCTCGCTGGCCTCCCCCCTGTGCATCAGGTCGGCCTTCAGCGCGGCGATGCACTCGGCGGCCTCGCCCGGCTCGATCACATAGCGGATGTCCTCGGTGAAACCATCGCGGGCAAGGCGTTCGCCGTCGAACTGGTTGAGCAGCACGAAGGTACGCGCATAGCCGGCGATGACGCTCACCAAACCACGCGCCTCGGTCAGGCTGGCCCGATCAACCAGGCCGTCACGGAACAGCGTCAGGGTCTTCTGCAACTGCCCGATACGCGCCTGCTGCGCCTCCAGCCTTCGCCGGTTGAGGCTGTAGCCCTGGAGCAGGTGCTCCTTGAGCACGCCGTTGGCCCAGATGCGGAAACGCGTGCCCTGGGCCGACTTGACGCGATAGCCGACCGAGATGATGACGTCGAGGCTGTAGTGCGACGTGTCATAGAACTTGCCGTCCGCGGCAGTTATCCGGAAATCCCGGATAGCTGCCGACTCGCTCAGCTCCCCCTCACGGAAGATATTGCGGATGTGCTCGCTTATGGTTCGTACGTTCTTGTCGAACAGCTCCGCCATCTGCCGCTGGGTCAGCCAGACGGTCTCCCCCTCCATGCGTACCTCGGTAACGCTTTCCCCTTCCCGCTGGTAGATCAGAATCGGCAGGGATTCCTGCAAGGCATTCATGTCGTCGCCCTTCCTTGTGGTGATGGACTCCGCAGTCTGCTTGCACCCTGCCGGGTGAGTGGCTCGCCGGCCTGTCAGGAACGTCCCTGTTCTGGCGTCCTGGCTCCGACGCCACTCAGCTGGGCACGAAGGCCGTGATGACATGAATGGCCAGCATCAGACCCAGGCCCAGCAACGTGCCATAGAGGAAGCCCTCATGCGGGTGGCCAACGGTGCGTCGCCCAGGCGCTAGCGCAGGAACATCAACTACCGAGAAATTGTCGCCGTTATCCTGGCGTGACTTAGCGTAAAGGAACGCCCAACCGGCAGTTACAGACTTCGGCAGCCGTAATTGCAACCGGGGCGCCAATGGCGCCCCGGTTGGCTATTCGACACGCTTAACAGGTCAGGATCAGTCGGAATCCTGCTCGACCGACGCAACGGGTATTTTCGGGTTGGTCTGACTCCAGGGCGTGTACATGTCGACCATGATTTCCTTAATAACCTCCTCCAACTCCGCCTGGGTCACTTCGGCCCTCCCCTGCCGCCCATAGAGCACGACTTCGTCATTGGCACTCACATCTGGGATGTCCGTGACGTCCACCATAAAGGTATTCATGGATACCCCGCCGACTATAGGAGCACGCTGGCCCCGGATCAGCACATGACCACGGTTGCCGAAGGCTCGCCGGTAGCCGTCGGAGTAACCTACCGGGACGTTCGCCAGTCGCGAGGCTCGCTTCAGAATGTGGCTGTGGCCATATCCCACGCCACTTCCCGCAGGATATTCATTCACTGCCGCAAGTCGACTCTTAAAGCTCATGAGCTTGCCGAATTGCCCATAGGACGAGTCGCCGTAGAGAATCCGACCGGGCCGCACCATGTCCAGATGAGCCTCGGGTAATTCCATGGTCAGCAATGAGTTGGCCGCATGCAGCAGAATCTCCGATCGATCCATTCCAGCACGGCGGATCAGCGCTTGCGCGTCGGCCTGGAACGCCGCCAGGCCCTTGCGGATTGCCGTCAGGTCTTCTAGGGCGAAGTGGGTCATGATCCCCACCGGTTTGAGCCCTTGCCCATGCAGCGCAAGGATATCCAGGGCGCGCAGCTTGCCCTCCTCATCGGAAACCTCAAGCCCGTTGCGGTTCATTTCGCCCGAATTGAGCGCCAGATGGAATGGCACTTCGCGGCCCGCCTGGCGGGCCGCTTCCGCCAGTTGCGCGGCGGTTTCCGGATTACCCAGGAGCTCTTCGACATGCAGTTCCATGGCTGCTCGCATTTCGCCAAGGGGAGCCGCCCGGAGACGCATGATACGTCCACGGAAGCCACCCTCACGGGCGATTCGTGCTTCTTCATTGCTGCCGACGCCGATACAGGGAATGGCCTGCTTGATCACCGCCGGAAGTAGCAACGAGATCCCATGGCCATACGCGTCCGCCTTCATGGTCACGCACATCTGGGTATCTTTGCTCAGGCGTGCCTGGAGAGTCAGGAGGTTCTTCTCGAACTGCACCACGTCGATCTCTAGCCACGCGTTGGACCACTGGCTCGCATCGACAGCTCGAGACTGGTCCAGCTCGGAATGCAGGACCGGCGCACCTTGGGCGGCAAGGCTGACAGCCATGGCCAACAGGCTCGAAAGGAACAGACTTCTTGTCATTGTCATGGTCGACTCCTTGTGTTTCTCGAATCGTCAAACGACGGATTCAGATAGATGGCTCCTGAAGCCCGGGGCGAACACCCAATCCCATGGAGGCGTCGATTACTGCGCCATGCAGTGGCCGCGAGTGGTCCGACGCCAGGAAGAGGATGAGGTGGGCGATCTCAACCGGCTCGATGAGCCGTCCTTTGGGCAGCCCTGCGATATAACGCCGCCGGGCGTCCTCACTCATGGCGGACAAGGTGCTGGCAAAGAACATCGGCGTTGCCGTCGCCCCTGGGCACAAGGCAAACACGTCCACCTTTCCCCGGACCTGTTCAGCGGCCAGTTGGCGCGTCAGGAACGCCACAGCCGCCTTGCTCATGCCATCGGCCAGGCGAAATCCCGGAAACACCTGGATACCCCCGCCCACCGAGCTGATGTTGATCAACTTGAAAGCGCCGTGTTCATTGTCACCCACCGCCTGGGCCAGGAATCCCTGACACACTTTCAAGGCACCATCCGCATTGATCTGCAAAAGGCTGCTGTCCTGGGCCGCTGAGTCCTCGGCGTAGGCGCGTACCGTGGCCGCCCCCACAGCGGCGTTGTTCACAAGAATGTCCAGCATCCCCCAACGTTGACGGGCATCCTCCAGACTGCCGGCGATAGACGAGGCGCAACGCAGATCCAGCGAGTGGGCGGACAACCGGTCCGGAGCTATCCGCACCAGTTCCTCGGCCTGTGCGGGGGACTCGACACCCGCCGCATAGGTGAAAGCGACCTTGGCCCCGTGAGCCAAGAAGGCATCCACCGTCGCTCGCCCTATCCCTCCCAACCCTCCGGTGAGAAACACCCGCCGCCCGCCCAGGCTGGCAGCCAGGTCCATGCGCATGCTGGTGAAAGCGCTCATGCCTCCTGTCCCTCCCGGATCGCTTCAGGGCCTCGACGGAAATACAGCTGATAGGCCAACGCCAGCAGCACAAGGAATGGCACGCCGAATACCAGGGTCATGCGGAACGCCGGCACGAAGGCGGTGGTGACCAGAATGGCCAGCATCAGGACCAGGCCCAGCAGCGTGCCATAGGGGAAGCCCCACATGCGGAAGGCCAACGGTGCGCTGCCCGGGCGCTGGTGATAGCGACGGAAGCGGTAGTGGGTGAGGAAGATCATCATCCAGGCGAAGAGCGCACCAAAGATGGAGATGGCCATCATCAGCATGAAGGACTGCTCCGGGAACACCAGGTTGACCAGGGTCGCCAGGGCGATGCCGGTGCAGGAGAGCGCCAGGGCATTGAGCGGCACTCCGGCCTCGCTCAGCCGCCCCATCGCCTTGGGCGCGTGGCCGGCGCGGGACAGGCTGAACATCATCCGCGTGGTGGTGTAGAGCTGGCTGTTCATCGCCGAGAGTGCCGCCACCAGGATCACGAAGTTGATCAAGCCCGTGGCCCCCGGAATCCCCACCTGCGCCATGACGCTGACGAAGGGGCTCCGGGCACCCTGCCCCGACTGGTCCCAGGGCACCATGGCGAGGATCAGCGCGAGGGTGAGCAGGTAGAACACCACCAGCCGCACCATGGTGACCTTGAAGGCCTTCTTCACCGCCAGTTCGGGCTGTTCCGCCTCGCCGGCAGCCACGGCGATCATCTCGATGCTGAGGTAGCTGAAGATGGCGATGATCACCGCGATCCATACCCCCGAAAGACCGTTGGGCATGAAGCCACCGTGCTCGACGTAGTGATGGAAGCCGTACTCCGGGTTCTGTCCTCCGAATACCAGCCAGGCACCCAGCAGGATGAAGGCGAGGATGGCGCTGATCTTGATGGCGGAGAACCAGTACTCGAAATGCCCGAACGCCTTGACGCTGATGGCATTGGTGAAGATCAGCACCGAGGAGAACAGCAGGATCCACACCCACCCGGCCACGTCGGGGAACCAGTGCTTCATGTACAGGGCGATGGCGGTGACCTCGGTCCCCACCGCCAGGACGATGGCCGCCCAGTAGGCGTAGCGCACCAGGAACCCGGCCAGCGGGCTGATGTAGAACTCGGCGTAGGCGCCGAAGGAGCCGGAGGTGGGATGGGCCACGGTCATCTCCGCCAGGCAGCCCATGAGCAGCAGGGCGATCAAGGCGCCGAGGGCATAGCTGACGAGCACCCCGGGGCCGGCGAAACCGATGGCGAAGCTGCTCCCCATGAACAGCCCGGTGCCGATGGCGCCCCCGATGGCGATCATGCTCATCTGCGCCGAAGTGAGCTGGCGCTTGAGCCCCTGCTCGCGAGCCGCGATGGCGGCGAATCCAGTCTTGGTGGTCATTTCGTGCCTCGTCCTTATTGTCGTTGTGCAGGCGTCAGAGAAGTTGCAGCGGGTATTCGATGATCACCCGCAGTTCGTTGTTGTCCGCGGTATCGGCACGGGCCACCTGCTCGGTTGAGCGGATGCTGGCCTGGCGCAGGCGCACGGACAGGTCCTTGGCCGAGCCGGACTGCACGACGTAGCGCAGCTCGATGTCCCGCTCCCAGCGTTTGCCGGCCTCGCCGTAGCGCTGGTAGGAGCCCGGCCCCCTGTGATGGCTGTCGTCGATGTGGTCACCGCGGATGTAGCGGGTCATGAAGCCAAGGCCGGGTACGCCGAAGGGGGCCAGGTCGAGGTCGTAGCGCAACTGCCAGGAGCGCTCGTTCGGGGCGTTGAAGTCGAGCACCTGCACCGAGTTGGCGAGGTAGATCGATGTGCCGGGCTGGCGATCGAAGCCCAGGTAGTCGAATGGCTCATCGCCTCGTACCCGCTGATGCGCCAGGGTCAGGGCGTGGGCGCCCTGGCTGTAGCGTGCGGAAGCGGACCAGGCGGTGGTGTCGATCTCACCCGCCAGTCGCCGACCCTGGTCACGGGTGCGATAGAGGTTGAAACCGAACGTCAGGGCACGCGCTTCATCCAGCCCGATACGGTGGTTGGCTCCCAGGTAGTGCTGGCGCCATACGTCCTCGAACCGCGAGGTGTAGGCGGACAGCCCGGTACCTTCCGCCGGTGTCCAGTCGAAGCCGGCGTAGTCGACCCGACGCGTCTCCACCTGGGCGAACAGGGCCTTAAGTGCGCCGTCGCCATTGGTGGAGTTGCCATCGTTGCCTGCGGTGAAATGACCGGCTTCCAGCAACAGGTCGTCGCGTTCGCGACTGGCCAGCGAAAAGCCGATGGCCATCGGCGTGAACAGCCGGGCGTTGCCGGTGCCGAACACGGGGTTCATCGGCGCCTGGCTGCCGTACTTCAGCTCGCTGCGCGAGATACGCAGCTTCAACGCCGCGCCGGCCTCCGTGTAGTCGTCTTCGGGCCGCCCGGCCGAGTCGACGGGCAGCAGGTCGGTGCCGGTACGGGCGCGATTGCTGTCGAGCTTGAGCCCGAGGCTGGCGTACGCATCGACACCGACGCCCACCGTTCCCCGGGTATAGCCGGAGCTGTAGTCCAGCAGCATGCCGTGGGCCCACTCCTCCCGGTAGTTCTGCCCACCGGGGTTGTTGAGCATGTTGCGGTGGAAGTAGAAGTTGCGCTGGGTCAGCACCAGCCGGCTACCCTCGAGGAAGCCTTCGGCCGGCTCCCCGGCCATCGCCTGGGGGCTGAGGGAAGCGCAGAGCAAGGCACACGCCATCGGAAAACGGGACTTCATCATCATCGACCTCTTCTTGTGGTTATGGGCTTGAGGCTGGGCGCCCTTCCCGGAGCGCCCGGGCCGGGTCAGGTCACCTGCTTGCGGGCCATGAAGCGCTCCGCGCGCCAGGCATCGCTGTCGAGCACCTCACCGAGCGCCTCGGCGGCATCCCAGACATCGGTGAAACCGGTGTAGAGCGGGGTGAAGCCGAAGCGCATGATCCGCGGCTCGCGGTAGTCGCCGATGACGCCACGGTCGATGAGCGCCTGGATCACGGCGTAGCCCTCGGGATGCTCGAAGCTCACGTGGCTGCCGCGGCGGGCGTGCTCCAGCGGCGTCACCAGGGTCAGCGGGTGCTCGCCACAACGGGCACGGACGCGCTCGATGAAGAGGTCGGTCAGTGCCAGGGACTTCTCCCGCAGGGCCTGCATGTCGGTCTTCTCGAAGGCCTCCAGGCCGCACTCCACCATGGCAAGGGAGGTGATCGGCTGGGTGCCGCAGAGGTAGCGGCCGATCCCCGGGGCGGGCTCGTAGCGGGCCTCCATGCCGAACTGGCGGGCATGGCCCCACCAGCCCGTGAGCGGCTGCCAGACCAGCTCCCGCAGGTGCGGGGCGACCCAGACGAAGGCCGGCGAGCCCGGGCCGCCGTTGAGGTACTTGTAGGTGCAACCGATGGCGTAGTCGGCGCCGGAACCCTTGAGGTCGACCGGCACCGCGCCGGCCGAATGACAGAGGTCCCAGATGGTCAGCGCACCGCACTCGTGTGCCAGCGCCGTGAGCGCGGCCATGTCGTGGAGGTGGCCGGTCTTGTAGTTCACCTGGGTGATCAGCGCGACAGCGGTGTCGGTGCCGATGGCTGCGGGCAACTCCTCCGGCGCATCCACCAGGCGCAGGCTGTAGCCCTGCTGGAGCATGTCGGCCAGGCCCTCGGCCATGTAGATGTCGGTGGGGAAGTTACTGCGCTCGGTGACGATCACCTTGCGCGACGGGTCGCGCTCGGCCTGCACACGAAGGGCCGCCACCAGCACCTTGAAGAGGTTGATGGATGTGGTGTCGGTGATCACCACTTCGTCCTCGCCCGCGCCGATCAGGCGAGCCAGCCGGTTGCCCAGGCGCTCCGGCAACCCGCGCCAGCCGGCGCTGTTCCAGCTGCCGATCAGGCCTTCGCCCCACTCCTTCTCCACCACGTCACGGGCCCTCTGCAGCGCGGACCTCGGCCGGGCGCCGAGGGAGTTGCCGTCGAGGTAGATCACCCCTTCGGGCAGGACGAATTCCTCACGCAAGGGGCCGAGGGGGTCGCGGGCATCGAGGGCCAGGCAGTCTTCTCTTGTAGTCATGTCGATTCCTAGGCAGGCAGGCGACGCAGCACGGCGCGAACCGGGCTGGCATCGAGATGGGTGAACTTGAGCGGGAGGGCGATCAGCTCGTAGTCGCCCGCATCGACGTCATCGAGCAGCAGGCCTTCGAGGATCGCCATGCGCCAACGGCGAACGGCCTGGTGCGCTTCGAGCGTCTTGCTGTCCTGGGGGTCCAGCGACGGCGTGTCGATGCCCACCAGGCGCACGCCGTGGCGGGCCAGCAATTCGACGGCCAGCGGATCGATGGCCGCGAAGGCCTCGGGCCAGCTGTCGAGGGGCGCTTGCCGCCAGGTGCGGATCAGGACCCGGGGCGGCAACCGGTGAAGGTGCGGTTCCAGTTGCGCAGGCCTTACCAGGCCGCCGGCATCCAGGCAGTGGATGACCCGGCAAGGGCCGAGGTAGGGCGCCAGGTCGACTTTCCCGATCGCCGCACCGGACGCGTCGTAGTGCAACGGTGCATCGGCATGGGCGCCCGTATGGGGCGACAGGGTGATGCGCCCGACATTGACCGGGCAGTGCTCGTCGATGTGCCAGCGGCGCTCTTCCTGGAAGGGCGTATCGCCCGGCCAGGTTGGCGTGCTGGCGTCCAGCGGTGGACTGATGTCCCAGAGGGACTGGCCGTCTTGCATGATCGGGCTCCCGTGAAAGGAGGATGATCATGAGTCAGGGGCCGAAGAATGTTCGTGCTATCTTCGTCTCGAAAGCGGCATTTATTCGAAGATAATTTCGCCAGATGACAATTCACTGAAAGAATATTCAATGACCCTGGATACCACCGATTTGCGCCTCCTCCTCTGCCTGCAGCAGAACGGACGCATCAGCAACCAGGAACTGGCGGAGAAGGTCGCGCTCTCGCCCTCCGCCTGCCTGCGTCGGCTACGCAACCTCGAAGACGGAGGGGTGATCCGCGGCTATCGACCGCTGCTGGATGCCGAGCGCCTGGGAATCGAACTGGACGCCCTGGTGCACATCTCCATGCGCCAGGACGAGGATGGCTGGCACGAGCGCTTCGTGGAGCAGGTGCAGAGCTGGCCCGAGGTGGTGAGCGCCTTCATCGTCACCGGCCACAGCAACTATGTGCTGCGGGTGCAGGCGCGCAACCTGAAACAGTTCTCCGACTTCATCGTCAATCGCCTGAATCGCGCCCGGGGCGTCACCGACATCCGCTCCGAGATCATCCTGCAGCAGATCAAGGATGGCGGCGGCGTGCTCGACCTGCTCGCCGCGCGAAAGTAGCGCGCACTCAACTGGCCAGGAAGGCCGCCACGGCATCCGCCGCGCCGTCCATATGCTGCTCGTGGGTCAGGCCCGATGCCTTGAGCGGCTTGAGGTCATGATCGCCTGCGGCCAGCCAGTGCAGATGGATCGACGGGGATAACGCGTAGCCGGTGACGGCAGGGCGGTCGCCAAGGGCATCGCGCTCGCCCTGGACGACCAGGGTCGGGGTCTTCAGGTCGGCCAGGTGGGCGACCCGGGGCTTCTCCGGTTTACCGGCCGCATAGAAGGGATACCCCAGGCAGACCAGCGCATCCGCACCCAGCTCATCGGCCACCAGGCTGGCCATGCGACCGCCCATGGACTTGCCACCGATGGCCAATCGCCCCGTGACTTGCTGTCGCACCTCGGCATGCACGGCCCGCCAGTGATCGAGCAATTGCCCCTGCGGATTGGGCGGACGCCTGCGCCCGTCGTCGCGCCGTGCCGCCATGTAGGGGAACTCGAAGCGCACCACCGCCACGCCCCGCGTGGCGAGCTTCTGCGCCATTGCCTCCATGAACGCGCTGTCCATCGGCGCCCCGGCACCGTGGGCCAGTATCAGGGTGTTCTTCACAAGGCCTGAAGGCCTGGTCCACAGCAGCATCGGGAAATCTCCGGTGGGCGGCGTCTGTTGATCCAAATCAATAGCGCCAGTAAGGGCTTTCACCATGCTTCGCACGCAATTCCAAGAAACCGTGTACGGAAGCCCACAAACATGAACACAGCAGTCAGTACCGCCTACAACTACAAGGTGGTCCGCCAGTTCGCCATTATGACGGTGGTCTGGGGAATCGTCGGGATGGGGCTCGGCGTTCTCATAGCTGCCCAGCTAGCCTGGCCGGAGCTCAACTTCAACCTGCCCTGGACCAGCTTTGGCCGCTTGCGACCCTTGCACACCAACGCGGTGATCTTCGCGTTCGGTGGTTGCGCATTGTTCGCCACCTCCTACTACGCCGTCCAACGCACCTGCCAGACCCGCCTGGTCTCGGACAAGCTCGCCGCCTTCACCTTCTGGGGTTGGCAGCTGGTGATCGTCCTGGCCGCCGTGAGCCTGCCGCTGGGCTTCACCAGCTCCAAGGAATACGCCGAGCTGGAATGGCCGATCGACATTCTCATCACCATCGTCTGGGTCTGCTACGCCGCCGTGTTCTTCGGCACGGTGATGAAGCGCAAGACCAAGCACATCTACGTGGGCAACTGGTTCTTCGGTGGCTTCATCCTCACCGTGGCCATCCTCCATGTGATCAACAACCTGGAGATCCCGGTCACCCTGACCAAGTCCTACTCGCTCTACTCGGGCGCGACCGACGCGATGGTCCAGTGGTGGTACGGCCACAACGCCGTGGGCTTCTTCCTGACCGCCGGCTTCCTCGGGATGATGTACTACTTCGTGCCGAAGCAGGCCGGTCGCCCGGTCTACTCGTACCGCCTCTCCATCGTCCACTTCTGGGCGCTGATCGCGGTCTACATCTGGGCCGGCCCGCACCACCTGCACTACACCGCGCTGCCGGACTGGGCCCAGTCCCTGGGCATGGTGATGTCCCTGATCCTGCTGGCTCCGAGCTGGGGCGGCATGATCAACGGCATGATGACCCTGTCGGGTGCCTGGCATAAGCTGCGCGACGATCCGATCCTGCGCTTCCTGGTGGTCTCCCTCGCCTTCTACGGCATGTCCACCTTCGAAGGCCCGATGATGGCGATCAAGACCGTCAACGCCCTCTCCCACTACACCGACTGGACCATCGGCCACGTACACGCCGGGGCCCTCGGCTGGGTCGCCATGGTCTCCATCGGCTCGCTGTACCACCTGATCCCGAAAGTGTTCGGTCGCGAGCAGATGCACAGCGTCGGCCTGATCAACGCCCACTTCTGGCTGGCCACCATCGGCACCGTGCTCTACATCGCCTCGATGTGGGTCAACGGCATCGCCCAGGGCCTGATGTGGCGTGCGGTGAACGAGGACGGCACCCTGACCTACTCCTTCGTCGAGGCACTGGAAGCCAGCCACCCCGGCTTCGTGGTGCGCATGATCGGCGGCGCGATCTTCCTCAGCGGCATGCTCCTCATGGCCTACAACACCTGGCGCACCGTGAAGGCTGCCAAGCCGGCCGAATACGACGCCATCGCCCAGATCGCCTGAGGAATCGATAGATGAAAAAGCATGAAGTCATCGAGAAGAACGTCGGCCTGATGGCGTTGTTCATGATCCTGGCAGTCAGCATCGGCGGTCTGGTACAGATCGTCCCGCTGTTCTTCCAGGACGTCACCAACACCCCGGTCGAAGGCATGAAGCCCTACACCGCGCTGCAACTGGAAGGTCGCGACATCTACATCCGCGAAGGCTGCGTCGGCTGCCACTCGCAGATGATCCGTCCGTTCCGCGCCGAGACCGAGCGCTACGGCCACTACTCCGTCGCCGGGGAAAGCGTCTGGGACCACCCCTTCCTGTGGGGCTCCAAGCGCACCGGCCCGGACCTGGCCCGGGTTGGCGCCCGCTACTCGGACGACTGGCACCGCGCGCACCTCTACAACCCGCGCAACGTGGTACCGGAGTCGAAGATGCCGGCCTACCCGTGGCTGGTGGAGAACAAGCTCGACGGCAAGGACACCGCCGCCAAGCTCAGCGCCATGAAGACCCTGGGCGTGCCCTACACCGACGAGGACATCGCCGGTGCCTCCGAGGCGGTCAAGGACAAGACCGAGATGGATGCCCTGGTTGCCTACCTGCAGGTGCTCGGCACCAGCCTGAAGAGCAAGAGGTAAGGCGCCATGGACGTTGGAATACTGCGCGGCCTCGGCACCTTGCTGGTGCTGGTCGCGATGATCGGGGTGTTCTGCTGGGCCTACAGCGGCCGGCGCAAGGCTGACTTCGAGCAAGCCTCGCTGCTGCCCTTCGGCGACGACGCCAAGCCCAGCCTGCAAGACCGGAACGTTTCTAGGAGCACACACGAATGACCACTTTCTGGAGCTGGTACATAACCCTGCTCACCCTCTTCACCCTGGTGGCGCTGCTCTGGCTGGTGTTCGCCACCCGCAAGGGCGAGGCCAAGGGCACGGTCGACAAGACCATGGGCCATGCCTTCGACGGTATCGAGGAGTACGACAACCCGCTGCCCAAATGGTGGTTCATGCTGTTCGTGGGCACCATCGTATTCGCCATCGGCTACATGGTGCTCTACCCCGGCCTGGGCAACTGGACCGGCCTGTTCCCCGGCTATGAAGGCGGCTGGACCCAGGAGAAACAGTGGCAGCGCGAGGTCGACAAGGCCAACGCCCAATACGGCCCGATCTTCGCCAAGTACTCCGCCATGCCGCTGGAGGCCGTGGCCCAGGATCCGCAAGCCCTGAAGATGGGCGGCCGCCTGTTCGCCACCTACTGCTCCATCTGCCACGGTTCGGACGCCAAGGGCGCGGTCGGCTTCCCCAACCTGGCCGACAGCAGCTGGCGCTGGGGCGGCGACGCCGAAACCATCAAGGCCACCATCCTTCACGGTCGCATGGCTGCCATGCCGGCCTGGGGTGAAGTGCTGGGTGACGAAGGCGTGAAGAACGTCGCCGCCTACGTCCGCCAGGACCTGGCCGGCCTCAAGCTGCCGGAAGAGGCGAAGGTCGATGTGGAAGCGGGCAAAGCCCTGTTCGCCACCACCTGCACCGCCTGCCACGGCCAGGAAGGCCACGGCACCGCGGCCATGGGCGCCCCGGACCTGACCCAGCCGGCCGCCTGGATCTACGGTTCCAGCCTGGCCCAGCTGCAGCAGACCATCCGCTACGGCCGCAACGGTCAGATGCCTGCCCAGGAGCAATACCTTGGCCAGGACAAGGTGCATATCCTCGCCGCCTACGTGTACAGCCTGTCCCGCAAGGACGGCGAGAAAGTAGCCAGCGAGTGATCCGAACCGGCGACGCAAGGAGGCGTCGCCACACCGGCCGACCCGCAAGGACCGGCCGGAGCCGCGCAAAGGCAGCCCAACGCAAGAAGGGCAACACGGGCACAAGGATGTGTCCACCCCCTCAAGCCCCCTCCCCACTCCCTCCTTATATATAGTGCGACCCAATGTCGCACCCGTCCCGACCAGTAGCCTTCCCCCCGAAAGCCCATCGACTAAGCTGCTCGATAATCCTCACCCGTCATGAGGGCAAGGCGATTCCCCCTCCCGCCGCCGGCTCGAAGCACTGTCTCGGCCACCGGACGAACCGGCTGGAATCCTTGTCCAGAGGGCCCTGAAAGGGTGTTTGTGTCGGCATGTGTCGTTGCAATGACTACCCTCTTTCTCCATACTTGCGCCGCTTTTTTGTCCCCGAAAAACTCCATTAACCGTGGAACCCCTAGCATGAGCACAGCAATCAGTCAGACTGCTTATAACTATAAGGTGGTCCGCCAGTTCGCCGTTATGACGGTGATCTGGGGGGTCATTGGGATGGGTCTAGGCGTGTTCATTGCCGCACAACTCGTGTGGCCGGAACTCAACCTGAACCTTCCGTGGACCAGCTTCGGCCGTCTGCGCCCCCTGCATACCAACGCGGTGATCTTCGCCTTCGGTGGTTGCGCCCTGTTCGCCACGTCCTACTACGTGGTGCAACGTACCTGCCAGGCTCGCCTGATTTCCGATGGGCTGGCAGCCTTCACGTTCTGGGGCTGGCAAGCCGTGATCGTGCTGGCAGTGATCACACTGCCTCTGGGTTACACCTCCTCCAAGGAATACGCCGAACTCGAGTGGCCGATCGACATCCTCCTGGCGATCGTCTGGATCACTTACGCGGTCGTGTTCTTCGGCACCATCGTCAAGCGCAAGACCAAGCACATCTATGTGGGCAACTGGTTCTTCGGCGCCTTCATCCTGGTGACCGCTCTGCTGCACATCGTCAACAGCATGGAAATCCCGGTCTACGCCTTCAAGTCGTACTCCGTGTATTCCGGCGCGACCGACGCGATGATCCAGTGGTGGTACGGCCACAACGCCGTGGGCTTCTTCCTGACCACCGGCTTCCTCGGGATGATGTACTACTTCGTGCCGAAGCAGGCCGAACGCCCCATCTACTCCTATCGCCTGTCTATCGTGCACTTCTGGGCGCTGATCACCCTGTACATCTGGGCCGGCCCGCACCACCTGCACTACACCGCGCTGCCGGACTGGGCCCAGTCCCTGGGCATGGCGATGTCCCTGATCCTGCTGGCTCCGAGCTGGGGCGGCATGATCAACGGCATGATGAGCCTGTCGGGCGCCTGGCATAAGCTGCGCAGCGACCCGATCCTGCGCTTCCTGGTGGTCTCCCTCGCCTTCTACGGCATGTCCACCTTCGAAGGTCCGATGATGGCCATCAAGACCGTCAACGCCCTCTCCCACTACACCGACTGGACCATCGGCCACGTACACGCCGGCGCCCTCGGCTGGGTAGCGATGATCTCCATCGGCTCGCTGTACCACCTGATCCCGAAAGTGTTCGGTCGCGAGCAGATGCACAGCGTCGGCCTGATCAACGCCCACTTCTGGCTGGCCACCGTCGGCACCGTGCTCTACATCGCCTCGATGTGGGTCAACGGCATCACCCAGGGCCTGATGTGGCGCGCTGTGAACGAAGACGGCACCCTGACCTACTCCTTCGTCGAAGCACTGGAAGCCAGCCACCCCGGCTACATGGTCCGTGCACTCGGCGGCGCCTTCTTCGTCACCGGCATGCTGCTGATGGCCTATAACACCTGGCGCACCGTGCGTGCCGCCAAGCCGTCCGAATACGAAGCCGCCGCGCAGATCCCGCAAGGAGCTCACTAATAATGAAGTCGCATGAATTAGTTGAGAAGAACGTAGGTCTGCTGGCGCTGTTCATGGTCATCGCCGTGAGCATCGGTGGCCTGGTGCAGATCGTTCCGCTGTTCTTCCAGGACGTGACCAACACGCCGGTCGAAGGCATGAAGCCGCGCTCCGCGCTCGAGCTGGAAGGCCGTGACATCTACATCCGCGAAGGCTGCGTCGGCTGCCACTCGCAGATGGTCCGCCCCTTCCGTGCCGAGACCGAGCGTTACGGCCACTACTCCGTCGCCGGCGAAAGCGTCTGGGACCACCCCTTCCTGTGGGGCTCCAAGCGTACCGGCCCGGACCTGGCCCGCGTAGGCGGCCGCTACTCCGATGACTGGCACCGCGCGCACCTCTACAACCCGCGCAACGTGGTACCGGAATCGAAGATGCCGGCCTACCCGTGGCTGGTGGAGAACAAGCTCGATGGCAAGCACACCGCGGCCAAGATGGAAGCTCTCCGTACCGTAGGCGTGCCCTACACCGACGATGACATCGCCGGCGCCAAAGACGCAGTCAAGGGCAAGACCGAGATGGACGCACTGGTGGCGTTCCTTCAAGGCCTGGGCACCTCGATCAAGAACAAACGGTAAGCACGATGGATATCCAGACTGTCCGCGGACTGGGAACCATCCTGGTGTTCGTCGCCTTCATCGGCGTCGTGCTCTGGGCGTACAGCAGCAAGCGCAAGGGCAGCTTCGACGAAGCTGCCAACCTGCCCTTCGCCGACGACAAGCCAGCGAACACCAAGAGCGATGAAGAAGCTTCGAGGAGTAAGAGCGAATGACCACGTTCTGGAGTTGGTACGTAACCCTACTCACCAGCGCCACACTGGTGGCGCTGACCGTGCTGATCTTTGCCACCCGCAAAGGCCAGCGCCAGGAAAGCACCGAAGAAACCGTCGGCCACGCCTTCGACGGTATCGAGGAATATGACAACCCGCTGCCCAAGTGGTGGTTCATGCTGTTCGTCGGCACCCTGATCTTCGCCGTCGGCTACCTGGTCCTGTACCCGGGCATGGGCAACTGGAAAGGCATCTTCCCCGGCTACGGCGAAGTCACCGAAGGCAAGGCCTTCGCTGACGGCCAGCCCGGCTGGACCGGTGTCCACCAGTGGGAAAAGGAAATGGACAAGGCCGACAAGCAATACGGCCCGCTGTTCCAGAAGTACGCCGCCATGCCGATCGAGGAAGTGGCCAAGGACGAGAAAGCCCTGAAAATGGGTGGTCGCCTGTTCGCCTCCAACTGCTCGGTCTGCCACGGCTCCGACGCCAAGGGCTCCTACGGTTTCCCCAACCTGACCGACGCCGACTGGCGCTGGGGTGGCGAGCCCGAGACCATCAAGACCACCATCCTCGGCGGCCGCCACGGCATCATGCCCGCCTGGGGCGAAGTCATCGGCGAGCAAGGCGTACGTGACGTCGCCGCGTTTGTCCGCGTGACCCTGGATGGTCGTGACCTGCCGAAGGACTCCAACGCGAATCCGGAAGCCGGCAAGGCGATCTTCGCTGCCAACTGCGTGGCGTGCCACGGTCCGGAAGGCAAGGGCACCCCGGCGATGGGCGCTCCGAACCTGACCCACCCGGGCGCGTTCATCTACGGCAGCACCTTCGCCCAGCTGCAGCAGACCATCCGTTACGGCCGCCAGGGCACCATGCCGGCTCAGGAAGAACACCTGGGCAACGACAAGGTCCACCTGCTCGCCGCTTACGTCTACAGTCTGTCGCACAAGAACGCCGCAGAAACCGAAAGCAAGTGACGCAAAGCCTGCCATGCGCGACGCACTGTCGCACATGGCAGGCCGCCATCGGGCGTACCATATGCGGCAGGCAACATGATCCCGTTCGGCAAGCATCGATCGGGGCAAGCCCCAACCGCCGTGGTATGAGTAGATGAGCGAACAGATCCCCGTCCAGAACATTACCCCTCCCCCGGCCAAGAGCGGTGCAAGCGCCGACCTCTACGCCAGCCGTGAAAAGATCTACACCCGCGCCTTCACCGGCATCTTCCGCAACCTGCGCATGGCAGGCGGCGCACTGCTCTTCCTGCTTTATTTCGGCACCGTCTGGCTGAGCTGGAACGATCGCCAGGCCGTCTGGTGGAACCTTCCCGAGCGCAAGTTCTACATCTTCGGCGCCACCTTCTGGCCCCAGGACTTCGTCCTCCTTTCCTGGCTGCTGATCATCTGCGCCTTCGGCCTGTTCCTCATCACCGTCTTCGCCGGTCGCGTCTGGTGCGGCTACACCTGCCCACAGAGCGTCTGGACCTGGATCTTCATGTGGTGCGAGAAGGTCACCGAGGGCGACCGCAACCAACGCATGAAGCTGGACAAGGCCCCCATGAGCGGCTCCAAGCTCATGCGCAAGTCGGCCAAGCACAGCCTCTGGCTGCTGATCGGCTTCGTCACCGGCGTCACCTTCGTCGGCTACTTCACCCCCATCCGTGAACTGGTATTCGACCTCTTCACCGGCAATGCCGACGGCTGGGCCTATTTCTGGGTCGGTTTCTTCACCCTCGCCACCTACGGCAACGCCGGCTGGCTGCGCGAGCAGGTGTGCATCTACATGTGCCCATACGCTCGCTTCCAGAGCGTGATGTTCGACAAGGACACCCTGATCGTCTCCTACGATCCGCGTCGCGGCGAGTCCCGTGGCCCGCGCAAGAAGAACGTCGACTACAAGGCCCAGGGCCTCGGCGACTGCATCGACTGCACCATGTGCGTCCAGGTCTGCCCGACCGGCATCGACATCCGCGACGGCCTGCAGATCGAGTGCATCGGCTGCGCCGCCTGTATCGACGCCTGCGACAGCATCATGGAGAAGATGAACTATCCCAAGGGCCTGATCAGCTACACGACTGAACACAACCTGAACGGGCAGCAGACCACCCTCCTGCGCCCGCGGCTGATCGGGTACGCTGCCGCCCTCGTCGCGATGATCGGCCTGTTCGGCTACGCAGTGGCCGCCCGCTCGCTGGTGGAACTGGACGTGATCAAGGATCGCGTGCTGTATCGCGAGAACGAGCAGGGCCGCATCGAGAACGTCTACACCCTGAAGGTCATGAACAAGTCGCAGAAGGACCAGGTCTTCGTGATCGAAGCCGATGGCCTCGACGGCCTCGTCTACGAGGGCAAGAGCCAGGTCATGACGGAAGCTGGTGAGGTGCTGTCGGTACCGGTGGAGCTGTCCATCGACCCCGAGAAGCTGCCCTCCAGCACCAATACCATCGTCTTCCGGGTCCGCTCGGCCGACGATCCCGGCATCACTACCGACGCTGACAGCCGCTTCATCGGCCCCAGCGTCCGCTGAAAAACGAGATCCCCATGCAGTCCGAATCTCCCGCAAGCCCCTGGTACAAGCAACCCTGGCCCTGGTTCATCCTCGGCCTCCTCGGCACCTCCGTTGTGCTGGGCACCTCGATGCTGGTGATCGCCATCAAGAACCCGCCGAGCCTGGTGGTCGACAACTACTACGACGTCGGCAAGGGCATCAACACCTCGCTCGAGCGCGAGGAACTGGCCAAGCGCCTGGGCATGAAGGCCCAGGTGCGCCTGGACGACCAGAGCGGCGTGGTCCAGGTCACCCTGACCGGCAACAGCCACCCGCAGCAACTGGTGCTCAGCCTGCTCTCCCCCACCCAGCAGGAAAAGGACCGCCGCGTCGTCCTCCAGCCACAATCCGGCGACCTCTACAGCGGCCACCTGGAAGACTCGGTCAGCGGCCGACGCTTCGTCGAACTCATCGGCCAGGAAGATGGCCAGGACTGGCGCCTGTTCGAGGAGGAAACCCTCGAGAACGGCAGCGTGACCCTGCTGGGCGAATAAGCACGCCCCATGTCCGCCCCCCTCTCCTGCTACCACTGCGGCCTGCCGGTGCCTGCCGGCAGCCCTTACGACGCCCGCGTTCTCGGTGAGACGCGGGCCATGTGCTGTCCGGGTTGCCAGGCGGTGGCCGAAGCCATCGTCGCCGGCGGGCTGGAAAGCTACTACCGCCACCGCAGCGAGACCGCCGCCAACCCCGATGCCCTGCCCAGCGTGCTTCCCGATGAACTGGCCCTGTTCGATCGTGAAGACGTGCAGCGCCCCTTCGTCCAGCACCAGGGCGAACTCAGCGAAACCAGCCTGCTGATCGAAGGCATCAGCTGCGCCGCCTGCGGCTGGCTGATCGAGAAGCACCTGCGCACCCTGCCCGGGGTGGACGAAGCGCGCCTCAACCTGTCCAACCATCGCCTGCAGGTTCGCTGGTCCGATAGCCAGCTGCCCCTCAGCGAGCTGCTCAAGGAGCTGCGCCGCATCGGCTACGCCGGCCACCCCTACAAGGCCGATGACGCCGCCGAGCGCCTCGCTGCCGAGAACAAGCGAGCCATGCGCCAGCTCGGCGTCGCCGGCCTGCTGTGGATGCAGGTGATGATGGCCGCCATGGCCACCTGGCCCGAATTCAACATCGACCTGAGCCCGGAACTGGACAAGATCCTGCGCTGGGTCAGCCTGTTCCTCACCACCCCCATCGTCTTCTACTGCTGCGGCCAGTTCTTCCGAGGGGCCCTGCGTGACCTGCGCACCCGCCACCTGAGCATGGACGTCTCGGTGTCCCTGGCCATCGGCGGTGCCTACGTCGCGGGCATCTGGTCCACCGTCACCGGCATCGGCGAACTGTATTTCGACGCCGTCGGCATGTTCGCGTTGTTCCTCCTCGCCGGCCGATACCTGGAGCGGCGCGCCCGCGAACGCACCGCAGCGGCCACCGCGCAACTGGTCAACCTGCTTCCCGCGTCCTGCCTGCGCCTGGACGACAGCGGCCAGAGCCTGCGCATCCTCCTCGGTGAGCTGGCCGTGGGCGACCGCGTCCTGGTGCCGCCGGGCGCCTTGATGCCCGCCGACGGCCTGATCCTCGAAGGCCAGTCCAGCGTCGACGAATCCCTGCTCACCGGCGAGTACCTGCCCCTGCCTCGCGGCCGTGGCGACACCGTCACCGCCGGCACGCTCAACGTCGAAGGCCCCCTGACACTGGAGGTCCAGGCGCTCGGCGACCAGACCCGTCTCTCCGCCATCGTGCGATTGCTCGAACGCGCCCAGGCGGACAAGCCCCGCCTCGCCGAACTGGCCGACAAGGTCGCGCAATGGTTCCTGATCATCGTCCTGCTGGCGGCCGCCATCGTCGGCATCGCCTGGTGGCAGATCGACCCGTCGCGGGCTTTCTGGATCGTCCTCTCGCTGCTGGTCGCCACCTGCCCCTGCGCGCTCGCGCTGGCGACGCCCACCGCACTGACCACCGCCACCGGCAGCCTGCACAAGCTGGGGCTGCTGCTGACCCGCGGCCATGTGCTGGAAGGGTTGAACCAGATCGACACGGTGATTTTCGACAAGACCGGCACCCTCACCGAAGGGCGCCTCACCCTCAGCGCGATCCACCCCCTGGGCGCGCTCGACAACGACACCTGCCTGGCCCTGGCCGCGGCCCTGGAGAACCGCTCGGAGCACCCCATCGCCCGCGCCTTCGGTCGTGCCCCTCGTCCTGCCGAGCAGGTGGAGAACGTCCCCGGCAAAGGTCTCGAAGGTCGGGTGGACGGGCGTCGCCTGCGCATCGGCCAGGCCGACTTCGTCGCCGAGCTGGGTGGCTGGCCGGCGCCGCAGATTCCCGGCACCAACGGCCAATGGCTGCTGCTCGGCGACGAGCACGGCCCGCTGGCCTGGCTGGTACTGGACGACCGCCTGCGCGAAGACGCACCGCTGCTGCTCGACGCCTGCCGCGCCCGTGGCTGGCAGGTGATGCTGCTGTCCGGCGACAGCTCGCCGATGGTCGGCGAGATCGCCCGCCGCCTCGGCATAGACGACGCCCGTGGCGGCCTCAGCCCCGACGCCAAGCTCGACGTGTTGCGCGAGCTACACCAACAGGGCCGCCGCGTGCTGATGCTGGGCGACGGCGTCAACGACGTTCCCGTGCTCGCGGGTGCCGACATCAGCGTCGCCATGGGCAGCGCCACCGACCTGGCCAAGACAAGCGCCGACGCGGTGCTCCTCTCCAACCGCCTGGAGAGCCTGGTCCAAGCCCTCACGGTGGCCAGCCGCACGCGCCGCATCATCATCCAGAACCTGGCCTGGGCGACCCTGTACAATGGCCTGGTCCTGCCCTTCGCGGCGCTGGGCTGGGTCACCCCGGTCTGGGCCGCATTCGGCATGTCGGTCAGCTCGCTGCTGGTGGTGGTCAACGCCCTGCGACTGGCCAGAAGCTAGAGACCGGCGGGGGAGCTCCCCCACCGGCCTTCCGCCAGGTTCCCAAACGAGATTCCCCCGATGCCCGCGCTATACATCCTGATCCCCGTCGCCATCGGCCTGGTCGGCTTCGCCATCTGGCTATTCTTCTGGGCCGTGGACAGCGGCCAGTACGACGACCTCGACGGCCCGGCCCACAGCATCCTCTTCGACGACGAGGACCCGGGCCACACGGGCGGGATCGCCGAAGCCGACAAGGTCGATGGGGATGGCGAGCGAGCAGACGAACCCGAGGACAAGCGCGGTGCTTGAACTGGCGCCCCTGCTGGTCTCGGCGATGATCCTCGGCCTGCTCGGCGGTGGTCACTGCATCGGCATGTGCGGCGGCCTGATGGGCGCCCTGACCCTGGCCATCCCGCCCGAGCAGCGCGCCCGGCGCTTCCGCCTGCTGCTGGCCTACAACCTCGGCCGCATCCTCAGCTACACCGCTGCCGGCCTGCTCATCGGCCTGGCCGGCTGGGCCGTGGCCAGCGGTCCGGCCGCCATGGTCCTGCGGGTGATAGCCGCGCTGCTTTTGATCACCATGGGCCTCTACCTGGCCGGCTGGTGGAGCGGCCTGACCCGCATCGAAGCCTTGGGGCGCGGCCTCTGGCGCCATATCCAGCCGGTGGCGGGCAAGCTGCTGCCGGTCTCCAGCCTGCCCCGTGCGTTGCTCCTCGGCGCCCTCTGGGGCTGGCTTCCCTGCGGCCTGGTCTACAGCACCCTGCTGTGGGCCGCCAGCCAGGGCTCGGCCAGCGAAAGCGCCTTGCTGATGCTGGCGTTCGGTCTCGGCACCTGGCCGGTGCTGCTGGCCACCGGGCTCGCCGCCGAACGCCTCACCGCCCTGCTGCGCAAGCGCGGCATCCGCATCACCGGCGGCGTGCTGGTGATCCTCTTCGGCATCTGGACGCTGCCCGGCCCGCACCAGCACTGGCTGATGGGGCACTGACAGCGCAGCTAGCTGGAAAGCCTCTGGCGACGCATGGCGGGACTCAGGCATCGAACGCCGGGGCCGGGCGCTGCGACAGCATGACCCAGGTCAAGAAGCACGGATCAGGCGCCACCTAGACTGCCGGGCACTGACTGCTGAACCTGGAATACCCCCATGCTCGACGATATTCGCTGGGACGCTGGCCTGATCCGCCGTTACGACGCGGCAGGCCCTCGCTACACCTCCTACCCGACCGCCGTGCAGTTCAACGAACGCATCGGCTCGTTCGACCTGCTCCACGCGCTGCGGGAAAGCCGCAAGGCCCTGAGACCCCTGTCGCTCTACGTGCACGTGCCGTTCTGCGCGAACATCTGCTACTACTGCGCCTGCAACAAGGTCATCACCAAGGACCGTGGCCGCGCCCTGCCCTACCTGGAGAAACTCGAGCGCGAGATCGAGCTCATCGCCTGCCATCTCGACCCGCAGCAGCGCGTCGAGCAACTGCACTTCGGCGGCGGCACCCCGACCTTTCTCAGCCACGACGAACTGCGCCACCTGATGGCCCATCTGCGCCAGCACTTCAGCCTGCTGGACGACGATTCCGGGGACTACGGCATCGAGATCGACCCGCGTGAAGCGGACTGGTCGACCATGGGGCTGCTGCGCGAACTGGGCTTCAACCGCGTCAGCCTGGGCGTGCAGGACCTCGACCCGGCGGTGCAGCGCGCGGTCAATCGCCTGCAGAGCCTGGAGGAGACCCGCGCCATCGTCGAGGCGGCACGTACCCTGCAGTTCCGCTCGGTGAACATCGACCTGATCTACGGCCTGCCCCGCCAGACCCCCGAAAGCTTCGCGCGCACCGTGGCCGAAGTGATCGCCCTGCAGCCGGACCGGCTCTCGGTATTCAACTACGCCCACCTGCCGGAGCGCTTCATGCCCCAGCGTCGCATCAAGGCCGAAGAGCTGCCGAGCCCCGGGCACAAGCTGGAGATGCTCCAGCGCAGCATCGAGCAACTGACCCAGGCCGGCTACCGCTACATCGGCATGGACCACTTCGCCCTGCCGGACGACGAACTGGCCATCGCCCAGGAAGACGGCCGCCTGCAGCGCAACTTCCAGGGCTACACCACCCATGGGCATTGCGACCTGATCGGCCTCGGCGTCTCGGCCATCAGCCAGATCGGCGACCTCTACTGCCAGAACGACGCCAACATAACCACCTACCAGGAGAAGCTGCAGAACGGCCTGCTCGCCACCCGTCGCGGCCTCGCCTGCGCCGAGGACGACCGCATCCGTCGCGCGGTGATCCAGCAATTGATCTGCGAATTCGAACTGGACTTCCAGTCCATCGAAGCGCTGTTCAATATCGAGTTCAGGGGGTATTTCGCGGATATCTGGCCACAGCTGGAGCAGATGGCAGCCGATGGGCTGATCGCCCTCAGCGATCGCGGCATCGACATCCTGCCCACCGGGCGACTGCTGGTGCGCTCGGTCTGCATGCTCTTCGACCACTACCTCACGCCAGAGACCACCCAGCGTTTCTCCCGGGTGATCTGAAGCGCGTCACTTCATCAGCAACTGGGCGGCCTCGAGCATCTGGTCGCCGCTCAGGCCCGCATCGCGCATGGCCTTCATGAGGCTGGCCGTGGCCTGACTGATGGCACCGTTGAGACTGGCCACCTCGCTCTGCAGGCCTTCCATGCGCTGCATGCGGGTCTCGTCATCCAGCCCCTGGTCGGTGGCGACCGACTGGAGCTCGGCCATCTTCTCGCGCAGGTCCTCCTTCAGCTTGCGGATCATCTTGAGGATCTGCTTGATGCTGTCCGGAAGGCTGCTTTCGTCGATGTCCTGGTTCTTCTTCGCCTCGTCGCTCGCCTGGGCCTTGCCGGCCTCGGACAGGCTCACGCGGATGCCGACATGACCGATGCGGTCATCCAGCCCGCCGTCTTCCGCGCGCTCGTCACCCTGCCCCGCGTCCCTGGCCTCGCTGCTGCGCGCTGCGGCATAACGCTGGCCGATCTGCGGCCAGCCGGAGATATCCACCCTCATGATCACTCGCTCCATTGGGATCAATACCGGCATATCGGCAGCACACTGTTGAACTTGAACGTCATTGAAAAGGCCTTTTCCTAGCCCTCAGCGCGCCCCTGCGTTACCCTTACGCCCATTGTGTGTTTGCTTTTGCAAGGGATCCGTGGATGTCCGAGATCATCAAGGTACGCAACCTGCCTCAGGCACATTGCAAGGACTGCAGCCTCGCCGCCCTCTGCCTGCCCCTGTCGCTGAACATGGAAGACATGGACTCGCTGGACGAGATCGTCAAGCGTGGCCGCCCGCTGAAGAAGGGGGACTACCTGTTCCGCCAGGGTGACACCTTCGAGTCCGTATTCGCCGTCCGCTCCGGCGCGCTGAAGACGTTCGGCGTCACCGACTCCGGCGAGGAACAGATCACCGGCTTCCACCTGCCCAGCGAGCTGGTCGGGCTCTCCGGCATGGACACCGAGCTCTACCCCGTATCCGCGCAGGCGCTGGAAACCACCTCGGTGTGCGAAATCCCCTTCGAGCGCCTCGATGAGCTCTCCGTGCAGCTGCCGCAGCTGCGCCGCCAGCTGATGCGCGTCATGAGCCGCGAGATCCGCGATGACCAGCAGATGATGCTGCTGCTCTCCAAGAAGACCGCCGACGAGCGCATCGCCACCTTCCTGGTCAACCTCTCCGCACGCTTCCGCGCCCGCGGCTTCTCGGCCAACCAGTTCCGCCTGGCCATGTCGCGCAACGAGATCGGCAACTACCTGGGCCTGGCGGTGGAGACCGTCTCCCGCGTGTTCACCCGCTTCCAGCAGGGCAACCTGATCGCCGCCGAAGGCAAGGAAGTGCACATCCTCGATCCCATCGAGCTCTGCGCCCTCGCCGGCGGCAGCATCGAAGACTGACCCCGCGCCGGCCGCTCGGCCGGCGTTCCTCCCCTCTCCAGGTTCCGCACCATGATTTTCGACGAATTCGATATCAAGACCCTGATCCGCCCGGTGGTGGACTTCCCCAAGCCCGGCGTGGTCTTCCGCGATATCACCCCGCTGTTCCAATCGCCCCGCGCCCTGCGCCTGGTGGTGGACAGCTTCATCCAGCGCTACGTCGAAGCCGAGTTCAGCCACATCGCCGCCATGGACGCCCGAGGCTTCCTGATCGGCTCCATCGTCGCCTACGAACTGAACAAGCCGCTGGTGCTGTTCCGCAAGCAGGGCAAGCTGCCCGCCGACGTCCTCGCCCAGGGCTACCAGACCGAATACGGCGAAGCCTTCCTCGAAGTGCACAGCGACAGCCTGTGCGACGGCGACAAGGTGCTGATCTTCGATGACCTGATCGCCACCGGCGGCACCCTGCTGGCCGCCACCGCACTGGTGCGCCGCATGGGCGCCAGCGTGTACGAGGCCGCCGCCATCATCGACCTGCCGGAACTGGGCGGGTCCCAGCGCCTGCAGGACATCGGCATCCCCACCTTCTCGCTCACCGCCTTCGCCCTCGACGAGAAGTGATCCCCCGGGCCCGCACGCCGGGCCCCATCCCTCCAAAGTCTGAACCCATGGCATTTGCGCCAGGCTTGCGGCCACCCGCGCGAAAGCGCCGGGCGCCCCTGGCCGGGCCAGCGAGTGCGGGCAATGATGGCGACTCCTGCGCATGACAAGAGGTCGCCATGAACCCTCGCAGCAAGCTCTCCGACTGCTTCAGCCGTGAAGAAATCCAGCGCCTGAGCCAGCGCTCCGACGCCGCCGGCTGGTGGGCCATCGGCTCCACCTGGGCGATCATCGCCGCCGCCTTCGCCATGCTTGCCATCTGGCCGAACCCGGTGACCTTCTTACTCGCCCTGGTCATCCTCGGCGGGCGCCAACTGGCCCTGGCCATCCTCATGCACGAGGCCGCCCATGGCACCCTGTTCCGCACCCGCTGGCTCAATGACCGCCTCACCGACTGGCTCTGTGCCCGGATCATCTGGGTCGACGTCGCCCGCTACCGCAAGCACCACATCCGCCACCACGCCCACACCGGCACCGACCAGGACCCAGACTGGAGCCTCTCGCGCCCCTTCCCTACCCACCGCGCCTCGCTGTTGCGCAAGTTCGCCCGCGACCTCTCCGGCCTCAGCGGCCTGCGCCGCCTGTTCGGCCAACTGCTGATGGACCTGGGCGTGCTGGAGTACACCGTCGCCGCCGACGTCAAGCGGCGCCCGCGCGATGGCCGCACCTGGCGTGACTACGCCCGCGAAGGCCTGCGCAACATGACCCCGATGCTGCTGGCCAACGCCCTGCTGGCCAGCATGCTCGCCGCCTGCGGCGAATTCTGGCTGTTCGGCGTCTGGTGGCTGGCCAACCTCACCACCTACAGCCTGTTCATGCGCATCCGCTCGCTGGCCGAACACGCCTGCACCGAGCGTGGCCGCGACATGCTGCGCAACACCCGAACCACCCGTGCCGGCTGGCTGGCCCGTTCGACCGTGGCGCCGCTGCGGGTGAACTACCACATCGAGCATCACCTCATGGCCGCGCTGCCCTGGTTCCGCCTCCCGGAAGCGCACCGGCTGCTGCGCCAGCGCGGCCTGGTGGCGGCGCCTCCCGGCTACCTGGATGTGCTGCGCCGGGTCAGCGAGCCGGCCACGGAATCGTCATAACCCGCCGAAAGTTGGTCCGCGCGGCCAGGCGAAACCTGCGTTAATCCTCAACAGTTACATCGTTCGATGACACGGTTATCCGTGCCAGCAAGAGCCAGACAACAAAAAGGGACGGCTCCCAACCACGAGGATTGCCCAATGACCGCCAGCGCCGCCGCCAACCTGCCCAAGGCCCACTTCCCCGTCCGCCGCATGGACTTCAGCTTCGATGCCACCCAGAAATACTGGTGGAGCGGCGATCCCTTCATGAGCCACTTCATGAACAACCTGTCGTCGCTCTTCCCTTATGGCGAGAAGTTCTTCGTCGACAGCGTGCGTGGCGTGCGTGACCAGATCGACGACCCGCAGTTGCAGAAGGACATCAGCGCCTTCATCGGCCAGGAAGCCATGCACTCCAAGGAACACGCCACCTACAACGACTATGCCGCCCAGCACGGCATCGACCTGGAGCGCCTGGAGCTGCGCATCAAGGTGCTGCTCGAATGGGTCACCCGCTTCACCACCAAGAAGCAGCGCCTGGCTGCCACCTGCGCCCTCGAGCACTTCACCGCGACCATGGCCGAGCAACTGCTGCGCCGCGAAGACCTCAGCACGCAGATGGACGACCAGAAGATGTACCAGCTGTGGATGTGGCACGCGATCGAGGAAAACGAGCACAAGGCGGTCTGCTACGACGCCTACATGGCGGTCGGCGGCGGCTACTTCGAGCGCACCATCACCATGGCGCTGACCACCGTGATGTTCATCGGCGTGATCGGCGCCTTCCAGCTGCACCTGCTGCGCAAGGATGGCCAGCTGTTCAACCTGCGCAGCTGGGGCCGCGGCCTGAAGACCCTGTTCAGCCTGCGCACCGGCTACTTCCCGCGCATGATCAAGCCCTACCTGGACTACTACCGCCCGGGCTTCCACCCTTTCGACCATGACACCAAGGCGCTGGAAAAGCGCTGGAAGGAACGCCTCGGCTTCAACGGCTGAGCACTATCGCGCCCAACGAAAAAGCCCGGCAATCGCCGGGCTTTCTGCTTGAGCGTTCGCAGGATGGCGTAGAGCGCAGCGAAACCCATGTTGTTGCGTACCTCCAGACCAATGGGTTCTACGCTGTGCCGGTCCTATCGCGCGCCGCCACCGACCGCCCCCATCGCTTCCAGGCCCTGCAACACGCTGGCGCCTGTGAAAAGGAACAGCACCTGCTCCTCGGCCTCCAGGCGGATCTCGGCGCGACGCGCAGGCTCGCCGATGAAATCCAGGGACATCTGGAACAGGTTGCGGCTGATCAGGCTGGAAACGCGCCGCACCACGGCCTCCGGCACCAGCGCCGGCAGCAGCTTGAACTCGACGATGTCCTCGGCCATGTCGTCGGCGAACTCGTCCATCACCTCGCGCAGCGCCTCGCGCATGGCAGGTGATGCGCCATGCAGCTCGCGCACGCCGATGATGAAGGCCTCGGCGTTATCGGCGACGAAGTCGAAGAACAGGTTCACCGTCTCATGGCACACGCGCTTGCCGCGCCCCATGTCGATGCCCATCAGCTTGGGCATCGACGCGTGATCGCCCTGTACCGCACGCGCCGCCGCCTCGCGACGCAGGTCACGCAACGGCTGGCGCAGCTGGGTGGAGATGTTGCGGATCATCGCCAGGCCCAGGTCGTCCACGTCCTTGAAATGGCGATAGAAGGTGTTCGGGTTGAGCCCCGCCTCCCGCGCCAGTTCACGCAGGCCCAGGCTGCTCAGGCTGCGGCTCTGGGAGGACAGGCGCAGGGCCGCCTCCATCAACAGGCGCTTGCCCGGCGCCTCGACCGCTCGCTCCTTCGACTGCTGCCCGTCGTCCGGCACTGAACTCATGGCTGACCCTACCTTAGGTTGGTTGTACCGCAATGGCTTGCTGGCGAGTATACATCTGTCTACATTGGTATACAGCTGTATACGCCACAAAATAAGCATAACAGGAGCTTGGCCATGAACGCGCCCGTATCACCCCCCACCCCTGCCCGCCACTGCAAGGTCGCCATCATAGGCTCCGGCTTCTCCGGCCTGGGCATGGCGATCCGCCTGAAGCAGAAAGGCGAGAACGATTTCCTCCTGTTCGAAAAGGAAGCCGGCGTCGGCGGCACCTGGCGCGTCAACAACTACCCGGGCTGCGGCTGCGACGTGCAATCGCACCTCTACTCCTTCTCCTTCGAGCCCAACCCCAACTGGACGCGGATGTTCGCCAAGCAGGGCGAGATCAAGAGCTACCTCGAAGGCTGCTGGGAGAAATACCGCCTGCAGGACAAGACCCTGCTCGGCACCGAGATCACCCGCGTGGCCTGGAGCGACAGCGAAGAGCTGTGGCACATCGACGACGCGGCGGGCAACCACTACACCGCGCAGTTCGTGGTGTCCGGCATGGGCGCCCTCTCCACCCCCTCCATCCCCTACCTCGACGGCCTGGAGAACTTCGCCGGCAAGCGCTTCCACTCCCAGCAGTGGGACCACGACTATGACCTGGCGGGCAAGCGCATCGCCGTGATCGGCACCGGCGCCTCGGCCATCCAGTTCGTCCCGCAGATCCAGAAAGTGGTCGGCCAGCTCGACCTCTACCAGCGCACCGCGCCCTGGGTCATGCCCAAGCCCGACCGCGCCATCAGCGAGAACGAGCGCTCGCGCTTCAAGCGTTTCCCCATCCTGCAGAAGCTCTGGCGCGGCGGCATCTACGCCGTCCTCGAAAGCCGCGTGATCGGCTTCGCCCTGACGCCAAAGGTGATGAAGCTCGCCCAGCTGGTCGCCAAGGGCTACATCAAGCGCAAGATCAAGGACCCGGTGCTGCGTGCCAAGGTCACGCCCGACTACACCATGGGCTGCAAGCGCGTGCTGATCTCCAACGACTACTACCCCTCGCTGACCCAGCCCAACGTCGACGTGATCACCGACGGCATCAAGGAAATCCGCGCCAACAGCATCGTCACCCGTGACGGCCAGGAACGCCCGGTGGACGCCATCATCTTCGGCACCGGCTTCACCCCCAGCGACCCGCTGCCGCGCGGCGTGGTCTTCGGCCGCAACGGCGTCGACCTGCTCGACACCTGGCCGGAAGGCCCCGAGGCCTACAAGGGCACCATGACCGCCGGCTTCCCCAACCTGTTCTTCCTCATGGGCCCGAATACCGGCCTCGGCCACAACTCGATGGTCTACATGATCGAATCGCAGATCCACTACGTGCTCGGCGCCCTCGACCTGCTCGACCAGCGCAAGCTGCAGAGCCTGGAGGTCAAGCGCGAGGTGCAGGACAGGTTCAACGGCAAGATCCAGGGCAGCCTGGGCAACACCGTGTGGAACGCCGGCGGCTGCAAGAGCTGGTACATCCACCCGGTCAGCGGCCGCAACTGCACCGTATGGCCCGGCTTCACCTGGCGCTTCCGCCTGCTGACCCGCAACTTCGACCCGGCCGCCTACCACTTCAGTCGCATCCAGCCCGTGCATGCCGCCCAGGGTCCGCTGACCTTCGCCGCCCCCGCCGAAACCGCAGAAGGAGTACCGGCATGAAGTCCTTCGAGAACAAGGTCGCCGCGATCACCGGCGCCGGCTCCGGCATCGGCCGCGCCCTCGCCTACGGCCTGGCCCGCCAGGGCTGCCACCTGGCGCTCTCCGACGTCAACGCCGAGGGCCTGGCGGAAACCGCCGCCCAGGCCCGCAAGCTCGGCGTGCAGGTCACCGACACCCTGGTCAACGTCGCCGACCGCGACGCCGTGCATGCCTGGGCCGACCAGGTCGTGCTCGACCACGGCCGCGTCAACCTGATCTTCAACAACGCCGGCGTCGCCCATGCCGGCACCGTCGAAGGCAGCGACTACGCCGAATACGAGTGGATCATGAACATCAACTTCTGGGGCGTGATGCACGGCACCAAGGCCTTCCTGCCGCACATCAAGGCCACCGGCGACGGCCATGTGGTCAACGTCTCCAGCGTGTTCGGGCTGTTCTCCCAGCCAGGCATGAGCGCCTACAACGCCACCAAGTTCGCCGTGCGCGGCTTCACCGAGGCCCTGCGCCAGGAACTGGACATCGAAGGCAACGGCGTCTCTGCCAGCTGCGTGCACCCCGGCGGCATCAAGACCAACATCGCCAAGACCGCGCGGATGAACGACAGCCTCGCCCGGGTCGTCGGCCAGGAAGCCGACCAGGCACGCAAGCAGTTCAATGACCAGTTGCTGCGCACCACCCCGGACAAGGCCGCCTCGGTGATCCTGCGCGGCGTGCTCAAGGACAACCGGCGCATCCTCATCGGCGCCGACGCCTGGGCCCTGGACGGCATGCAGCGCCTGATGCCGACCTTCTACCAGCGCCTGGTCACCACCTCCATGCGCCTGGCCGCACGCTTCGCCCCCAAGCCCCGACGGGAGCGGGAAGCGCAGAACCTGGCGGACTGACCCAACCCGCGTAGCCCGTGCCCAGCCCCGGGGCTCACCTCCCCGGGCTGAAGCCCGGGCTACGCGGTGGTCGTATAGCCCTTATCGTCGGGTTGCACCCGACCTACCTGCACACCCCTCGTAGGAGCGAGCTCTGCTCGCGAAGCCTGCTCTTCCCTGTCACCCCTTCCCTCCTTCACTCCCGTCACGCCCCCATTCCCGCAAAATCCGTTCGGATATCCGAACGATAACACCCACCAAAGCCGGAACCCCGAACACCCCGCCTCCAATGCCCTCCAGCCATTAAAAATAAACCCTTATAAATCAATAAATTACATACAAATCAGCACAACCATACAGATGGCACGCATCCTGCCATTACAGATCCCGACGGCGCCTTACCGCTGGCGTCGATAAGAACAAACAAAGTCGAGGACTGAAACACATGCGTATCCTTCCGAAGGTTCTGGCCGCCGCCATCGCAGCGACCCTGATTTCCGCTCCCGCAATCGCCGAAGAACTGACCGGCACCCTGAAGAAGATCAAGGACAGCGGCACCATCGTCCTCGGTCACCGCGACGCCTCCATCCCCTTCTCCTACCTCGGCACCGAGCCGGGCAAACCGGTCGGCTACTCCCACGACATCCAGCTCAAGGTCGTCGAGGCGATCAAGAAGGAACTGGCCCTGCCGGACCTGAAGGTGCGCTACAACCTGGTGACCTCGCAGACCCGCATCCCGCTGGTGCAGAACGGCACCGTCGACATCGAGTGCGGCTCCACCACCAACAACCTCGAGCGCCAGAAGCAGGTCGGCTTCTCCGTCGGCATCTTCGAGGTCGGTACCCGCCTGCTGTCGAAGAAGACCGCCGGCATCAACGACTTCGCCGACCTCAAGGGCAAGAACGTGGTGACCACCGCCGGCACCACCTCCGAGCGCCTGCTCAAGTCCATGAACGCCGACAAGCAGATGGGCATGAACATCATCTCGGCCAAGGACCACGGCGAGTCCTTCCTGATGCTGGAATCCGGCCGCGCGGTCGCCTTCATGATGGACGACGCCCTGCTCTACGGTGAGATGGCCAAGGCCAAGAAGCCGGACGACTGGGTCGTGACCGGCGAGCCGCAGTCCTACGAGATCTACGGCTGCATGGTTCGCAAGGGCGACGAAGCCTTCAAGAAAGTGGTCGACAAGGCCATCGCCGATACCTTCGCCTCGGGCGAGATCAACGGCATCTACGACAAGTGGTTCACCCAGCCCATCCCGCCGAAGAACCTGAACCTCAACTTCCCCATGAGCGATGAGCTGAAGAAGCTGGTCGCCAACCCCACCGACAAGTCGGCCGAAGAAATCTGACGCCACCGCTCCTCCCCTCTCCCATCGGAGAGGGGCCGGGAGTGACGGGAGCCGGTGCAGGTCGGAAATCCGGACAGCGCAGCTCCCCACCCCTCTTCCGCCAGGGAGAGGGGGTCGCCGGGCATCCGGCAGCCACTCCCCATCCACTGCCTTCAACCGCAGACAGACAAGAACCCTGAGGGGAAAACCCTGATGAACTACAACTGGGACTGGGGCGTGTTCTTCAAGTCCACCGGCATCGGCAGCGAGATCTACCTGGACTGGTTCGTCACCGGCCTGGGCTGGACCATCGCCATCGCCCTAGCCGGCTGGATCGTCGCGCTCCTGCTGGGCTCGCTGCTCGGCGTGATGCGTACCGTGCCCAACCGCTGGGTGTCCGGCATCGCCACCACCTACGTGGAAATCTTCCGCAACGTACCGCTGCTGGTGCAGCTGTTCCTCTGGTACTTCCTGGTGCCGGACCTGTTGCCCGAGCCGCTGGAAATCTGGTTCAAGCAGGACCTCAACCCGGCCACCTCCGCCTACCTCAGCGTGGTCGTGTGCCTCGGCCTGTTCACCGCCGCACGCGTCTGCGAACAGGTCCGCACCGGCATCCAGGCCCTGCCCAAGGGCCAGCTCGGCGCCGCCCGCGCCATGGGCTTCCGCCTGCCCGCGATCTACCGCTACGTGCTGCTGCCGCAGGCCTTCCGCATCATCATCCCGCCGCTGACCAGCGAGTTCCTCAACATCTTCAAGAACTCCTCGGTGGCCTCGCTCATTGGCCTGATGGAGCTGCTCGCGCAGACCAAGCAGACGGCCGAGTTCTCCGCCAACCTGTTCGAGGCCTTCACCCTGGCCACGCTGATCTACTTCACCCTGAACATGAGCCTGATGCTGCTCATGCGCATGGTTGAACGCAAGGTCGCGGTCCCGGGCCTGATCGCCGTAGGAGGCAAATGATGGACTTCAGCGCAATCATCCCCGCCCTGCCCGGGCTGGTCGACGGCATGCTGATGACCCTGCAGCTGATGGTGCTGGGCATCATCGGCGGCGTGGTCCTGGGCACCCTGCTGGCGCTCATGCGCCTGTCGCACAACCCGCTGCTGTCGAAACTCGGCGGCCTGTACGTCAACTACTTCCGCTCCATCCCGCTGCTGCTGGTGATCACCTGGTTCTACTTCGCGGTGCCCTTCGTGCTGCGCTGGATCACCGGCGAGGACACCCCCGTCGGCGCGTTCACCTCGTGCCTGATCGCCTTCATGATGTTCGAGGCGGCGTACTTCTGCGAAATCGTCCGCGCCGGCATCCAGGCCATCCCCCGCGGGCAGATGGGCGCGGCACAGGCCCTGGGCATGACCTACGGCCAGACCATGCGCCTGATCATCCTGCCCCAGGCGTTCCGCAAGATGACCCCGCTGCTCCTGCAGCAGAGCATCATCCTGTTCCAGGACACCTCGCTCGTTTACACCGTGGGCCTGATGGACTTCCTCAACGCCGCCCGCTCCCGTGGCGACATCATCGGCCAGCCGCACGAGTTCCTCATCTTCGCCGGCCTGGTGTACTTCACCGTCAGCTTCGCCGCCTCGCAGCTGGTCAAGCTCCTGCAAAAAAGGTTAGCCGTATGATTTCGATCAAGAACGTCAACAAGTGGTACGGGGAATTCCAGGTGCTGACCGACTGCAGCACCGACGTCCAGAAAGGTGAAGTGGTGGTCGTCTGCGGGCCGTCCGGCTCCGGCAAATCCACCCTGATCAAGTGCGTCAACGCGCTGGAACCCTTCCAGAAGGGCGACATCGTCGTCGACGGCACCTCCATCGCCGACAAGAAGACCGACCTGCCCAAGCTGCGCTCGCGCGTCGGCATGGTGTTCCAGCACTTCGAGCTGTTCCCCCACCTGACCATCACCGAGAACCTCACCATCGCGCAGATCAAGGTGCTCGGCCGCAGCAAGGAGGAAGCCACCGCCAAGGGCCTCAAGCTGCTGGAGCGCGTCGGCCTCTCCGCCCACGCCCACAAGCACCCCGGCCAGCTTTCCGGCGGCCAGCAGCAGCGCGTCGCCATCGCCCGTGCCCTGGCCATGGACCCGGTGGTGATGCTGTTCGACGAACCCACCTCGGCGCTGGACCCGGAAATGGTCAACGAAGTGCTCGATGTGATGGTGCAGCTGGCCAACGAAGGCATGACCATGATGTGCGTGACCCACGAGATGGGCTTCGCCCGCAAGGTCGCCGACCGCGTGATCTTCATGGACGCCGGCCAGATCGTCGAAGACTGCCCCAAGGAAGAATTCTTCGGCGATGTCGGCCAGCGCTCCGAGCGCGCCCAGCAGTTCCTCGCCAAGATCCTGCAACACTGATGCGCCGCGCCCCTCTCCCTTCGCGGAGAGGGGCCGCCGCTGCCACCCGCCGCTCGGCGCCGCGCGCCGACTGGCAAGGCCCGGACCACTTATGATGCAATGCCCACCCGCCAGCCTCCGCGCCGTGCCGCCCGCATTGATCGTGAAACCGCGCCTGCTCCGCCACCTCTCGCTGACCCTGCTGCTGGTCCTGGCCATGCTCGGCGCCGGCTGGATCGCCTACCACCTCAGCGAACTCTCCGGCATCCGCGCCCTGCGCGAGAACGGCGAGCGCCAGCTGGAACTCCACGCCCGCGCGGTGGAAAGCGAGATCAACCGCTACACCTACCTGCCCAGCCTGCTGGAGCTGGAGTCCAGCGTCAGCCACCTGCTGCTCAACCCCACGCCCTACCGGCGCAACCTGGTCAACGACTACCTCGAAGGGCTCAACCGCCGCAGCGGCAACCGCGCCATCTTCCTCCTCGACACCAACGGCCGCGTGCTGGCCACCAGCAACTGGCGCGACGCCGACAGCTTCCTCGGCGAGGACCTGGCCTTCCGCGCCTATTTCCAGCAGGCGGTGAAGGGCGAACCCGGGCGTTTCTACGGCATCGGCAGCACCACCGGCGAGGCCGGCTACTACCTCGCCCATGGCCTGCGCTACCAAGGCCGGATCATTGGCGTCGCCGTGGTCAAGGTGAAGCTCGAAGCCCTGCAGGAGCGCTGGGAAAAGGCCCGCCTGCAGGCCTTCGTCAGCGACGAGAACGGCATCATCATCCTCTCCAGCGACCCCATGCTGCGCATGAAGGCCGTGCGCCCCCTCTCCGCCGAAGACAAGGAGCGCCTGGCCCGCAGCCTGCAATACCACTGGTGGGCGCTCAACGAATGGCAGCCGCGCCACCGCGAGGAGCTCGGCGATGGCCTTGAGGCCATCAGCTTCGCCTCGCCCCTGCCGGGCGGTGGCGAGCAGGAAACCGTCTACCTGGCGCAGCGCCGCCCGCTCAGCGATACACCCTGGCACTTCACCCTGCTCTCGCCCCTGGCCGACCTGCGCCGCGAAGCCATCATCCATGGCCTGCTCGCGGCCGCCGGGCTGGCCCTGCTGGCCATCCTCGGCATCGCCTGGAACGAGCGGCGCAAGGTCCTCGCCACCCGTCTCGCCGCCCGCGAGGCGCTGCTGCAGGCCAACAACGAACTGGAGCGCAAGATCGCCGAACGCACCCAGGACCTGCGCGCCAGCAACCAGCGCCTGATGGGCGAGATCCGCGAGCGGCGGCAGACCGAGGAAAACCTGCGCAAGGCCCAGGACGGCCTGGTCCAGGCCGGCAAGCTGGCGGTGATCGGCCAGATGTCCACCAGCATCGCCCACGAACTCAACCAGCCCCTGGCCGCCCTGCGCACCCTCTCGGGCAACACCGTGCGCTTCCTCCAGCGCGGTGCCCTCGACGTGGCCAGCACCAACCTCACCGCCATCAACGAACTGGTCGATCGCATGGGCCGCATCACCGCCAGCCTGCGCGCCTTCGCCCGGCGTGCCGACGACCATGGCCAGGCCAGCCTGGGCAAGGCCGTGGATGCCGCGCTGTTCATCCTCCACACACGGCTGGAACACACCCCGCTGACCCTGCACCGCACCTTCGCCGATGCCCGGCTGGCCATCGACCAGACCCGCCTGGAGCAGATCCTCGTCAACCTCATCGCCAACGCCCTGGACGCCATGAGCGGCCAGGCCGATTGCCAGCTCTGGCTCGACGGCCACGACGAGGGCGCCACCTACGTCCTGCGCGTGCGTGACAACGGCCCCGGCATCTCCCCGGCCGTGCGCGAGCACCTGTTCGAACCCTTCTTCACCACCAAGCCCGGCGAACACGGCCTGGGCCTTGGCCTCACCCTCTCCGCCAGCCTCGCCACCGCGGCGGGCGGCAGCCTCGGCGTGCAGCACCCGGAAGACGGCGGCACGGCGTTCGAGCTGCGCCTGCCCCAGGTCGCCCGCACCACTCCCGAAGCGAGCCCCAGCCCATGACCGAGCCGCTCAGCGTCCTCATCGTCGAAGACGACCCCCACGTCCTGCTTGGCTGCCAGCAGGCCCTGGCCCTGGAAGACATCACCAGCATCGGTGTCGGCAGTGCCGAGGAAGCCCTCGAACGGGTGAACGCCGACTTCGCCGGCATCGTCATCAGTGACATCCGCCTGCCCGGCATCGACGGCCTGGAGCTGCTCGCCCGCCTCAAGGCCCGCGATCGCAGCCTGCCGGTGGTGCTGATCACCGGCCACGGCGACATCAGCATGGCGGTGGGCGCCATGCGCGATGGCGCCTACGACTTCATGGAAAAGCCCTTCTCCCCCGAGCGCCTGGTGGACGTCGCCCGCCGCGCCCTGGAGCAACGCGGCCTCGCCCGCGAAGTATCCGCCCTGCGCCGCCAGCTGGCCGGCCGGCAATCCCTGGAGCAACGCATCATCGGCCGCTCGCCGGCCATGCAGGCACTGCGCGAGCTGATCGCCAACGTCGCCGACACCGCCGCCAACGTACTGATCGAAGGCGAGACCGGCACCGGCAAGGAACTGGTCGCCCGCTGCCTGCACGACTACAGCCGGCGCCAGTCCAACCAGTTCGTCGCGCTCAACTGCGGCGGCCTGCCGGAGAACCTGTTCGACAGCGAAATCTTCGGCCACGAGGCCCACGCCTTCACCGGCGCCGGCAAGCGCCGCATCGGCAAGATCGAGCACGCCCACAACGGCACGCTGTTCCTCGACGAGATCGAGAGCATGCCCATGAACCTGCAGATCAAGTTCCTCCGCGTGCTGCAGGAGCAGACCCTGGAGCGCCTCGGCTCCAACCAGCCGATCCCCGTGGACTGCCGCGTGGTCGCCGCCACCAAGGCCGACCTCGACGAGCAGGGCAAGGCCGGCCAGTTCCGCAGCGACCTCTACTACCGCCTCAACGTGGTGACCCTGGAACTGCCGCCGCTGCGCGACCGCCGCGAGGACATCCTGCTGCTGTTCGACCACTTCCTGCAGCTGGCCTCGCTGCGCTTCGACCGCGCCGTACCGGAACTGGATCGCGCCACCGTCTCCAGCCTCATGGCCCACGACTGGCCCGGCAACGTGCGCGAACTGCGCAACGTCGCCGAACGCTTCGCCCTCGGCCTGCCCGTGTTCAAGAAGACCGGCCTGGCCCTGGACGGCAACGAACCCAGCTTCGCCGAAGCCGTGGAAGCCTTCGAACGCAGCCTCCTGGGCGATGCCCTCGAACGCCACGGCGGCAACCTCAGCCAGGCCGCCATCGCCCTCGGCATGGCCAAGACCACGCTGTTCGACAAGGTCAAGAAATACGGCCTGTGACCGGCGCCTGTGGGAGCGAATTCATTCGCGATGCTCTTCGCGAGCAGCGCTCGCTCCTACCTTCCAAGATCAGCTGGTCTACCCCACAAACGAAAACGCCGGCCCAATGGCCGGCGTTTCACTTGCACCCTAGGCGTCAGGCCGAGAACCCCCCATCGATGGTCAGGTTGGCACCGGTGATGTAGCCCGCTTCCGGGCCGGCGAGATAGGCCACGAAGCTGGCGATCTCCTCGGCCTGGCCGTAGCGCGGCAGGGCCATCAGTTGCTTGAGGGAGTCGGCGAAGTCGCCCTCGGCCGGGTTCATGTCGGTGTCCACCGGGCCGGGTTGCACGTTGTTCACGGTGATGCCGCGCGGCCCCAGGTCGCGGGCCAGGCCCTTGGTGAAGCCGGCCACCGCCGCCTTGCTCAGGGCATAGACCGAGCCGCCGGCGAAGGGCATGCGCTCGGCGTTGGTGCTGCCGATGGTGATGATGCGACCGCCCTCGCCCATCAGCCGGGCAGCTTCCTGGCTGGCGATCACCACGCTGCGCACGTTCACCGACAGGGTGCGGTCGAGGTCTTCGATGGCGAACTCCTCGATGGGCGCCACCGCCAGCACGCCGGCGTTGTTCACCAGGATGTCGAGGCGCCCGAAGGTATCGACGGTATAGCGGATGGCGCCGCGCAGGGCCTGCTCGTCGCTGCTGTCGGCCTTGACCGCCAGGGCGCGGCCACCCGCCGCTTCGATGGCTTTCACCACCTCTTCGGCGGCCTGGCCGGAGGCGGCGTAGGTCAGTGCGACGGCGGCGCCTTCGCGGGCCAGGCGCTTGGCGATGGCGGCGCCGATGCCGCGGGAGCCGCCCTGGATGAATGCAACCTTGCCGCTGAGATTTTGAGTCGAGGTCATGATGGTTCTCCAATCGTCTGTAGTGGGATTCGGCTTGGCCGGTTGGCGGCTGCTCGATGACGTGGCCAGTATCAGCGCAGGATTGCCAACCGATAAGCCGGCAATCCGTCTATTCTTTCGATCCAAACGGTTTACGGTGACACCATGGAAACCCTCAACAGCATCGAATGCTTCGTCCGCAGCGCGGAGGCCGGCAGCTTTGCCGAGGCCGCACGGCGCCTGGGCCTGACGCCAGCGGCGGTCGGCAAGAACGTGGCGAAACTGGAAACCGGGCTGGGGGTACGACTGTTCCAGCGTAGTACGCGCAGCCTGAAACTGACCGAAGCCGGCGAGCGCTTCCTCGCCGAGGTCAGCGGCGGCCTCGCCACCATCCAGGGCGCGGTGGCCAACCTCGCCAGTGCCGGCGGCCAGCCGGCAGGCAACCTCAAGGTGAGCATGGGGCTGATGTTCGGTCGCGAGTACATCGTGCCGCTGCTGGCCGACTTCCTCGCCCGCTACCCCGCCATCGTCCCCGACTGGCATTTCGACAACCGCCAGGTGGACCTCATCGGCGAAGGCTTCGACATTGGCATCGGCGGCGGTTTCGAGCTGCCCCAGGGGGTGATCGCCCGGCAGATCGGCCCCGGGCATCGCGTACTGCTGGCCGCCCCCGGTTATTTCGACGACCGGCCACGTCCGCAGGTGCCGGCGGACCTCGCCCAGCACGACGGCATCCTCCTGCGCTCGCCGCAGACCGGTCGCGTGCGCAACTGGGTATTGCTCAACGAGGCCGGCGACCAGGCGCCCATCGACCTGCGCCCCCGCGCACTGATGAGCGACCCGGAGGCCGCCTGCCACGCCGCGCGCATGGGCCTGGGCATCACCCTGGTGAGTACCGTCCACGCCGTGCACTTCATCGAGCGCGGCGAACTGCAGCGCGTACTGCCCGACTGGCACGTGCAGACCGACCCGCTGTGCATCTACTTCAGCGCGCAGAAGCTGCTGCCGGCCAAGACCCGTGTATTCATCGACCATGTGGTGCAAGCCTTCCGCGAGCAGGGCCTGGCCGAACGCTTCTCCGCCCAGGGTCCGGCCTGCGGCGGCCGGGGCTGATCGGCACCGTTGCCACTCAGGCAATAGTCATTATCGAAGTGGGTGATTTTTCCGCCCCCGGGGCCGCGGATAACCTTTGCTCCATCAAAGGACAACGCCACCCCAAGGGGCCCGAAATGAATCGCCTGCTCGCCATCGCACTCGCCGCAACCACCCTCATCCTCGCCGGCTGCGCCAGCCAACCGGAGCCGCGCCCGTACACCGATGCCGAGGTCAGGCAGTTCTCCCTGGAGATGCTCAACCGCGCCGGCCTGCCCTACGAGGACTACGAGAAGGTCCGCTCGGCACTGATGAACCCCAAGGTCTCCAGCGCCAGCCGCGACTACGAGGCCGCCTTCATCCGCCGCAACGAGGGCTGATCGCGGGGCTATGCTTGCCGCTCCCCGCCCGGCTTCCGGGCGGCCCCAGCCGAGCGAAGGCCCGCCCCATGAGCAGCAGCGCATCCCCGACCGCCCACCGCGAATGCACCACCTCGCGGCTGATCGACGCACCGCCGGCCCGCGTATTCCGTGCCATCGCCGGCCCCGAGCACCTCGCCCGCTGGTGGGGGCCCAACGGTTTCAGCAGCACCTTCGAGCTCTTCGAATTCCGCCCCGACGGCCACTGGCGCTTCACCCTGCACGGCCCGGACGGCACCGACTACCCCAATCACAACGTCTTCCGCGAGATCACGCCCGGGCGTGTGCTGATCGAACACCTCTCCGACGACAACCACCACTTCGTCCTGACCATCACCCTCGCCTCCGAGGGCAAGGGCACGCGCGTGGGCTGGCAGCAGGTGTTCGACACCGCGGAACACCGCGAACAGATCGCCGCCTTCGTGCTGCCGGCCAACGAACAGAACCTCGACCGGCTCACCGCCGAAGTGCAGCGCGTCGACTGGCCCGAAGCCTGACCCGTCATCTGCTATCTGCTCTTCGTAGGATGGCGTAGAGCACAGCGAAACCCATCGACAGCGCCGCCTAGCCCTCCAGGCCCTCATGGTGGTCCGAGAACCCCTGCCGCCAATAGGCCGCAACGCGCATGGCGTCCTTCGGCTGCCCCTTCTCCACCAGCAGGGCACGCACCCGGGTCATCATCCCGTGCTCGCCGGCACCCCAGGCGTAGCCTTCGCCAGCGGGCAGCTGCAGGGCCTGCACGGCCGCGACCAGTTCCTCCGGCGTGTTCACCCACTGCAGATCGAGATCGGCAGCGCTGCGGAAGTCGCGGCGGTCGGCCTCGGCCAGTTGCACGATGGCGCTGACGCGAGTGCCGGCCGGCAGCTCCTCCAGGCGCCGGTGGATCGCCGGCAGCGCGCTGGAATCGCCCACCAGCAGGTGCCAGTCGTAGTCCAGGGGGATGATCATCGAGCCACGCGGGCCACCGATCAGCGCGGAGTCGCCCGGCTGCGCGCGCTCGGCCCATTCGCAGGCACCGCCCTCGCCGTGCAGGGCGAACTCGAGGATCAGCTCGCGGCGCTCCGGGTCGAAGCGGCGCGGGGTGTAGTCACGGCGGACGAAATCGCCCTGCTCGTCCACGAACATGAACTTGATGTGGTCGTCGAAGGAGGCGGAAACGAAGTCCACCAGGCCGTCACCGCCAAAGGTGACGCTCATGAAATGGGGGCTGATGCGCTCCACGCGGAGCACATCCAGCTCGCGGCGGCGCAGTTCGTGGCGCACGCGCTGCACGCGGCGGGTCTGTACGGGTTGGTCCATGGGCTGTTGCTCGCAGGATATGGTTGATAACATCAACGATCATAAAAACCACTAGTTGATATTGTCAACCATATGAGCACCGATACCGCCGAGGACGTCTTCGAGTCCATCCACTCCGTCATGCACCTCTACCGCGCCCGCCAGTACCGCACGCTGCGCGACGGTGACCACGACCTCACCCACATGGAATTCAAGGCGCTGAACTTCTTCGCCCGCCACCCGGGAGCGACCCAGAGCGAGCTGGTGAACCATTCCGGGCGCGACAAGGCGCAGATCGCCCGGCTGATCCAGGCGCTGCGCGGCAAGGCGTTGCTGGAAGGCAAGGCCGACGAGGCCGACAAGCGCAGCATCCGCCTCTATCCCACCGCAGCGGGCACGGCCCTCCACCAGGAGGTGCGACAGCAGGGCCGGCGCCTGAACAAGGTCGCGGTGGAGGGCTTCAGCGCGGAGGAATGCCAGCAGCTGCTCGACCTGTTGGCCCGGGTGCAGGCCAACCTCGACGCCGAGCCCTGACCCGTAGCCCGGGCTTCAGCCCGGGACGCCGGGCGCCGCTAGGCGGGCAGGCATTCCACGGTCAGGTGCGACACCTCGTGGACCGGGCGCAACTGCTCGCGCACCTCGTCGGCGGTAACCCCCTCGCCGACGACGCTGACGATGGCCGCCCGCGCCTGCGGCCCGACCTGCCAGACGTGCAGGTCGACGATGCGGATGCGCGCATCGGCGCCCAGCAGCTCGCGGATCTCCTCGGCCACCGGGTTGTCGGTGACGTCGAGCAGCACCCTGGCGCTGTCGCGGATCAGGCCGAAGGCCCACTTGCCGATCACCACCGCCCCCACCAGCCCCATGACCGGGTCGAGCCAGACCCAGCCCAGGTAGCGCCCGGCCAGCAGCGCGGCGATGGCCAGGACTGATGTCAGCGCGTCGGCGAGCACGTGCAGGTAGGCGGAGCGGAAATTGTTGTCCGCGCCGTGATGAGGGTGATGGCCGTGCTCATGCCCATGGTCGTGGTGGTGATGCCCGTGACCACCCGATAGCACCAGGGCGCTGAGGATGTTCACCCCCAGGCCGACCGCCGCGATCAGCACCGCCTCGGTGAAGGCCACCGTGGTCGGCTGGAACAGGCGCATGAACGACTCCAGGGCGATCCCCAGGGAGACGATGACCAGAATCAGCGCCGAGGCGAACCCGGCCAGGTCGCCGACCTTGCCGGTGCCGAAGCTGTAGCGACTGTTCCGCGCATTGCGCCGCGCGAAGGCGTAGGCGCCGGCGGCGATGCCGAGGGCGCCGGCATGGGTGGCCATGTGGAAGCCGTCGGCCAGCAGCGCCATGGAGCCGGTCAAATAGCCCGCCACGATCTCCACCACCATCATGGCGAAGGTCAGGTACACCACCCAGAGGGTGCGCCTGGCGTTCTCGTCGTGGGCGCTGCCGAGGAAGACGTGGTCATGGGCCGGGTGGCTGTTCATCGAGGCGGCTCCTACTTCGAATAGCGACGGATGGCTTCGAGCAATTCCTCCAGGCCCCGGGCCCGGTCCTCGTCGCTCAGGTGCGGATGGGCCACATGCTCACGCGCATGGGCCTCGATGATCTGGTCCAGCAGGCCGTTGATCGCACCGCGCGTGGCGGCGACCAGGTGCAGGGTCTTGCCGCAGTCCATTTCCTCCTCCAGCCCACGCTCGATGGCCTGGACCTGCCCGGCGATGCGCCGGACACGCTTGAGCAGTTCGTCCTTGTCGGATTTCAGGTGCCCCATAGCATACCCCCCTACCCTATGCAGACCGCCTTTATAGCGCTGCCTCGGGCCTGTCCGCAAGGGCGAGTCGATGGCGTGCAACCGCTGCGATCAGTCCGCGCAGCCCTGCTCCGGCAGCTCCCGCAATGCACGCTCCAGCAGCGCCGTGGCGCGGCGGCTGTGGAGGATGCCGGTGTGGCTCTCGTCGACCAGGTACAAGCGCCCGGCCTCATCCTGGGCGGCGCTGCGCAGCTCGCTGGCCAACGGCACCACGCCATCGTTCGGCTCCGGCAGCAGGCGTCGGTTGCCACCGTAGCTGACCAGCATCCACTGGCGGATGTGCGCCGGCAGCGGCCTGGCGAACAGCGCCCGCAGGTAGGGGCTGCCCGGTGCCATGTCGCGCCACACCGGCACCTCGAACGGCACCCGCTGCACGCCGGTGGCCGCCGAGGGATGCCCGTCCCAGGGCGTCGAAAGGGTGGCGAACAGGCACAGGCGCCGCGCCTCGTTCTCGTCGAGGAATTGCAGCGCCCGCCGCGCCACTAGCCCCCCCATGCTGTGGGCGAACAGGTGCATCCGCCGGGGTGCCAGGCGCAGGAGCATGTCGCGCATGGCGATGCTGAGCATGTAGGCGCTGTTGCGCAGGGGCAGCCCGCTGGGATAGTGGAACAGCACCAGCTGGAAGCGCGTAAGGTCGAGGCTCGCGGCCAGCGCCTGCCAGTCACGGGGCGAGGCGTTGATGCCGTGCACCAGGATGATCGGCTCCTTGGCCGGGTCCCAGGGCGCCAGCAGGTACAGGCCGTAGCCCACCTCGCGCATGAAGCTGAGCGGTTGCCAGGCGCCCAGCTGGATGTGCCGGTCGTCGAAGCGCGGGTCTGTGAACTTCACCACCTGCAGGTAGTTGCGCTGCAGGCGCGGCTGCTCGCGGTAGAGCACCTCCAGGCGCAGGTCGAGCCTGGGCGGGGCGGCGTCGCCGACCACCTGGAGATCCAGCGTGTTGAGCTGCGCCAGGCGCTCGCGCTCTGCCAGGTCCGGCTGCACGGTGAGCGGCGCGTGGCGGGCCTGGGGCAACCAGTGGCGGGGCTCGTCTCGATCCAGGGCGAAATTGCCGTTGCGGTCGTCGAAGGCCAGCAACTGATAGTCACCCGGCGCCTGGGTGAAGTAGAAGGCCTCGCCCGGCGCGACGATGCGGTAGGCGACGAAGCCGCCCTTGCCATCCAGCAACGCCACCAGCGCGCTGCGCCCGGAATCCGTGGCCAGCAGCCGCCCCGCCACCACCACCAGCTCCTGGCGGGCCTGCTGCATTTCCCTGTCCACCTCCAGCAGGCTGCAACCGCCGCAGGCGACCGCCACCAGCGCCAGAACCATCCGCAGAACGGCCATCCGCTTCGCCTCATCCTCGTCCTGCAAGCAAGCCTAGTCGGATCGGCCCGGGCCACCGCAGAATAGGCGCCGCGAAATTCCCCAGCGGTCAGGGACGACAGATGCACGACAACGACGAAATCCAGGCGATCCGCCACCAGTTGGCCCGCCCCGCCACGCGCTTTGGCGCCGGCGGCTTCCGCCCCACCCAGGCCGACGACGAAAGCTGGCTGGGCCGCGTCTTCCTGTTCCGCCCCGACGAAGGCATCCCGCTCGACGCGGCAGGGGAAGCGATGCTGCCGCTCGCCCAGTTCCACCTGCCCAGCCTGCCCACCAGCAGCCCGCTGCTGGCGGACGTACGGGTGCTGACCCTGTTCATCTCCGCCGAGTTCGGCGAGCCGCTGGAGCCCATGGGCGCCCACTGGCTCATCCGCGAATACGGTCACCAGGAAACGCTGCAGCGCAAGGAACTGGCCAATCCCGCCTCCTTCATCAAGCCCTTCCCGCTCAAGGCCGAACGCCTGGACGAGGACTACCCGCTGTGGGACGGCGGCGGCGTGCCCGGGGACCTGGAAGAGCGCATCCTCGAACTGGAGCGCACCGGCGTGATCGGCAGCTACTACGACATCGTCAGCCACTGCTACGACCACAAGATCGGCGGCTACCCCTCCTTCTGCCAATCGGGCATCGACCCGGGGGACGGCTTCGAATTCATCTTCCAGATCTCCTCCGACGCGAAGATCAACCTCAACGTCGTGGACAGCGGCAGCCTGATGTTCTGGAAGCACCGCAGCAGCGGCGAGTGGGCGCTCTACTACGACTTCTACTGAGCCACCGCCCCCATCACCCCGGCTTACCCCCCATGCAGGACCCCATGCAGGCCATCCCACAAAAGCAGATCAGGGCCCATTACGACGTCCACACCATCCGCGTCTACCAGGCCTATCCGGACGTTATCGCCGACAGCGCGCTGGCCCACGGCACCTTCGTCTCGCCGCCGTTCAAGCTGGAGCGCATGACCTGGATAAAGCCCTCCTTCCTCTGGATGATGTACCGCTCCGGCTGGGGCCTGAAGGACGCCGGGCAGAACCGCATCCTCGCCATCGACATCAGCCATGAAGGTTTCGCCTGGGCCCTGGCCAACAGTTGCCCCAGCCATCCGGAGCCGGGCCAGGGCAAGGAAGAGTGGGAGCGCATCAAGAACGCCTCCCCCGTGCGCATCCAGTGGGCCCCGGAACGCGACCTGCACCTCGAGCCCCTGCCCCACCGCGCCATCCAGGTCGGCCTGGGCCCGGAGGCTTCACGGCGTTACGTCGGGCAATGGATCCGGCGCATCACCGAGGTCACCGGCCTGGCCCATGACATCCACGCCCTGGTGCAGGCCGGGGAGCTGCAAGAAGCGCAGCGCAGGCTGCCTGCGGAGCGCGAGTACATCCCTTGAAACACCTGCGCCTCCAACCCGGCCGGCAGCCTGCGGCAAAGGCATAGCGCCTTGGTGAAACCCGTCTACGCTCACCCTCGACCTGCCCGCCATCCACTTCAGGAGGACACCCCCATGGCATTGCGCATCAACGATCTGGTCCCCGATTTCAGGGCCGAAACCGACCAGGGCGCCATCAGCTTCCACGACTGGATAGGCTCCGACTGGGCCATCCTCTTCTCCCACCCCAAGGACTTCACCCCGGTGTGCACCACCGAGTTCGGCGCAGTGGCCCAACTGGCCGCCGAGTGGGCCAAGCGCGGCACCAAGGTGATCGGCGTATCGGTGGACGGGGTCCAGGCGCACCAGAAATGGAAAGGCGACATCGAGGCCTTCTGTGGCGCCGACGCCAGTTTCCCGATCATCGCCGACGAGTCCCTTGCCGTGTCCAAGGCCTTCGACATGCTGCCCGCCGAGGCCTACCTGCCCGATGGCCGCACCGCCGCCGACACCGCCACGGTGCGCTCGGTGTTCATCATCGGCCCCGACAAGAAGCTCAAGCTGTCCATGACCTACCCGATGTCGGTGGGCCGCAACTTCGCCGAGGTGCTGCGCGCCCTCGACGCCCTGCAGCTGACCTACAACGTGCCGCTGGCCACACCGGCCAACTGGACCACGGGCCAGGACGTGATCGTCGCCCTCGCGCTGAACGACGACCAGGCCCGCGAGAAGTACGGCGCCATCGACATCAAGCTGCCCTACCTGCGCACCACCGCCGCACCGAAGTAACCCCGCCACGAACGGTGGGTCGCACCTCGCCGGCCCACCTGTAGCCCGGACTTCAGTCCGGGGCCACCGCCGCGCTCCTGCGCCACACGCTCGCCACCCAGGGCTGCTGCTCCCGCGGCAGGCCCGCCGGGCGGTAGTAGTGCTCCAGCTCCACGAAACCCGCCGCCTCCACCAGGGCCTTCCAGGCCGGGAAGTCGTGCCAGGCGCCATAGCGGTTGCCGCTCCAGCCTTCCTGGTTGTCCCCGCGCGGGTTGGAGCTGAACAGCACCCCGCCCGGCTTCAGCGTCGCGCGCAGCTGGCGCAGCACCCGCGGCAGCTCCTGCCCCGGCACGTGGAACAGCGTGGCATTGGCGAACACGCCATCGAAGCGCCCCGCCGGCAATTGCAGGTCGAGGAACGACTGCTGCCACACCTCGCACCCGGAATCCGCCCGCGCCATCGCGACGAAGCGCTCTGCACCGTCCAGCCCCACCGGCTCGTGGCCCAGGGCGCGGAACGTGCGCAGGTCGCGCCCCGGCCCGCAGCCGAGATCAAGGATGGCCAATGGCGCGGCCCCCTGGATATGGCGCAGGAACGCCTCGATGTTCTGGCTCACATCGTGGTCGCGGGTGTTCTCGCGAAAGCCTTCGGCGTTCTGGTTGTAATCGTCCAGCGTGGTAGCGCTGAGACTGGCGAGTTCGTCGGGCTGCAGGGGCATCGGGGCGTCTCGTGGAAAGGACCGGGGATTCTACCCGTCCCGGCCCGGAGCCTCACGGCCCTTTTAAATGACGAACGACATCTATGCGGACAATAATATTACGCATATCATCTAAACCATCGAAGGCATCCCCGAGAGTGCAGGACCATGAACCGACACGCGCCGAACCTCCGCCCCCTGGCCCTGCTGGCAGCGCTGCTGGCCATCGCCGGCTGCAACAGCCAGGCCGACACCCGGGCCGCCGCCAGCGGCCCGCAGCCTCGTCCGGTCCTGGCCGCGCAGGTGGAAAGCACCAGCCGCCACGAGGCCGCCTACACCGGCGTGGTGGCGGCGCGCACCGAAAGCGACCTGGGCTTTCGCGTCGGCGGCAAGGTGATCGAACGCCGCGTCGACCCCGGCGCCCGCGTGGCCAAGGGCGACACCCTGCTGGTGCTGGATATCGAGGACTTCGACCTGGCCCTGCGCGCCGCCAACAACCGCGTCAGCGCCGCCCGTGCGCAACTGCGCCAGGCCCGTGACGACGAAAGCCGCTACCGCCGCCTGTCCACCACCGGCGCCGTGTCGCGCCAGGTGTTCGACCAGGCCGCCACCAACCTGCGCGTGGCCGAGGCCGAACTGGCCGCCGCCAGCTCCGAAGCCAGCCAGGTGCAGAATCGCCGCAGCTACTCGACCCTCAAGGCCGACGGCGACGGCATCATCACCGACGTGCGCGCCGAGCGCGGCCAGGTCGTCGCCGAGGGGCAGATCGTCGCCCGCCTGGCCCACGACGGTGCCCGCGAAGCGGTGATCGACCTGCCGGAAACCCAGCGCGCCCTGGCCGGCAACAGCGCCCTCGCCTACCCCTTCGACGCCCGCGAGCAGGCGGTCAAGGCCACCCTGCGCGAGCTCTCCGCCTCCGCCGACCCGGTCACCCGCACCTACCGCGCCCGCTACATCCTCGACGGCACGGCCGAGCGCTTCAGCATCGGCTCGACCATCACCGTGCGCCTGCAGAGCGAGCAGGCCGAGTTGCTGCGCGTGCCCATCGGCGCCCTGCACAACCTGGGTGCCGGCAGCGGCGTCTGGGTCATAGGCGAGGACGACAGCGTGCACTTCGCCCCGGTGAAGGTCGCCCGCCTCGGCCAGGAATACGCCCTGCTGGAAGGCGGCGTGAGCAGCGGCCAGCGCGTCGTCGCCCTCGGCGCGCACCTGCTGCACGAAGGCGACAAGGTGCGCCTGCTGCCCGGCCAGGCCCTGGCGCTGGCCCGCCAGAACGACGAGGTGCGCTGAGATGCGCGGCCTCAACCTCTCCGAGATCGCCGTACGCAACCCGGCGGTGACCCTGTTCCTGATCATCGCGGTGATCCTTTCCGGGGTCTTCGCCTTCGGCAAGCTCGGCCGCGCCGAAGACCCCTCCTTCACCGTCAAGACCATGACCGTCACCGCCGCCTGGCCCGGCGCCACCGCGCGGGAGATGCAGGAACAGGTCGCCGACCGCCTGGAGAAGCGCCTGCAGGAGCTGGATTTCTACGACCGCGTGGAAACCATCGCCCAGCCCGGCTTCGTCTCGATGAAGGTGCAGTTCCTCGAATCCACCCGCCCCGGCGACATCCAGGAGCTGTTCTACCAGACCCGCAAGAAGCTCAGCGACGAGGCCGCCCGCCTGCCGCGCGGCGTGCAGGGCCCGTTCTTCAACGACGAGTATTCCGACGTCTACTTCGCCCTCTACGCCCTGGAAGCCAAGGACCTGCCCCACCGCGAGCTGGTGAAGATGGCCGAGGACCTGCGCCAGGGCTTCCTGCGCCTGCCGGGGGTGAAGAAGGTCAACATCCTCGGCGAGCAGGCCCAGCGCGTGTTCGTCGAATTCTCCTACCAGCGCCTGGCCACCCTCGGCATCAAGCCGGAACAGATCTTCGCCGCCCTGGCCGCGCAGAACGGCGTCTCCCCCGCCGGCTTCGTCGAAACCGCCGGGCCGCGTGCCTACATCCGCATCGACGGCGCCTTCGACACCCTCGCGCTGATCGAGAACGTGCCCATCGCCGCCGGCGGCAAGGTGCTGCGCATCGCCGACGTGGCCACCGTCAGCCGCGGCTACGAAGACCCGGCCAGCTACCGTATCCGCCACCAGGGCGACCCGGCGCTGATGCTCGGCGTGATCATGGAGCCGCACTTCAACGGCCTCGACCTGGACCGCACGCTGCAGGCCGAGGAAGACCGCATCCACGCCGACCTGCCGCTGGGCGTGAGCTTCGACAAGGTCTCCGACCAGGCGAAGAACATCCGCCTGGCGGTGGACGAGTTCATGCTCAAGTTCTTCGTCGCCCTGGCCGTGGTGATGCTCATCAGCCTGCTCGCCCTGGGCTTTCGCGTCGGCCTGGTGGTGGCCGCGGCGGTGCCGCTGACGCTGTCCATCGTCTTCGTGATCATGCTCATGACCGGCCGCGAATTCGACCGCATCACCCTCGGCGCGCTGATCCTCTCCCTCGGCCTGCTGGTGGACGACGCCATCATCGCCATCGAGATGATGGTGGTGAAGCTGGAGGAAGGCTTCGACCGCATGAAGGCCGCGACCTTCGCCTGGAGCTCCACCGCCGCGCCCATGCTCACCGGCACCCTGGTGACCATCATCGGCTTCCTGCCGGTGGGCTTCGCCCGCTCCGGCGCCGGGGAATACGCCGGCAACATCTTCTGGATCGTCGGCTTCGCGCTGATCGCCTCCTGGCTGGTGGCCGTGGTCTTCACGCCCTACCTGGGGGTGAAGATGCTGCCGCGCATCGCCCCGGTTCCCGGCGGCCACGACGCCCTCTACGCCGGCCCCTGGTACGCGCGCCTGCGCCGCCTGGTCAGCGCCTGCGTCGAACACCGCTGGCGGGTCACCGCCCTGGTGCTCGGCGCCTTCGTCCTCTGCGTGCTGGGCATGGGCGCGGTGAAGAAGCAGTTCTTCCCCAACTCCGACCGCTCCGAGCTGATCCTCGAGGTGTACATGCCGCCGGGCAGCGCCTTCAAGGCCACCGAGGCGGTGGTCGCCCAGGTTGAAAAGGCCCTGCTGGAGGAGCCGCAGACGAAGATGGTCGACGCCTATGTCGGCGGCGGCGCACCGCGCTTCTTCCTCTCGCTGAACCCGGAGCTGCCGGACCCGGCCTTCGCCAAGCTGATCGTGCAGACCGCCAGCGCCCAGGACCGCGACGCCCTCAAGGCGCGCATGCGCGAGCGCATCGCCGCCGGCGAATTCCCCTCGGCGCGGGTGCGCGTCACCCAACTGCTGTTCGGCCCGCCGGTGCCCTTCCCCGTGGTGTTCCGCGTGGCCGGGCCGGATGCCGACGTGCTGCGCGGCATCGCCGAAGACGTGCGCCAGGTGGTGGCCGCCAACGCCCTGACCCGCGACAGCTTCCTCGACTGGGGCGAGCGCACCAGCGCCTACCGCCTGGTGCTGGACCAGGACCGCCTGCGCCTGCTCGGCTTCACCCCTGACCAGGTGCGCAGCCAGGTCAACGCCCTGCTCACCGGCAACAACGTCACCGAGGTGCGCGAAGGCACCCGCAACGTGCTGGTCATCGCCCGGGCGCTGGACGACCAGCGCGAGAACCTCGGCAACCTCGCCGACCTGACCCTGACCAACGCCGCCGGCCAGTCCGTGGCGCTGGAGCAGGTCGGGCGCTTCCAGGCGGTGATGGAGGACCCGGTGCTCAAGCGCCGCGACCGCGACATCACCTTCGAAGTGCGTGCCGACATCGTCGACGGCACCCAGCCGCCGGACGTGGAAATGGCCGTGTGGCGCGACCTGCAGCCGCTGCTGGCGCAACTGCCCGCAGGCTACCGGGTGGAGATCGCAGGCCCGGTGGAGGAAAGCGCCAAGGCCAACAAGGCCCTGGCCGCGCTGTTCCCGATCATGATCCTGCTGACCCTGGTGGTGATCATGTTCCAGGTGCGCTCCTTCGGCGTGATGTTCATGGTCTTCGCCACCGCACCGCTGGGCCTGATCGGCGCCGTGCCGACCCTGCTGCTGTTCGACCAGCCCTTCGGCTTCAACGCCATCCTCGGGCTGATCGGCATCGGCGGCATCCTCATGCGCAACACGCTGATCTTCACCGACCAGATCCGCCAGAACCGCGAGGCCGGCCAGGAGGTGCGCGAGGCCATCATCGAAGCCACGGTGCGCCGCGCCCGCCCGGTGGTGCTCACCGCCCTGGCGGCGGCGCTGGCCTTCATCCCGCTGACACTCTCGGTGTTCTGGTCGTCCCTGGCCTTCGTGCTGATCGGCGGCGTGCTGGTCGGCACCCTGCTAACCCTGCTGTTCCTGCCCGCGCTGTGCACCCTGGTGCTCTCGCGCAAGCCCCGTCGCTCCCAGGAGGACGCCCCCATGGACGCCACCCGACGCTCCGGCCTGTTGCTGACCCTGCTCATCGTCCTCTGCGGCCTGGGCGAGATTTCCACCCAGATGCTGCTGCCCAGCCTCGCCGCCATCGAGCACACCCTGGCGGCCGGCCCCGGTTCGTCCCTGGTGGCGCTTTCGGTATTCGTCGGTGCCTTCGGCGTCGGCCAGCTGTTCTTCGGCCCGCTGTCGGACCGCATCGGCCGCAAGCCGGTGCTGCTCGCGGGGGTTGCCACCTACGTGCTGGCCTCGCTGTGGATGGCCTTCGCCCATTCCATGCCGGAGTTCATCGCCGGGCGCGCCCTGCAGGGCCTCGGCGCCTGTGCGGCGCTGGTGGTGGCACGGGCCATCGTGCGCGACGTGTGGCGCGAGAAGGCCGGCCCGATCATGGCCCTCACCGTGATCGGCATGCTCTGCACCATCATGCTCTCGCCGGTCATCGGCGGGCTGATCGCCACCCGGTTCGGCTCATGGCGCGCCGTCGTGGTGGCCACGGTGATCATCGGCATCCTCGCCCTGCTCGCCTGCGCCCTGCTCTACCGGGAGAGCAACCAGGCCCGCGACCCGCTCGCCGGCCGCATCGCCACCCTCGCCGGCAACTACCGCGCCCTGCTCAGGGGCGCCGAAGTGCGCGCCTTCTCCTTCGCCATCGCCGGCACCTATGGCGCCATGTTCTGCGTGATCGCCGGTTCCTCGCGGGTGTTCGTCGGCCAGCTCGGCCTGAGCCCCACCCAGTACGGGCTGGTCTTCGGCGGCATCGTCTCCGGGTTGATCGCCGGGGCCATCCTCAGCAACCGCCTCATCCTGAAATGGGGCCCGGCGCGCCTGGTGGGCATGGGCACCGCGCTGGTGGCCACCGGCGCCGTGCTCACCCTCGCCATCCTGCTCGCCGCCGGCCCCTCGGTGCCGGGCCTGCTGCTGCCGCAGGTGCTGCTCACCCTCGGCGCCGGCATGGTGCTGCCCGGCTCGGTGGCCGGTGCGGTGATCCCCAACCCGACCCGCGCGGGGCTCGCCGCCGGCTTCATCGGCTTCGCCCAGATGGCCGGCGCCACGCTCTCGGGCCTGCTGCTCAGCGCGCTGCAGAACGACAGCGCGCTGCCGATGATCGGCCTCAACGTCACCTTCGCCCTCGCCGCCTTCGGCCTGTTCCGCCTGGCCCGTGCGCACCAGGCACGGGCCGTGGCCCTGGCGACGGACTGAAGGCGATTCGCGAGCAGAGCTCGCTCCTGCGGGAAGCATCACGACCGTGGGAGCGAATTCATTCGCGATCGAGCGCAGCGAGGCCCAACGCGGCGGTGTCAGGCCGGCACCGTCGCCTTCATCGACTCGCGCTCGGAGAAGGCGGCGAAGAAGCGTTCCAACCCCGGGTGGCCCTGGCGCCAGCCGAGGTGGGAGAGGCGGAAGTCGAGGTAGCCGAGCGCGCAAGCCACGGCGATCTGGGCAATGTCCACCGGCCCCTGGAGTTCGCTGGCGATGGCTTCCAGGGCATCCAGCGCGCGGTGGATCTTGCCCAGCTGGCCGTCCTTCCAGTCCTGCCACTGCAGCGCCTCGGGGCGGATGGCGCCCTCGTAGCGCACCAGCAGCGCGGCATCCATCAGGCCGTCGGCCAGGGCCGCGCGGGTCAGGCAGGTCCAGCGCTCGGCGCCGTGGGGGAAGAAGGCGTCGCCGCTCTGCAGGGCATCGAGGTATTCGCAGATGACGCGGCTGTCGAACAGCGCCTCGCCCTCGGCGGTGATCAGCACCGGGATCTTGCCCAGCGGGTTGGCGCGGTTGACCTCGGCGTTCTCCTTGATCGGCAGCACGGCGGTGTCGAGCATCTCGATGCCTGCCGCCAGGCCGGCTTCCAGCGCCAGCACCCGGACCTTGCGAGCGAAGGGGGACGCCCCTGCGTAGATCAGTTTCATGTCTTCAATGCTCCTGTTCGCGGGCCGGCCCAATGCCGGCGCCCGCTGTCGTTGCAACTGGACCCCCACCGGCGGCGCCGGTAGCATCCCCGCCCATCGCGCCCGGGAGCTGCCCATGGTCATCGACAGGAAAATCAAACTGGACTCCGCCGACATCAGACGCCTGGACGACCTGGATGTCGCGCTGGAGTTGCTGCACTTCGGCTTCCGCGGCCTCACCGTGGACGCCGACGCCTACCTGGAAACCCTCGGCCTGTCGCGCGTCCACCACCGCATCCTCTACGCCATCCGGCGCGTCGAAGGCATCAACGTCGGCGAACTGGCCGCCCTCCTCGGCATCAGCAAGCAGGCGCTGCACCGCCCGCTGACCCACCTCCTGGAACGCGCCCTGGTGACCCAGCAGCGCGACCCGGAACAGCACCGCTACAAGCGCCTCCTGCTCAGCACGGCAGGCCATGACGTGGAACACCGCGCCACCGACCTGGAGCGCCGGGTCATCCGCGCCGCGTTGGACACCACCGACGCCGACGGCCGGGTCGCCTGGCACTCGGTCATGCAGTCCCTGGCCGCCCGCCTCGACTGATCAACCCGCCGTGGTGATGCGTTCGCGCACCACGATGCACTTGGCCAGCGGCCGGATCAATGCCTCGGTGGCCTCTTCCCAGGGCACCACGCTGGGGCTCACCAGCATCGGGTCGCAATGCCCCTGCTCCACCAGCTCCAGCACCCTGGGGATGTGCGGGCGCACGCTGCAGGCGCCGACCGACAGGGTGACGTCGCGCATGTACATGCCGAACAGCGGGATGGCCGGGTCCTCGAAGATGATGCCGATGCACGAGCAATGCCCGCCCGGCGCCAGCGCCAGCAGGCCGGTACGCAGCGCCTGCGGGTCGCGGGTGGCGGACACCACCAGGTCGTAGCGCTCGTTCAGCGCGCCATCGGCGCCGTTGCGCAGGGTCGCGCCGCTGCGCACGGCCAACTCGTCGCGGTAGCCGTCGCCATCCAGGTAATCCACCTCGGCCGCCCCGGCGGCGCGGGCCATCTGCACCGCGAGGATGCCCAGGCTCTCGGTGCCGCCCACCACCAGCACTTTCGCCTCCTCCCGTGTGGCCAGCGGGCGGCTGGCAGCCACCCAGGCATCGGTGAGGTTGTCGCTGGCGCTGGCCACGGCCACCGGGTCCAGCCCCGGGGGCAGCGGCACCAGCATGGCGTCGGCGAAAGGCACCCGCACCACCTCGGAGAACAGCCCGCCCCAGTGCCCGCCCGCCGGCACGCCATAGGCCGCATGCCGGGCGACGCCGGTGCAGGCCGTGCTGCGCCCCGCCAGGCACTGGCGACAGGTGCCGCAGGCGATCTTCCAGGGCACCGAGACCAGGTCGCCACGCTTGACCGTGCCCACCTGCGCGCCCACTTCGAGCACCTCCGCCACGCACTCGTGGCCCAGGGCGAAGGGCGGCTTGAACGGCGTGAGGCCGGCGATCAGGCGCCGGTCGAGGTCGCAGGAGGCCGAGGCGATGGGCCGCACCAGCGCCGCCAGCGGCGAATCCAGCAGGGGCGACGGCGCGTCCTCCCAGGCGAGGCGTCCCGCCCCTTTGACGATGAGTTCGCGCATGGCTCAGTCCCTCACGCTGAAGGTGGTGGTGGCACGGGCGCAGAGCTTGCCGCTGGCGTCGACCACCTGCGCATCGCAGATCGCCAGGCTGCGGGTGCGCTCCACCACCCAACCCTCGACGCGGTAGAGCTCGCCAGCCTTGAGCGGGCGCAGGTACTTCACCCCGAGGTCCACCGTCGCGTACTGCGCATCGCCCGGCAGGGTGGAGAACAGCGCGAGGCCGGCGGCACCGTCCAGGCAGGTGGCGGTGAAGCCGCCGTGCACTGTCCTGGCCGGGTTGAGGTGGCGCACATCGGGCCGAGCCTCGATGAAGATGCGCCCGGGCTCCACGTCCACCGCCATCATCCCCATGGTCTCGCCGATGGCAGGTGCGGGCAGCTTGCCGGCGATCACCGCCTGGAGGATCTGCAGGCCGGAGGGAGGGGTTCTGTTCGGGGTATCGGTCATCTCGGGGCTCCTGGCTCTGCCGGGGTCGGCGAGCGGTTTCGGGGGGATGGTCAGCCCCCACCGGGCCAGCGCGAGGGAATCGCCCTGCAGCCCGTGGACGGACGATACGTGAGCGCAGAATCTCAAATCAACATTGTTGATATGACAAAGAAGAAGGCATTCCGGCAACGCCGTTAAGGCTCTGGAATGGGGGTTTGCGCCATCCCGCGCACCACTTCGGCGTTGACGCCCGGGCGCGCGGATGGTCATATGCCCGCCGTTCCAGGTGTCCCACGCCGTCGTGCGTGGGGTGAAACGGGAAGCCGGTGCGTCCATCAGGACCAGTCCGGCGCTGCCCCCGCAACGGTAAGCGAGCGCTGCATTCGATACGCCACTGTGCCCACGGCATGGGAAGGCGAATGCGGCGTGATCCTCGCAAGCCCGGAGACCGGCCTGGAACATCGATAGGCAAACCCGCGGTGGGCGGGCACGGGCCGGTTTCTCGCACGGGTGCACGCGCCCGCGCGCGCCTTTGCATTCCCTCCGGGCTCCATTCATTCCTGACGTGATAGGAACGACATGACCCGTACCCTCAGCTCCAACGCTCCGGCGAGCGCCGCCCTCGGCCTGCTCGCGCTGTCCATCTCCTTCTCCCTGCACGCCGACGACGGCACCCTGGCGCTACCGGCCACCGCCGTCACCGGCCAGGCGGACGACACCGCCATCCGCCTCGACACGCCCGTGCCCGCCGGCTCGCGCCTGGGCCTGTCCGCCCTGGAAACCCCGGCCAGCACCAGCGCCATCAGCGGTGACGAGGTGCGCGCACGCAACAACGCCACCGTGCAGGACGCCGTGACCCGCAGCCCCGGCATCACCCACATCGGCACCCCCGGCAACGGCGGCACCGCCCTCTCGGCCCGGGGCTTCACCGGCCACGCCTCGGTGATGCAGCTGTACGACGGCACGCGCTTCTACACCGGCATGGGCACCACCACCTTCCCCACCGACCCGTGGATGGTGGAACGCATCGACGTGATCCGTGGCCCGGCCTCGGTGCTCTACGGCGAAGGCGCCACGGGCGCGGTGATCAACGTGGTGCCGAAGAAGCCCTTCGACGGCGAGATCCGCAACCGCCTGCGCCTGGGCTATGGCTCCGACGACCGCCAGCAGATGGCCCTGGACAGCGGCGGCTCGCTCACCGACACCCTGAGCTACCGCCTCAACCTCAACCGCGAGGCCAGCCACGGCTGGATCGACCGGGGCGACTCGAAGAACCTCGGCCTCAGCGCCGCCCTGCGCTGGCAGGCCAGCGACGAGCTGGCCTTCACCCTGGCCCACGACCAGGGCGACCTGCAGCCGATGAACTACTTCGGCACGCCGCTGATCAACGGCCACCTGTGGGGCAGCCTGAAAGACAGGAACTACAACCTGCACAACGCCGAGCTGCACTACAACGACCAGTGGACCCGGCTCACCGCCGACTGGACGCCCAGCGAAGGCTTCAGCGCCAGCAACCAGCTCTACCACATCAAGAGCCGCCGCTACTGGCGCAACGCCGAGGCCTACACCTGGGACGCCGGCCGGGGCCAGCTGGAGCGTGCCGAGCAGCTGCGCATCAAGCACGAGCAGGAGCAGATCGGCGACCGCCAGACCTTCACCTTCGACCATGCGTTGTTCGGCCTCGACAGCCGCACCCTGGTGGGCGGCGAGTTCAACCGCATCCGCTTCGACCTGCTGAACAACGCGCCCTACACCGACATCGGCGGCGACTATGTCGACCCGTGGAACCCGGCCCCCGGCTACTACCAGAGCGCCTCGGCCTACCGCCCGCACTCGCGCAGCGAAACCCGCACCGCCGCCCTGTTCGCCGAGAACCGCACCCAACTGGGCGAGCGCTGGTCCGTGGTCACCGGCCTGCGCCGCGACCAGAACCACATCGACCGCAGCGACCTGCGCGCCAACAGCCGCAGCGACCGCAGCATCCAGGGCGGCAACTGGCGCGCCGGCCTGGTCTTCGCCGCCACCCCGCAGCTGTCCTTCTACGGCCAGTACTCCACCAGCGAGGACGGCGTCAGCAACCTCATCACCCTCAGCCCCACCCAGCAGCAGATGGACCTGACCGAGTCGAAGCAGACCGAGTTCGGCCTCAAGCAGCAGTTCTGGGACGGGCGCGGCGAGTGGACCCTGGCCGCCTACCACATCGTCAAGAAGAAGCTGCTCTCCCGCGAATCGGTGACCCGCCCCACCCAGCAGATCGGCCAGCAATCCTCCGACGGCCTGGAGGCGACCCTGGAACTGGCCCTGGCGCAGGGCTGGCACGTCTCGGCCAACGCCTCGCTGCTGCGCGCCGAATACGACGACTTCAACGAATCCGTCGGCGGCCAGCTCGTCTCCCGGTCCGGCAACCGCCCCACCGACGTGCCACGGCGCACCGCCAACCTCTGGGTGAGCAAGGCGCTCGGCCATGACCTGGACGCCGGCCTCGGCGCGCGCTACGTCGACGCCCGTTACGCCAACGCCGCTAACACCGTCAACGTGCCCGGCTACACCGTGCTCGACGCCAACCTCGGCTGGCAGGTACTGCCCGACACACGCCTGGGGCTGGAGCTGAACAACCTGCTGGACCGCCGCTACGCCGTCACCCAGCAGAACGGCGGCCAGCAGTGGTTGCTGGGCCAGCCGCGCTCGTTCTTCGTCACCGCCGACTACAGCTTCTGAACCTTCGAAAGGAGTGCCCGGCATGCCCTCACTGAACATCAGCGACCTCGCCTGGGCACCCGATGTCCGCTCGCACTGGCGCCTGCAGGGCATCGACCTGCAGGTGCGCGAGGGCGAGTTCGTCGGCCTCATCGGCCCCAACGGCAGCGGCAAGACCAGCCTGCTGCGCTGCGCCTACCGTGCCGAGCGCCCGGTCACCGGCTGGGTGGCGCTGGACGGCGAGGACCTCTGGCAGCGCAGCCCGCGCTGGAGCGCACAACGCATCGCCGTGGTGCTGCAGGAATTCCCCCAGGACTTCGGCCTCGCCGTGGCCGAGGTGGTCGCCATGGGCCGTTCGCCGCACAAGGGCCTGTTCGATGGCGATGACGCCGAGGATGCCGCGATGGTCGCCCAGGCGCTGGCCAGCGTGGGCATGGCCGACTTTCACGCGCACCCCTTCGCCCGCCTCTCCGGCGGCGAGAAGCAGCGCGTGCTGCTGGCCCGCGCCCTGGTCCAGCGACCCGGCCTGCTGCTGCTCGACGAACCCACCAACCACCTCGACCCGCGCTACCAGCTGGAGCTGCTGCACCAGCTGCGGCGCCTGCGCCTGAGCACCCTGGCCAGCTTCCACGACCTCAACCTGGCGGCGGCCTTCTGCGACCGCCTCTACGTCCTCGACCAAGGCTGCGTGGTGGCCAGCGGCACCCCCACCGACGTGCTCACCACCGACCTGCTGCAGCAGGTGTTCGGCGTGCATGCGCTGGTGGACCGCCACCCCCTCGCCGACCACCCGCGCATCACCTGGATCAGCCCATGAAGCCTTCATCGATCGCCCTGCTTACTCTCCTCCTGGCGCCCCTCGCCCAGGCCACCGACTACCCGCTGCGCGTCACCAGCTGCGACCGCCAGGTGGTGTTCGAGCGCGCGCCGCAGCGGGCGGTGAGCCAGGACATCAACCTTACCGGCATGATGGTCGCCCTCGGCCTGCAATCGCGCATGGTCGGCTACAGCGGCATCAGCGGCTGGAAGACCCCGGATGCCCGGCTGATGGCCGCCCTGGGCGACCTGCCGGAGCTGGCGCGCAAATACCCCTCCATCGAAACGCTGCTCGACGTCGACGCCGACTTCTTCTTCGCTGGCTGGAACTACGGCATGCGCGTGGGTGGCGAGGTCACCCCGGCCACCCTCGCGCCCCTGGGCATCCCGGTGTACGAGCTGAGCGAGTCCTGCGCCCACGTGATGCCCCGCGAGGCGGCGAGCCTGGAAGACCTTTACCGCGACCTCGGCAACCTCGGCCGCATCTTCGACGTCGAAGCCCGCGCCAGCGCCCTGGTCACCGGCCTGCGCACGCGCCAGGCCGAGGTGGCCAAGCGCCTGGCGGGCGGCGGCGCGGCACCCCGGGTGTTCCTCTACGACAGCGGCGAGGACCGCCCCTTCACCTCGGGCCGCCTGGGCATGCCGCAAGCGATCATCGACGCCGCCGGCGGGCGCAACCTGATGGACGACCTGGCCGCCAGCTGGACCCAGGTCAACTGGGAAACCGTGGTCGAGCGCGACCCACAGGTGATCCTCATCGTCGACTACGGCGAGCGCAGCTGGCAGCAGAAGCGCGACTTCCTCCTCGCCCACCCGGCCCTGCAATCGGTCGAGGCGATCCGCGAGCAGCGCTTCGTGGTCCTGCCCTACCTCGCCGTCACCCCTTCGGTGGAGAACATCAAGGCCATCGAGACCCTGGCCGCCGGCCTGCACCCCGAACGCTTCACCGGGACGGCGCCATGAGCCCGCTGCGCACGCCCGGCGCCTACCGCCTGCTGCTGCTCGGCCTGGGCGCGGCGCTGCTGGTCTCCTGCATCGCCGCCCTGGGCTTCGGTCCGGCCGCAGTGCCCCAGGCGCACGTCTGGGGCATCCTCGCCGAGCGCCTGGGCCTGGGCGGCGTGGGCGAGTGGAGCCGTGGCCAGGAACACATCGTCTGGCTGATCCGCGCGCCCCGGGTGCTGCTCGGTGCGCTGGTGGGTGCCGGCCTGGCCTTGGTGGGTGGCGCCCTGCAGGCGGCCACGCGCAACCCGCTGGCCGACCCGCACCTGCTCGGGGTCAGCTCCGGCGCGGCACTGGGCGCGGTGCTGGTGCTGCTCTACCTGGGCGAATTCATCGGTGTGCTCAGCCTGCCCCTGGCCGCCTTCGTCGGCGCCCTGGGCAGCATGCTGCTGGTGCTGGCCATCGCCAGCCGCCACGGCCGCCTGGAAAGCGATCGCCTGCTGCTGGCGGGGGTCGCCGTGTCCTTCGTGTGCATGGCGCTGGTCAACCTGCTGCTGTTCCTCGGCGACCACCACGCCGCCAGCTCGGTGGTGTTCTGGATGCTCGGCGGGCTCGGTGCCGCACGCTGGGAGCTGCTCTGGCCGCCGGCGCTGTGCCTGGTGCTGGGCCTGGTCGCCCTGCTCGCCCAGGCCCGGGGGCTGAACGCGCTGATGGCCGGCGAGCAGACCGCCATCAGCCTGGGCTTCAGCGCCCGGCGGGTACGCCTGCAGGTGTTCCTCTGCGCCTCGCTGCTCACCGGCGTGCTGGTGGCCCTGAGCGGCGCCATCGGCTTCGTCGGCCTGATGCTGCCGCACCTGGCGCGCCGCCTGGTGGGCGCCGAACACCGCCGCCTGCTGCCGGTGGCCGCCCTGCTCGGCGCGCTGTTCCTGGTCTGGGTCGACGTCGCCGCCCGCACCCTGGTCGCCCCCGAGGACCTGCCCATCGGCATCGCCACCGCTGCCATCGGCGGGCTGTTCTTCGTCGGCCTGCTGCGGCGGCGTTGAAGAGGATTCACCGGAAAGGCCCCACGATGGGTTTCGCTCCGCTCTACGCCATCCTGCGAGGTGCGAAAAGCTGAGGCGCACCTCGTCCCTGTAAGGCCCGTGGGAGCGAATTCATTCGCGATGCTCCACGGCCTGGAGCCCCCCGCCCCCTGGAGGGGCGACTTCAGTCGCCCAGCAGCGCGTAGCGTCGCCCGGCATGGAGTTCGCGAGCAGAGCTCGCTCCTGCGGCCCCCGTGCCGGGTCATCGCGGTTGAAACCGCTCCCACGAAAAAGCGGCCTGTCCGACCCGCTCCGCTGATCGAAATCCCCTTGGGCCGCCCCATCGATAGCTGTATAAATAGCCAGCCATTCGCCCAAGCCGTTCCGCCATGCCCAGCGCCCTCGACGATCCCTTCTACTACCTGAACAACTTCCAGGCCGTGCTCGACTGGATCGGCGCGCGCTATGACGACCTGCTGGACGACGAGGAGCGGGGCTTCATCGCGGCCTTCGCCGGCCTGCCCAAGGCCTCCCGCGCGCTGCTGGTGCGCATGGTGATGCGCAAGGGCACGCTGTTTCGCGAAAGCAAGCTGGCTTACGTCGAGATCGGCCCCACCCGCGAGGCCCTGCAGCCGCTGGTGGCGCTGGGCTGGGTGGACCCGGCACCGCAGCTGACGCTTGCGCAACTCTTCGCCCTGCTGCGCAAGCCGGAGATCGCCGACTGCTTCGGCGCCCAGCTCGGCCGGGCCGGTGCGCGCAAGGCCGACCAGCTCGCCCTGTTGCAACCCCTGCACCCCGATGCGCAGCCCCTGGACGCCTGGTGCCCGGGGCTGGAGGAGCGCGTCCATGCCCTGCAGCTCATGGCCCTGTGCGACCGCCTGCGGCTGATGTTCTTCGGCAACCTGGCCCAGGACTGGTCCGAGTTCGTGCTCGCCGACCTGGGCATCTACCAGTACGAGAAGGTCGAGCTGGATGCCGCCTCGCGGGGCTTCCGCCACCGCGCCGACATCGAGCTGTACCTGCACCTCTACCAGTGCCGCGAGCGCTTCGAAGCCGGCGAGGAGCCCGCAGAGGTGCTGGCGAGCATTCCGCCGGCCAACGACAACCCCTGGCTGCAAAGCCGCCGCGCGCGCCTGCTGTTCCAGCTCGGCCAGCATTGCGAGCGCCAGGGCGAGATGGACCTGGCGCTGGAGATCTATGCCGGCTGCAGCGACCCCGGCGCGCGTATCCGCCGCATCCGCGTGCTGGAGAAGATCGCCGCCTTCGACGACGCCCATCGCCTCGCCCTGGAACTGGCGGCCGGCGTGCACAGTGACGAGGAGCAGCAGCACCTCACGCGCATCCTGCCGCGCCTGCGACGCAGGCTGGGCCTGCCCAAGCAAACGCCGCGCGCACCCACGCCGGTGACGCGTCTGGACCTGCGGCTACCCAGGGGCGAAGACTTCGTCTCGGTGGAGCACAGCGTCGCCCAGCACCTGGCGGATGAACCGGGCCCGGTGCACTACGTCGAGAACACCCTGGTCAACTCGCTGTTCGGCCTGCTCTGCTGGGAGGCGATCTTCCTGCCGGTGCCGGGCGCCTTCTTCCACCCCTTCCACGCCGCCCCGGCGGACCTGCTCGCCGCCGACTTCCAGGCGCGCCGCAGCGAGGCCTTCGCCGCCTGCCTGGCGCAGCTGGACAGCGATGCCTGGCAGGCCACCATCCGCCGCAACCACGCCGCCAAGTACGGCCTGCAGTCGCCCTTCGTCTACTGGGGCGTGCTCGACGAGGCGCTGCTGGAACAGGCGCTGGCATGCCTGCCCGCCGCGCACCTGAAGCTGTGGTTCCAGCGCCTGCTGGCCGACATCAAGACCAACCGTGCCGGGCTGCCGGACCTGATCCGCTTCTGGCCCCGGGAACGGCGCTACCAGATGATCGAGGTGAAGGGCCCCGGCGACCGCCTGCAGGACAACCAGCTGCGCTGGCTGGACTTCTGCGCCGCGCACGGCATGCCGGTGACCGTCTGCTACGTGCAATGGGCCGAAACCGAGGCCGCCCTCGCGTGAGCTACCAGGTGGCCGTGCGCGCGCTCTGCGAATTCACCGCCAAGTGCGGCGACCTGGACCTGCGCTTCACCCCCGCCCCCACCGCCCTGGAAGGCATGGCCGGCCACGCCCTGGTGGCGGCGCGCCGGGGCGAGGGCTACCAGAGCGAGGTGGCGCTGGCGGGCGAGTTCCGCAACCTCAGGGTGCGCGGCCGCGCCGACGGCTACGACCCCGCGCGCAACCGCCTGGAAGAGGTGAAGACCCATCGCGGCGACCTGGCCCGCCAGCCGGCCAACCACCGCCAGCTGCACTGGGCCCAGGTGCGCGTCTACGGCTGGCTGCTGTGCCAGGAGCGGGGCCTGGACGAGGTGGAACTGGCCCTGGTGTATTTCGATGTCGGCAGCCAGAAGGAAACCCTGTTCACCGAGCGCGCCAGCGCCGCCGAGCTGCAGGTGTTCTTCGAGGCGCAGTGCCTGGCCTTCATCGCCTGGGCCGAGGCGGAGCTGGCCCACCAGGGCGTGCGCAACACGGCGCTGCAGGCGTTGCGCTTCCCCCACGCCACCTTCCGCAGCGGCCAGCGTGAACTGGCCGAGGCGGTGTACAAGGCCGCCAGCACCGGCTGCTGCCTGCTGGCCCAGGCCCCCACCGGTATCGGCAAGACCCTGGCCACCCTGTTCCCCCAGCTCAAGGCCCTGGGCGGCGAGCGCCTGGAGCGCATCTTCTTCCTCGCCGCCAAGACTCCGGGGCGCCAACTGGCCCTGCACAGCCTGGCGACCCTGCGCGACAGCGTCGACGTGCTGCCCCTGCGGGTGCTCGAGCTCACCGCCCGCGACAAGGCCTGCGAGCACCCCGGCAGCGCCTGCCATGGCGAAGCCTGCCCCTTGGCGCGGGGCTTCTACGATCGCCTGCCGGCCGCGCGCAAGGCCGCCGCCGAACGCCGCTGGCTGGACCGCGCCGCCCTGCGCGAAGTGGCCCTGGCGCACGGGGTCTGCCCCTACTACCTGGGCCAGGAGATGGCGCGCTGGAGCGACCTGGTGGTGGGCGACTACAACTACTACTTCGACCTCGGCGCCCTGCTCTTCGGCCTCACCCAGGCCAACCAGTGGCGCGTCGGCGTATTGGTGGACGAGGCCCACAACCTGGTGGAGCGGGCGCGCGCCATGTACTCCGCCGAACTGCGCCAGGGCGCGCTGAAGGCCCTGTGCAAGAGCGTGCCGCCGGCGTTGAAGAAGCCGCTGGAGCGTGTGCAGCGCAGCTGGAGCGAACTGAACAAGGCCCAGCGGGTGGATTACCAGGCCTACGACGAGCCGCCGCAGAAGCTGCTCGGAGCGCTGCAGAACGCGGTCACCGCCATCACCGACCACCTCGCCGAGCAGCCCGGCGCCCCGCTGGACCCGGAGCTGATGGCGTTCTATTTCGACGCCATGCATTTCGCCCGCATGGCCGAGCTGTTCGACCGCCATTCGCTGTTCGACCTGAACAAGTACCTGGCCGGCAAGAGCAGCCGCTCCACCCTGTGCCTGCGCAACCTGGTGCCGGCGCCCTTCCTCGGCCCGCGCCTGGCCGGCAGCCGCTCCACGGTGCTGTTCTCCGCCACCCTCAACCCGCGCCGCTACTACGCCGACCTGCTGGGGGTGCCGGCCAACACGCCCTGGCTGGAGGTGCAGTCGCCCTTCGCCGCCGAGCAGTTGCAGGTGCGCGTGGCACGGCGTCTGTCCACCCGCTACCAGCACCGCACGCAATCCCTGGAACCCATCGTCGAGCGCATGGCCGACCAGTTCCATCAGCGCCCGGGCAACTACCTGGCCTTCTTCAGCAGCTACCAGTACCTGGAGCAGGTGGCGGCGCTGTTCGCCGAACGCCACCCCTTCATCCCCGCCTGGAGCCAGTCGCGGAGCATGGACGAAGGCGCGCGCACGGCCTTTCTCGAACGCTTCGCCGAGGGCGGCCGCGGCATCGGCTTCGCGGTGCTCGGCGGGGCCTTCGGCGAAGGCATCGACCTGCCGGGCGAGCGCCTGATCGGTGCGTTCATCGCCACCCTCGGCCTGCCCCAGGTGAACCCGGTGAACGAGCAGTTGAAGCAGCGCATGGCCGCGATCTTCCAGGCCGGCTACGACTACACCTACCTCTATCCCGGGCTGCAGAAGGTGGTGCAGGCCGCCGGGCGGGTGATCCGCACCCAGGGCGACCGCGGCGTGGTGCACCTGATGGACGACCGCTTCGCCCAACCCGAGATCCGCCGCCTGCTGCCTGCCTGGTGGCAGGTGGAAATGGACTGAACAGGGTTGCCCCCTGCCCCGGGCCGCCCCCGCGATGCGCCGGGCAGGGGCAAAAACGACCTGCACCCCATGCGCCCCCGTCCTGCCGCTGCGCCTGGGAAAACCGCCTTCTATAATCCTTCCCAGCCTGCAGGGATCGCCGCGTGGAACGGACGGCCCGGCTGAACACGGGCGCACGGGAACCCCGAATGAACGCGACAACTCGCTTGTGGAAGCGCGTAAGGCAGCTGTGGCATGCCGCCGACCTGGTGTCGGTGGCCCAGCGCCGCGAGCGGCGCATGCGCCTGCTGGCGAGCAGCGTGATGCTGGTACTGGGCCTGATCTGGGCGGTGGTCTTCAGCCTGCGCGGCCTCTGGGCCATCGTCGCGATGGATGCGGTGCTGATCACCTCGGGCCTGGCGGTCTTCCACCTCACGGTGTGCAACAAGGCGCGCAGCGCCAACCTCCTGCTCTTCAGCGTGCTGATCGTCACCATCGCCGGCACCGCCATCGTGCTCGACGCGCCCAACGCGGCGGCGCCCCGCGCCACCCACCTCTACCTGCTGCCACTCACCCTGGCCGCGCTGATGGCCTTCCGCGACGAAGGCCTGTGGCTGCGCTATGGCGTCGCGCTGCTGTGCCTGGTGACCTTCACCGGCCTGGCCTCCACCAACTGGACACCGCTCCCCGGCCACAACCTGCCGGACGAGGTGCGCACGCCCGGCTCCTGGGCCCAGGCCGGCGCGGCGATGGCGATGTTCTTCGCCCTGCTCCACGTCCTGCAGACCGACGCCGCCGAGCGCTCGGTGCTGGAGCGCGAGCTGCAGGCGGCCCTGCGCGAGCGGCAGTTCGAGCTGCACTATCAGCCGCAGCTCGATGTCACCGGGCGGGTGATCGGTGCCGAGGTGCTGATCCGCTGGCGCCACCCGCAGCGCGGCCTGCTGCCGCCAGGTGAGTTCATCGACCACGCCGAGCGCAGCGGGCTGATCATCCCCATCGGCAAATGGGTGCTGGAGCAGGCCTGCGCACAACTGCGCAGCTGGGCGGACGACCCCCTCCGCAAGGACCTGTGCCTGGCGGTCAACATCAGCCAGAAGCAGTTCCGCCAGGCCAGCTTCGTGCCCGAGGTGCTGGAGATGCTCAGGCGCCACGGCATGGACGCCAGCCGCCTGGAGCTGGAGCTGACCGAGACCATGCTGGTCCAGGACCTGGAGGACCTGACGCGCAAGATGTCGCAGCTGGTGGAGCATGGCGTGTCCTTCTCGCTCGACGACTTCGGCACCGGCTTCTCGTCCCTCAGCCACCTCAAGCGCCTGCCGCTGGGCAAGCTGAAGATCGACCGCTCCTTCATCTGCGACCTGCTCACCGACGCCAACAGCGAGGCCATCGTCTGCAGCGTCATCGCCCTGGGCCAGAGCATGGGCCTGACGGTGATCGCCGAGGGCGTCGAGACCGAGGCGCAGATGCAGTGCCTGCTGGAACGGGGCTGCCAGCAGTTCCAGGGCTACCTGCTGAGCAAGCCGCTGCCGCTCGCCGCGTTCATGGCCTTCACCCAGCAGAGCGTCGAACGCCAGGAGCGGGTGATCGGCAACGCCTTCGACGGGGCGGGAGTCGCCGCCACCAGGGAATGATCCAGCGCAGCCGCAGTCTATGCCTCGTGCGGGGCGAGCCAGGCGCGCCCCGCTGGCAGCCGCCCGGCCCGGGGCGGTCCCGGAAGCTCGGCGTTGGCGAGGTCGATCATGCGCTGGATATCAGGAATGCTTTGCGTGGCCGCGCTGCTCGTCGGCGGGCCCTCCCACGCCGGGGAAACCCGGGAGAAGGCCCAGGCCGCGGAAGACAAGGCCGAAGTGCTGGAAGAGAAGGCCGCCAGCCAGGCGCCGATTCCAGCCGACACCCCGCCGATCACCCGTAGCGAAGCCCGTGCCGTGGACCCCGACGGCGAGGCGCCGCTGGACGACCCCATCACCTGCCTCGCCCGCTCCATCTACTGGGAAGCCAAGGGCGCCCCGGCGCAGGACATGGAGTCGGTGGCCAACGTGGTGATGAACCGCCTGGGCGACGGGGCCTTCCCCAAGACCGTCTGCGCGGTGGTCAAGCAAGGCTCGGAAAGCCGCAGCTGCCAGTTCTCCTGGTGGTGCGATGGTCGCCCCGACGAAGCCGTGGAGGACGACCGCTTCACCCTCGCCCGGGAGATCGCCCGCAAGGCGCTGAACGGCCAGCTGCGGGACCGCACCGACGGCGCGCTGTACTTCCACGACCGCAACGTCTCGCCGTCCTGGGCGAAGAAATTCACCCGTACGGCGCAGACCCAACGCCTGCTGTTCTACAAGCCGCGACTGGAAGAACCGTTGGCCGGCGCCCAGGACAGCGCGCCCTAGCGCGGCGTCAGGCCGTCTCCCGGCGCGCGGGCTCGGTGGCGTGCACGAACACCGTGTAGGTGTCCGCCGGGTGCGCCACACCGGCCAGGTCCAGGGCGTGGGCGATGTTGCCGCGGTGGTAGGTGCCGTGGTTCAGCACATGGAAGAACATCTCCTCGCGGCTCAGCCGGCCCGTGCGCCCATCGGTGAAGCGGAAGCCGATCTCCTGCGCTGCATCGGCAGCGTCCAGCCGGGCGACCGCCTCGGCGTACCACTGGCCGGACGCGAGCAGGCGGCGCTTGAGCGTCGGGTAGTCGGGCACCACATCGCTGTTGGTGGCCGCGTGGGGCTCCGCCGCCCCGGTCAGGCGCGCGCGGAACAGGTCCTCGACAATCACCATGTGGTTGAGCTGCTGCAGGATGAAGGCCAGCGACTCGGGAAACCGCGTGGCATCGATCAGCCCGATGGCCTCCAGGACACGTCGGTCCGCCCAGCACTTGTATTGAAAGGCCTTGGTCAGCATGGAGGTCCTCGTTTTCGTCAATGGGGTGCAGGCGAGGCCGCCGCTAGCGTTCGGGCTCCTCGCCCGGCAGCAACTGGGCGATGTCCTCGTGAAAGGTCCGCCACTCGCCTTCGGAGATGTCCATGATGCTGAACGAGCGCAGGAAGAACGCACCCGTCGCAGCCAGGAAGGCCAGGCGCACGCGCTTGCCGCGCTCGGTCTCGAAGGCGTCGCCCAGCAGCAGGGAGCGGTACCAGTCGTTGGCCTGCGTCTTCAGGCTTTCGTGGCTGAACATCGCCGTGAGGATCGCGGCGGCGCGCCGGCTCAACTCCTCGTCGGGTATGGCGATGATGCCGATCTGCGCGATCAGGTGGTCGAGCATCCCGGCATCGGGCGCCAGGCGCGAGCGCACCGAAAGCTCGTAGTCGGTCTTCCAGCGATTGACCATCGCCTCGATCAGCCCGTCCTTGGTGCCGAAGCACGACTGCACGCCGCCCTTGCTGATCCCGGCGGCCTTGGCCACCTCGCCGATGCTCAACGCAGAAATGCCCTGTTCCATGACAACCGAGATGGCGGCGTCCAACACCAGGTTCCTGTCGATCACGGGACGTTTACTCATCACGGTTCTCTGAATTAGAATACGATCGTATTTTTATTTGCACCCCCTCACCGGGGCTCGCACCGAGGTTCACCCAGCGCATCCAGGGTGCTGTCCAGGCAGGCGCGGCAACGCTGCCCGACACGGACGCACCCCTGCCTACCAACCGAAATCGCTGCGCGGTCTCCTGGGACCGCGCAGGCCAATTCCTTCGGGGCATACATCACAATTTTACTGCCAATCCGCGGGGCGGCTTATGGCTATCGATCGTAATTCGGCGGCAGGGATCAGTTTTGCCAACCGCATTTACAAACCGCGAGCCATCGGTTGCGCACTGAGCTTCATCTATGTCGCGACCACCACCTACCCGGGCACCTGGCCGCTCTGGGGGCTGATGGGGCTGAACGGTTTCATCTGGCCCTACCTCGCCTACCGCATCGCCCTCGCCTCGCCCGCGCCCTACCGGGCCGAACTGCGCAACCTCCAGCTCGATTGCGCCTTCGCCGGGGGGTGGGTCGTGGCCATGCACTTCAGCGCGCTGCCATCGCTGCTGTTGCTGTCGATGGTCGCGATGAACTGCGTCACGGCCAAGGGCATCCACCTCCTCTCCAAGGGGCTCGCGGCCGCGGCTGCGGGCATTTTCCTGGCCGGGGCCTGCCTGGGTTTCGAGGTCACCTGGGAAACGCCGGCACGGGTCATCTGGGCATGCCTACCCATGCTGGTCATCTATCCCTTCGTGGTCGGTTGGGCGAGCTACAGCCTGGCCAAGCAACTGCTGAGGCAGCAGAAGGCGTTGTCCATCGTCGCCGGCTTCGACGAGCGCATGCTCACGCCCCATGACCGCTGGCTCTACCAGTTGGCGCAGGTCTTCCTGCGCTGCCGGTGCGGCTCCGGCCAGGCCACCGTCGCGCACATCCGCATCGACGACTTCGAGGCGCTCGGGGAGCGGCACGGCGCGCTGGTGACCAACGCCCTGAGCGTCCGCCTGGGGCACCTGATCGTCGCCGGGCTGCGCAGCACCGACCTCGTCTGCATGCGGCGCCCCGGCGAATTCCTGGTGCTCCTGCAGCAGGCGAGGACCCTCGGCGCGCAGGCATTGACCAGCCGCATCGAAGAGGCCTTCGAGCACTGCTTCGCCGGCGGCAAGGGATTGCCCGAGGCACGCATCCGCGTCGGGCTCGCCGAATTCACCCACGACCTGCGCAGCGAGAACGAATGGTTGCGCCAGGCCCGGCAGCACTCGACCCCGCTGAAGACCGATCAGCCACACCCTGCCAGCCATTCCGGCGCCTAGCAGGCCGGCCCGTTGCCGGCGCCAGCCCATGGCCGCCGGCAAGGCGTGGCGGCAACGAACATCCCACCGTGCGCGGCCGACGTCCGCACGGGGACCCTGGCTTTTCACACCCACCAACTGTCATTTGAAGGAGTATTCAGTTGAGGAACCTCAAGATCGGAAAACGGGCCGGACTCATCTTCGCGCTGCTGGCCCTGATGGTGCTGGCGATGGGCGGCATCAACCTCTACGAGACCGGCAGGATGGACGCCGCCTCGACCGAGGTTCGCGGCACCTGGCTGCCGGGCGTCGTCGCCCTGAGCGAGCTGGGGGCGGCGATCGGCGACACCCGCGCCCTGACCCTGCGCAGCATCATCGTCGACGAGCCGACCGTACGGCAGCACACGATGGCCAGGATCAAGGCGAACCTGCAGGCATTGCCCAAGCAGTTCGATGCCTACGAAAGCGCCATCACCGAGGCGGAGAACCGCAAGCTCTACGATCACTTCGTCAGCACCTACGAAACCTACCGCGGCCTGCAGCAACAGATACTCGACGCGGTGGACGCCGGCCGGATCGACGACGCCGACAGGCTCGCCAACGGCCCGCTGGCCGAATACGCCGGCGCCATGACCAAGGCGCTGGACGAACTGATCCGCTTCAACGCCGAGAACGCCTTCGCCGCGGCGCAGCTCAGCGACGAGGCGGCGGATGAAGCCCGGGTCGTGGCCGTCGTCGCCTTGAGCGCCATCCTCCTGATCACCGTTGGCGCCGCCACCTTGCTGACCCGCAGCATCATCCTGCCCCTGGGCGACGCCGTGGCCATCGCCGAGCGGGTCGCCAGCGGCGACCTCAGCCGGGACATCAGCGTGGTCGGCAAGGACGAGCCGGCGTTGCTGCTGGCCGCCCTCAAGGGCATGCAGGCCAACCTGAGGGCGACCATCCAGCAGATCGGCAGCTCCTCCGACCAGTTGGCCTCGGCTTCCGAGGAGCTGCATGCCGTGACGGAGGATTCCAATCGTGGGCTGCACCAGCAGAACGCCGAGATCGAGCAGGCCGCCACCGCCGTGAACGAAATGACCGCCGCCGTTGAAGAGGTCGCGCGCAACGCCGCGAGCACCGCAGCCGCATCGAAGGAAAGCGACGACGAGGGGCGCCGCGGCTTCGCCCAGGTCAACGAGGCCATCGCCTCCATCCGCACCCTGGCCGGCCAGGTGACCCAGGCCTCGGTCCAGGCTTCCGAACTGGCGAACCAGACCCGCGACATCAGCACGGTACTCGACGTGATCCGGGGCATCGCCGCCCAGACCAACCTGCTGGCGCTCAATGCCGCCATCGAAGCGGCACGCGCCGGCGAGGCCGGGCGCGGTTTCGCCGTCGTCGCCGACGAGGTGCGCTCGCTGGCGCAACGCACCCAGAGCTCCACGGAGGAGATCGAGGTGATGATCGACAACATCCAGACCGGCACCCAGGGCACCGTCGGCGCCCTGCTGGCCGGCGCGGAGCAGGCCGAGCAGACGCTCAGGTCGGCCGCCAGCGCCGGTGCCGCACTTGAGCGGATCACCGCGTCGATCTCGCAGATCAACGAACGCAACCTGATCATCGCCAGTGCATCCGAAGAACAGGCCCAGGTCGCCCGCGAGGTGGATCGCAACCTGATGAACATCCGCGACCTGTCCATGCAGACCGCCGCCGGTGCCAACCAGACCAGCGCCTCCAGCCAGGAGCTGTCGCGCCTGGCCATCGAGCTGAGCACGATGGTGACCCGCTTCCGCGTGTGACAGCCGCGCCGGGGCCCGCCGCCTTGGCGGGCCCTTTTCCCACCCGGGCGCCTCGCCTATCATCCGCCGGCCCCCGTCCCCGCAGGACGCCCATTCCCGCCACGCCACCCGCCGCCGAGGCCCTCGTTGCGACACTTCACCCTGAGCGACAAGAAACTCCGTGGCGTCCACCGCCGCCTTCGAGCCCTGGAGCGGTGGGCGGCGGGCTTCCAGGGCCAGTTCCATCCGCGCGGCCAGGACATGGCGCGCTACCTGAACTGGAAGATCCCGGTGCCGAACACCCTGGTCCAGGGGCCGCAGGCACGCATCGAACACCAGGCCTTCTGCGCCCAGCAGATGCTGGAGGCCGCCGCCCATCTATCCCGCGCAGCGGATCGCAGCCAGGGCTATTACCGGGTCGCCTGCATCCTGGTCTGGCCCTGGTTGCACCAGAGCGAAGTGACGGTGTTCCACGATCGCGACTACTACCTCGGCTTTCTCGGGCAGGGGAACGGGCTCGCACCCAAGCGCCTGAGCGACAGGCTCGCGCTGAGGGTGCCCGCCCATTTCATCGAGCACGGGCATGACGCGACCCAGGCCGATGACGACCTGGCCGTCCAGTGGTGGTGCATCGGGGAGCCCGCGTAGACGCCGCTGGCCCGGCGCATCACTGCGCGGCCATCACCTCGTCGCGGCAGGCGGAGGGGCTCTGCCCGGTCCAGCGCTTGAAGGCCCGGCGAAAGCCGCGCACATCGCTGTAGCCGAGCTCTTCGGCGATGCGCTCGATGGGCAGGTCCGGGTTGCCCAGCAGGCTCATGGCGCGCGCCCGGCGCACCTGCTCCTGCAAGGCGTCGAAGGTGATGCCGTGCTCGGTGAGGCGACGGCGCAGGGTGCGGCTGCTCATGTTGAGATCGCGGGCGACCTTGTCGATCTGGCTGCCATGGGCGAGGTCGCGGCTGATGGCGCGCTCCACCGTCTGCAGCAGGTCCATCTTCTGCTGCACCTGCGCGCATTCGAGCTCCAGCAGGTTGAGCGCCTGGCGCAAGGCGACGGGCTGGTGGCTGGGCAACTGCATGTCCAGCCAGTGGCTGGCGATGACCATGCGGTTGTGCAGGCAGCCGAAATGCAGGTTGGGGCCCAGCAGGCGCCGGTATTCGGCGACGTAGCCGGGCGCGGCATGGGTGAATTCGAAGCGCAGGGGCTGGAACTCGGCATCGACCAATGCGCGGTTGTAGACCATCAGGCTGGCGAAGAACTCCTCCACCGCGAACACCTGGACGTCGGCATGGGGCAGCCGGCATTCCACCTCGACGACGCTTTCCTTCGCCCCCTCGTGCAGGGTGTAGACGGCCATGCCGCCGGTGGTGTGCTGGAAGCGTCGCCCGACATCGAAGGCATCGCGCAGGGTCTTGCACAGCGACAGCACGTGGCCCAGCAGGCCGAGGGTGCCGAGCACGTTGCGGTGCCCGACCCACAGCCCCAGGCCACCGTCCGGGAAAGCCGCGAGGGCGCGCTGGATCAGGGTCACCGCCTGGCGATAGGAGATGCGCTGGGAGGGGTCCTGCAACTCGTCCGGGGTGAAGCCGAGACCGCGGCACAGGCGCTCGCTGCTGACGCCCTTGTCGTTCGCCACCTCCGTGAGGGTCTGCAGGAGGAAGGGCGAAACCAGGGCGAGGTCGAGCTGGGGATCGAGGGTGGCGATAGGCATGGCAGGCAGTTCCCGAACCGAGGCGCCTGAGGTTCTTGTTCTGCGGCCAGGACGCGCGGCGGCGCCATCATAACGCGTTGGCGGGTACACCAAGAGCGGGTGTAACAGAATATTGCTAGCTGTCCCCGAAAAGCCCCCTGCCTGTCCGGCAATGCCCTGCATCGCGCGGCCTTGAGCGCTTATTTCTATGGGCCGGCGCGGAACCCGGTTCCGCGGCCGTCCGCCAACAATAAGAAACGAGCTCAATCATGAACCCGATCCGCGTTCCCCAGCTGCCCTCGCTGGCAGCCTCACTCGTCGTCGCGACGTCCCTCGCCCTGCCCGCCCAGGCCACCGAGAACGGTGTCGACAACATCGGCCCCGGCACCGATGGCTTCTTCGTCCTGCCGCTGGACGTGAACAGCCTTCCGGACCACATGTTCGCCTTCAACCTCTACTACAACCACTACGAGTCGAAGCAGCTGGACATCAGCTCACTGGGCGGCAAGGTGCCGGAGGTGAAGATCACCTCCGACGCGATCATCCCGCGCCTGGACTACCTCAGCCCGCTGCGGCTGCTGGGCGGCCGGGTCGGTGGCTACGTGGCGCAGCCCTACATGCGCCAGCAGGTGGCGCTGTTCGGCCAAGAGAGCCGCCGCGAAGCCCAGGGCGACACCACCATCGCGCCGCTGATCCTCTGGGACATGGGCCAGGACCTGACCCTGGGCGCCGCCCTGGAGATCACCCTGCCCACCGGCAGCTACGACGCCGCGCGACCGGCCAACACCGGCAACAACTTCGTCACCTACAAGCCGCTGCTCTCGGCCACCTGGCAGCCCAGCGAGCGCACCGAGCTGTCGGTCAAGACCACCTACAGCTTCAACAAGGAGAACCCGGACACCGACTACCAGTCCGGCCAGCTGTTCCACTTCGACTACTCCACCAGCTACCGGGTGACCGACAACCTGCGCCTGGGCCTGAACGGCTACTACGTGAAGCAGACCACCGACGACAGGCAGTTCGGCCGCACGGTGACCTTCATGGGCGAGGACGTGGACGACGGTGTGCGCGGGCAGGTCTTCGCCATCGGCCCGGCGGTGCACCTGACCTTCCTCAAGTACGCCAGCGTGGAGATGCGCTGGGCCAAGGAGTTCGCCGTGGAGAACCGCCCGGAGGGCGAGATGTTCTGGGCCAAGCTGAACCTGCCGTTCAGCCTCTGACCCTTCCGGGAATGCGAAACCCCAGGTCGATGGCCTGGGGTTTTCGTTTTTCACGGCCCGCTAGTGCAACGCGTTCGTAGGTTGGGCTGAGGTACGAAGCCCAACGCAGCGCAGCCGAGCCCTCGCGCCGTTGGGCCTCGCTACGCTCGGCGCCAACCTACGACGGTGCATCCTCCAGTCAGCTGTACACCGGCCACTGCTCGACGATGCGCCCATCGCGCACCGCCAGCAGGTCGCCGAACTGCAGGAGGATGGATTCGGACTGGGTCGGCCGCAGGAACACCTGGTCATCCACGCCCAGGCCGACGGCGTGGGAGCCGTTGATCATTTCCTGGTTGGAGCTGCGCCCGTAGAGGCCGTTGAACTGCAGGCCCTTGGGCGATTCCGGCTCGGCCATCCAGTTGCCGCCGTAGATGAAGAAGGTCTCGCGCTGGTTCGGGTCCCACCAGGAGAACAGCGCCGACTTGCCGTCCAGCGCCGGGATGCGCACCGCGCCGGTGCTCTTGAGCACCGGGGTGGCGATGTAGGCCGCCGGCTGGTGCTCCTCCAGGGACGGCAGGTCGTAGTGGGTGGGCTTGAGCAGTGCCGAGCCCACCGAGACCTCGCTGCTGGTGCGCTCGCGCTCGTGCATGCGGTAGCTGGGGCTGCCGGCGGTGTTCAGGGTCAGGCCGGGGCGCCACAGCGTGGGGTGCTGGGTGCGGGCGTAGTCGACGAAGCCGTCGTACAGCGTCATCACCTTGGCGAAGAGCGCTTCGGGCGAGCCGAGGATGCCGGGCACGCCCATGCCGACGAAGGGGTCGTAGCCCATGAAGCCAGCGAACTCCAGGTGCTGCGGGTTGGCGCCGATCAGCTCGAGCATCCGCCCGAGGCCGGCCGTGTCCTGCACGCCGCCCCGGTGCAGCCCCACGTCCAGCTCGATGTTGATGCGCATGCGGATGTTCAGGGCCTTGGCCAGCGCCAGGTACTGCGCCAGTCGCTCGGGGGTGTCGAGCAGCCACTGCAGCTGCCGGGCCGGGTCGAACGGGCCGCGATGGGCCTCGTAGAACAGCTGTGCGGAACGCACCGGCAGGGGCTTGCCGAGCAGGATGTCCGATTCGGGGAAGCGCTCGGCGTCGTGGTTGAGGAAGGGCTGGTGGAACGACATCAGCCGCTGGGTGCCGGCGCGCTTGGCGATGTAGTCCAGCAGCTGTGGCGAGGGCAGGGACTTCTCCACCAATCGGAGCGACTTGCCGGCACGGCGCACCGACTGCATCACCACGTCGATGTTGTGGTCCAGCCGGTCGAGGTCGATCAGCATCACCGGGCGCATCGGCCCCTGGGTCTTGAGCTCGCGGTTCAGGCGGGCGAAGTAGTCGCTGTACGGGGCGCCCTTGTCGGCCGGCCGCAGCCAGGCGCCGACACCGGCGAGCAGCACGCCGGCACCGGCCGTGCCGACGAGGAATTTGCGACGGTTCATGGCTTCTCCTTGTTATCCGGCCACGCCGAGGATCGAGGACAGGTGCGCATTGAGGAACTTGCCGCTCGGGTCCAGCGCCTGGCGCACCTCGGTGAATTCCTTCCAGCGCGGGTAGAGCGCCTGCAGGGTGCGCGCATTGAGCGTGTGCAGCTTGCCCCAGTGCGGCCGGCCGGCGTACTTCCAGAAGATCGGTTCGATGGCGGCGAAGAAGTTGTGGTGATCCATGCTGTAGTGCTGGTGCACGGAGATGGAGCAGCTGTCGCGGCCCTCGAACATGCTCAGGGGGATGTCGTCGGCCTTCACGTAGCGGTACTCGATGGGGAACCAGGTGCGCAGGTCCTTGTCGCGGATCAGCGCGAGGATCTCCCGCAGGCAGGCCGGGCCATGCTCGGCGGGCACCGAGTACTCCATCTCGTTGAAGCGTACGTTGCGCACGTTGGCGTAGATCTCGTGGGAGTCGCCGACCCGGTCGTCGAAGCTGGCGATGTGGCGCAGGCTGTTGAGCAGCGCGCGGCGTGCGGCGGGGAAGTCGCTGCCGTACTTGTCGAGGTTCTCGATGATCTTCACGAAGCCGTTGCCGCCCTCCTCCTCCGGGTCCAGCGGCGGCGTGGCCGGGTCGGTGGTCTCGTTGAGGGCGACGGACAGCGCGTAGTCGGAATGGGTGATCACCAGCATCTCCCAGTGCTGGTTGTCGCGGGTGAGGTTGCCTACGTCCTCCAGCAGTTCCTCGGTGCTGGCGATCCACTGCCTCTCGCGCAGGCGATAGGCCTCGCGGTTCTGCAGGCGCACCCGCGTCGCCACGCCCAGGGCGCCCAGGGACACCCGCGCGGCGTTGAACACCTCGGGGTGGCGCTGGGCGTCGCAATCCAGCACCTCGCCGCTGGCGGTCACCAGTTGCAGGCCGGTGACCTGTGAGGAATAGGAGCCGAAGCCGACGCCGGTGCCGTGGGTCGAGGTGGCGATCGCCCCGGCCAGGGTCTGGTAGTCGATGTCGGCCATGTTCGGCAGCGCCTGCCCGACCGCCTGCAGCGCCGGCCCCATGAGGGACATCGGCGTGCCGGCGGCGAACTCCGCCTGCAGGGTGGCCGGATCGTTGGCGAGCAGGCCGTTGAAGTAGGCCAGCGACACCAGGGTGCCGTCGGTGGGCACCAGGGCGCTGAAGGAGTGGGCCGAGCCCACCGGGCGGACCTTGCCTTCGGCCTGGCGGATGACCTGGACCAGCTCGTCCAGGCTCTGCGGGGCGAGGCGCGCCTGGGGCAGGCAGCTCTGCCCGCCGGACCAGTTGCGCCAGGGGATCAGCCGGGGCGCGCGGGCCAGTTCCGCCAGCGCCGGGGTGCAGGCCAGCGCAGTGAAGACGCCGGCCACGCCGGCCCGTTGCAGCAGCTGGCGTCGGGTGAGGTTCATAGCCATGGGGGACGCCTTATTCGAGGTGCTGACCGGACATGAAGGAAATCAGCGCGAGGAACTGGTCTTCCGAGCACTGCATGCACATGCCCATCGGCGGCATGCCCTTGAAGCCGTTGATGCTGTGGTCCAGCAGGCTGTCGGTGCCCTGGGCGACACGCGGCGCCCAGGCGGCGGCGTCACCGCTCTGCGGCGCCCCGGAGGCGGGGTTGGCGTGGCACAGCTTGCAGCTGGTGTCGTAGACCTTGGCCAGGGCCGGGTCGGCCGGTGCCAGGGTGGCGGCGTTCTGCGGCGCGGCCGGCTTGGCCTCCTCGCCACAGCCGCCGAGCAGCCCGGCCAGGGCCAGCAGGACGGCGGGAATCAGCAGGTTCGCGGGTTTCGGCATCGCACTCCCCTCTTCTACCGTGCCAGGCGGCACGGCTGCTTGTCGTGGTGTGTAGAGGGCAACGTTAAGCCAGGCGCCCCTGCGCGCCCGAGGGCAATGGCGGACAGCCAGGGGGTTTTAACGGGACATCACGCGAGGTGAAAAAACACCACAACTCAGCCGATAGCCTTGGCCATCTCGCTGGTGGCGGCCCAGCCCAGCGCCTCGTACACCGGCCTGCCGACCTGGGTCGCATGCAGCACGGCGAAGCCCAGGCCACGACGGATGAACTCGGCCTCCGCCAGCTTCATCAGCGCCGACGCCAGGCCCCGGCGCCGGTAGTCAGGCTCGACGAACACGTTCAGCACATAGCCGCGCTGGCCCACCTCCGGATGGGACGGATGCGGCGGCCATTCGATGCTCATCAGGCCGATGGCCGCCGCGATGCGCGCCTCGTCCATCAGCGCGAAACCGTAGTAGCGCCCATCGGCCAGGCGCTCGCGCAGCCAGGGGCGGAAGTGCCCGGTCATCGTCCGCAGCCGCGCCGGGTCGCCCCCCGCCTCGAGGAACATCGCCTCGCGGTGCATGCAGACCGTCTCCAGGTCGTCGGGCGCCAACCGCCGCACCTGCAGGCCTGAAAACTCGATACCGCCGGGAATGTCGTCCATCGCACCGCCCTCATCACCGATGGCCGATGCTAGGGCGCAACGCGCGGCGGCCGATAGGCACAGATCGATGGGAAAAACGGCATACAGCGCGGGGCAAGCTCATGAGGCTCAGGGAGAGGGTGGGAGCGAATTCATTCGCGATGCGCTGTTCCAGGAGCCTTCGCGGTTGATGCGCCCAAACATGGGGGGGCAGACCGCGCGGGGTTGGCGAACCAGCTAACAGGACCCGGCAGACCCGAGGGTCTCCCCGCACGGCCGCTGGCGATGCTACCTCATCAGGCAAGCACAACCTGTAGGGGCGACTTCAGTCGCCAAGCAGCCCGTAGGGCTGCCCTCCGCAGGACCGGGGCAACGCCGTTGCCCTGGGCGACTGAAGTCGCCCCTACACCGCCCCTACGCGCCCCGACCAGGATCGGCATCTTCCTTCGCAGCAACGCCGCTTCCCTCACTTGCACAGCTTCAGGTTCACCGCCCCCACGAAGTGGTTGCCGTGGCCCATGGCGCAGGCGACGCGCTGGTTGCGGTTCCGCTCCCAGGCTTCCACCGGGTACTGCTTGTTCCAGGCGGTGTAGAGCTGGCGATCCTGCCTGGACAGGCGCAGGCCGTAGCGTTCGCTCATGTAGAAGTAGGTGCGCGCGATCATCCCGCGCACCTGCTGGCGCGGCATGGCCTTGCGCGCCTTGAAGTCCACCA